>JAZNRG010000193.1:0-8485 GCA_045590575.1 Acutalibacteraceae bacterium | reverse complement strand
GTCCGTTAAGGTCAACTCTGTAAGCACCGATATGCTGTGTGATACCGCCGGCTTCGGTTGATGTAACGGATGTGTTTCTGATTGCGTCAAGAAGTGAGGTTTTACCGTGGTCAACGTGACCCATAACAACAACAACGGGGTCTCTTGCGATAAGCTCGCTCTCATCGTCAATGTGGTCATCAATGATTCTGTCTTCGATAGTGATAACAACTTCTTTTTCAACCTTTGCACCGAGTTCTTCGGCAACGATTGCTGCTGTTTCGTAGTCGAGCACTTCGTTTACGGTTGCCATCTGACCGAGAGTGAAGAGCTTTTTGATAACCTCGGCAGCGGTCATCTTGAGCATTGCTGCAAGCTCGCCGACCGTGATTTCTTCGGGAAGTTTAAGCTGCATCTGAGGCTTCTTTGCTCTTTCTGCAGCGATTCTCTTGAGTCTTTCAGCTTCGGTTTCGCGTCTTGATGAACGCATACCGCCCTGCTTTCTGTACTGCTGGCTCTTCTGCTTGAGCTTCTGCTTCTTGACTGCACCCTCGTGCTGCTTTGTTTTGTTTTCGGGAGCGATGTTTTCGTATCTCTCGTTGTATTTTTCGAGGTCAACGTTATCTGCTCTTGTATCGATTGTACGCATTTCACCCTTTGTTCTGGACTGCATGGGCTTATGCTCTTTTTCAGGCTGTACGGGTTTGTTCTGCTTCTGAGGCATTGGAGGAAGTTTGCCGGGCTTCTGCTGCTGAACAGGCTTTTTCTCGGCAGGCTTTTCAGCCTTCTTTTCTTCCTTCTTTGCGGGAGCCTTGGGAGCTTCCTTCTTGGGCTCTTCTTTCTTTGCGGGAACCTCAGCCTTCTTCTCTTCCTTCTTTTCCTCAGCCTTGGGAGCTTCTTCGGCTTTGGGTGCTTCCTCCGCCTTAGGAGCTTCCTTTTCTTTCTTTGCGGCGGGAACAAGGTTGAAATATTCGTTGAGGTCTTCTACCTCATATTCCTTTGTAAATGTTTCAAATATAACATCAAGTTCATCTTCTTCGAGAGCTGTCATATGCTTTTTCTGACCGTCAAAATGCTTTGCGAGCAAATCAACAACCAGGTTGCTCTTGATGTCAAAATCTTTTGCAACTTCGTGTACTCTGTATTTATTAATCATTGATTAACCTCCCCACTGGTAAGCAAAATTCCGATTAAGGATTTTGCAAAGCCTTCGTCATTAACTGTGAGCACAGCGGATTTAAGACCCGTTGCTCTGCCTATTTCGTTCATATCTGAAAACAGCTCTTTCACGGGAATGTCCCTTCCCTCAAAAGATGCTTCACGCTCAATCTCTTTCCTGAGTCTTTCCGAGGCATCGCTGCTCAGCAGACAAAGCTTTGCGCTTTTGTTTCTGAGCGAACCTATTGCAGCATCGTGACCGCAGCTGAGCTTTCTTGCTCTGCGGCACATTCCGAGAAGAGAGAGCAGCTTCGGATTATCCGTCATTTCTCAGCTCTTCCTCCATTCTCTCGTAAACCTCATCCGGAATTGCGCAGGAGAATGCTTTTTCGAGCCTTCTTGCTTTTCTTGCAATTGCAAGGCAACCAACATCGCGGCAAACATATGCGCCTCTGCCCGGCTTCTTGCCCGTAAGGTCAAGCGATATTTCGCCTTCGGGGCTTTTTACTACCCTTACAAGCTCTTTTTTGGGTTTCATTTCATTGCAGCCCGTGCATTTTCTCATCGGAATCCGGCGTTGTTGCATCGGTTTCGCTCCTTATAATTTTATTCGTCAAAGTTGATAACTGCTTCTTCTGTTTCGGGGTTGATATCGATTTTCCAGCCGGTGAGCTTTGCGGCAAGGCGGGCATTCTGACCCTTGTTGCCGATTGCGAGTGAAAGCTGGTTGTTGGGAACAACTACCTTGCAGGAGCGTTCATCTTCGTTTTCAACCGTTACGGAAATTACATCTGCGGGAGCAAGAGCAGCCGCAACATATTCTGCGGGGTTCTCGCTGTAGCGCACAACATCGAGTTTTTCACCGCCGAGAAGGTCAACAATCTTATTGATTCTTGCGCCTCTCTGACCGATGCAAGCGCCAACGGGGTCAACGTTTTCGTCTGCACTGTAAACGGCAATCTTACTTCTTGAGCCAGCTTCACGGGATACCGACTTGATTTCAACGGTACCGTCAAAGATTTCGGGAACTTCGCTTTCAAGAAGGCGTCTTACAAGACCGGGATGTGTTCTTGAAATTGTTGCCTTGGGACCTCTTGTTGCATCCTTGATGTCTGCAATATAAACCTTGACGAGGTCGCCTTCCTTAAGATTATCTGTGGGAAGCTGTTCGCTTCTGAGAAGTCTTTCCGTAAGCTTGCCGATTTCAACGAAAGCATCAAGTGTTACGGGGTCAACCTTTGTAATCTTAGCGGTAACGATTTCCTGATTCTTGCTCTGGAATTCTTCTCTCATCTGACCGTGCTCAGCCTCGCGGATTGCCTGGCGGAGAATATGTTTGCCCTTTTCTGCGGCAATACGGCTTACTTCCTTGGTTTCAAGCTCAATTTCGATGATATCGCCTGCAAGAGCATTCTTCTTGAATCTCTGTGCCTGCTCAACTGTCATATCCTCAACGGGATCAAGAATTTCGTTTACAACGTTCTTGCGAACGAATACGCGGAACAATTTTGCTTCTGCATCGATTTCGCAAAAAACGATATCTCTGTTATCATAGTCTCTTTTTACTGCGGTTACGATTGCTCTCTGAATTCCTTCAAGGAGCAATTCTTCATTGATATGCTTTTCTTTGCCGAGAAGTCTGACTGCTTCAAAAAATTCGCTGTTATTCATTTTTCCGATCGTTCCTTTCGGTTAATATTTATTAGAAATTGAAATCGTCCAGTTTGATATAGCTTGTTTCTTTTTTCTCAAAGCTCATTGCTCCGCCGTCTTCAAGGCGAAGAGTGATGCGTGTGCCGTCAAAATCCTCAAGGATACCCTTGAATTCACGCACACCGTCAACAGCTCTTATCATCTTGACCTTGATTTTTTCACCCTTGCAGGCTTCAAAGTGACCTTCACGGGTAAGCTCACGCTCAACGCCGGGTGAAGAAACCTCGAGGCAATAGCTCTGCTCGATGGGGTCTGCATCGTCAAGAGGCTTATCGATTGCACGGCTCATATTTTCGCAGTCCGTGATGCCTACGCCGCCTTCTTTTTCGATGAAAATGCGCAGAAACCAATCTGCACCCTCCTTAACAAAACGGATATCCCAGATGCTCAGACCGAGTTCTTCGGCGATAGGCTCCGCAATATCCCAGACAACGGCTACAGTGTTGCCGCCCTTTCCCTTTGCCATGGACACATTCTCCTTTATTTCTTTTGATGAAAAAAGATTTCTGCATAAACAAAAGAGCGGGTCGCCCCACTCTCATGAAATACTTAATCCTACTGTTGTTATTCTAACACATAATGTAATAAATATCAAGAATTATTTTTTAAAAATCAATTTATTATTAGATTTTGATATTGATATGCCTGAATTTTCGGTGTAAAATAGTAAAAACATTCAAAAAAAGAGGCGTATTAACCGTGATTATAGACTTTCATACCCATTGTTTTCCTGAAAAAATTGCAGAATCTGCGATGAAAATACTTGTTAAAAGATCCGGCATAATCCACCCGTCGCACAACGGCACATATCAGAGCCTTCTGAACGATGCCCGCAGATGCGGAGTTGACTATTCGGTTGTGCTCAGCATTGCAACAAATCCCCGTCAGCAGAAAAACGTTAACGATTTCGCAATTTCGCTTATGAATGTTGACGGAATAATACCTTTCGGAAGCATTCACCCCGACAGCCCCGATGCTCTTGACGAGCTTGAAAGACTCAAGGCAAGCGGAATAAAGGGAGTCAAGCTCCATCCCGACTATCAGGAATTCTTTATCGATGAAGAAAAAATGATTCCCATATATGAAAAAATCGGCTCGCTCGGTCTGATAACCGTTCTGCACAGCGGATACGATATCGGTTATCCCCGACCCGTCCACTGCACTCCAGAAAGGCTCGCAAGCGTTCTGCCCGCATTCGGCAGTGCACCCGTTGTTGCGGCTCATCTCGGCGGACTTTATGCCTGGGAAGAAACCGAAAAATATCTTTGCGGCAAGGATATTTATCTTGACACCGCCTACTGCGGCGGAATCCTTTCGCCTGCAATCGGCAAGGAGCTTTTTGCCCTGCACGGTACGGACAAGATTCTCTTTGCAAGCGATGCGCCGTGGAACAGCCCCGAGATTGACCTTGGACTCATAGAATGCCTTGACCTTGACGAAGAGAGCAAAAAAGCAGTCCTCGGCGGCAACGCACAAAGACTGCTGAGTTTATAAAAGTGATATACAACTTCGTTGTGTGATATATTGCTTCGCAATGTGATATTTTTGTCTGCGACAAAAGCGATATTCGCCTTCGGCGAGTTGTGGACGGGCTCTGCCCGTACCCGATTTTATTATCGGAGCTCATCTAGCGTCATTTCATATGCGGGCAGGAATTCCTCAATAAACACCTTGGTTTCGGGAGAATCAAGGTTTTCAATAGATTCTCTGATTCCCTTGGCGGCCTTTACGAATTCGCTGTTGCCCGCCTTTTTCTCCTCTATGCACTTGATGAGGGCGCTGATTTTATCCGCTGCTTTAACAAGCTTCCAGAGCTCTTCATCTCCTTTTTCGGGGATGAACGCTGCCGAAAAATCCTCTCTGAATTCTTCGGGAAGCATTTCAACAAGGCTCCTGCAGGCGTTTTCCTCAACGGTCTTATATGCGTTGCGGACTTCCTCGCTGTAATACTTAACAGGGGTCGGCATATCGCCCGTCAGAGTTTCGGGGGTATCGTGATAAAGACCGAGAAATGCTGCTCTCTCGCCGTTATAGTTCTTATTAAAGCGTTTGTTGCCGATTACCGCAAGAGCATGGGCAATCACGGCAACCTCAAAGCTGTGCTCGCAGAGGTTTTCGCTGTGTTCGTTACGCATAAGTGACCAGCGGTTGATATATTTCATACGCGAAACCATCGCAAAAAATCCGTTTTTCATAAAATCACCTTTAATTTTTATTAGAAATATGATACCATATACATCGTAGTTTTGCAACGGTATTTTGAAAGGAGGCTGAATATGAAACGCTGTGTTTACTGCCTGAGCGAATGCGCCGAAGATACGCAGGTTTGTCCCGTTTGCGGTTTCAACGGAATTGCGGATGCAAATCCCGATAACTGCCTTGAAGCGGGCATAAGGCTTGCGGACCGCTATGTGCTCGGCGGCGTTATCTCAAAAGAAAAATCTTTTGTTTCATATTATGCCTTCGATATCAGAAGCCGTCGCAGAGTCCGCCTTTCCGAATATATGAACGAAAAGCTGATGTACCGCTACCCGGGTGAAATGATAGTCAAATTCCGCAGCGAGCAGACTGCCGCGCGTGCCGACAAAGAGATTGCCGCATATTATGCGCATTACCGTAAGCTCTGCACCGTTGCCGCAGAGAGCGTTCTGAATTTCACGGACTGCTTTGCGGAAAACGCAACCCTTTATTATGTTGTTGACTGCGACAGCGGAACGCCGCTTTCATCTGTTATCGGCAGAGGCGAAAGGCTCGCTTTATCAAAAGCCGCCGAGCTTCTTGAGCCTGTTTTTGATGCCTGCATAAAGCTTGAAAAAACCGGCAAATGGCACGGCTCGGTAACTCCTTATTCAATCATTACGGCAGACAAAAAAATCATTTCGCTTTCGGGTTATTCATACCCGCCCAAGAGCTTTTATTCTCCGTTTGATGCTCCCGAAAAGCAGGGCGGAGCTAAAGAATGCGGCTCATTCACCGATGTTTACGCACTCGGCGCAATACTTTATCAGGCAACAACGGGATTTATGCCTCCGAATCCTCAGCAGAGGGCGCAGGGCAGAAATCTTCGCTTTCCCGAAAAGTTCCCCGAAAAAGAAAAGAACATCATAGCAAAAGCTCTTTCGCTTGACAAAAATGATAGATACGGCGGTGTTGCCGAGTTTTATGCGGCAATCAAGGGCAAAAAATCACCTGCTGCCGCACCGAAAAAAGCCGATACGGGCAGAATAATATTGACTGTGATTGCGGTTACCGTGTTTATTTTCAGTGCGGCTGTACTTATAAATAATTATATTATTGAACCCTTCAAAGAATCAAAGCAGGCACAGGAGTTTGCAGACCTGATTCAGACAACGGTTGAGGATGTGAGCACCGACCCGTGGGAAGATATCCGAGCAAAATATCCCGACATTGTATTTCCGAACGGTATGAATCCCGCATTCGCAGACTTCTATGCAATCAACAGCGATTTTGCGGGCTGGATTTCTGTTCCCGCTCTTGACATCAGTTATCCCGTTGTCAGGGCAGAGGATAATGATTACTATCTCCGCAGAGATTTTTATAATAAATCAACCAAATACGGCGTTCCGTTCTTTGACTACAGAAACACTCTCGACAGCCTCAGCAGAAACACTGTTATCTACGGCCACAATATGCGCCATGACGATAAACTCTTCGGTACTCTTGAGCAATACAGAACGGTTGACGGCTTCAAAAAAGCTCCCCTCATCGGCATGAGCACCCTTTACGGTGACTATACCTTCAAGGTTTATGCCGTTTTTATTACCAACAGCCGACGTGACCACGATAACGGAAACATTTTTCTTTATAACTTTGCCGATGCGGATAACGGAAGCTTTATGAATTTCATCCGTGAGGTTGATAAGAGGAAGCTCTATTCAACAGGAGTTGACATCAGCGAAAACGACAGAATAATAACTCTCTCCACCTGCTGTTATGATTTTGACGATGCAAGGCTTGCGGTTATCGGCAGACTTGTGCGAACCGGCGAAAATCCCGCGGTTGATACAAACCGTGCTTCCGAAAATCCCAATCCGAAATTCCCGCAGGTATATTACGATATAAAGAAAACCGATAATCCCTATGAAAACGACCCCAATCTTTTCAATGAATAAGGAGAAAAAATTATGAAATTTCTGATTGTTGTTGATATGCAGAACGATTTTATTGACGGCGCACTCGGCACAAAAGAGGCTGTTGCAATCCTGCCCGCAGTCAAAGAAAAAATAATGAACTTCAACGGCAGAGTGCTCTTCACGAGAGATACACACGAAGCGGATTATCTCGCTACTCAGGAGGGCAAAAACCTGCCCGTTGAACATTGCATCAAAGGCACCGACGGCTGGCAGATTCAACCCGAACTTGAGGCTCTGCGCAAGGAAGAAGCAATCGACAAGCCCACGTTCGGCTCGGTTGCACTCGGTCAGCTTTTAAAAGCATACGATACCTACGAAGAAAAAATCGAGAGCGTAACCCTCATCGGTCTTTGTACGGATATCTGCGTTATCTCCAATGCAATGATGATAAAAGGCTTTCTGCCCGAAACTCCCGTTGAGGTTGATGCCGCCTGCTGCGCAGGTGTTACCCCCGAAAGCCACGAGCGTGCACTCAACGCAATGGCAGTTTGCCAGATAAAAGTTTTAAATCGCTAAAGTTTTTTGCGAAAATCTATTGACAAACGGATTTTGAAGTGCTATTCTATAGCCAACAAAAACCGACAGAGGTATTTTTAAATGAAAAGAAACGTTTTCACAGCTGCATACTTCTACTTTTACTTTATCAAGTAATTTGATAGGGTTTAGGTAGGTTTTGCTGAAAACGGATATTTAGATTTTCCACCCCGCAGTGAAATTTACACTGCGGGGTTATTATTTTTGGAGGTAATCAAAATGATCGTATCAATCAAAAAAGGAACAGACGAAGCTCAGATTCAGAACCTTGTTGAATGGCTTGAAAGCCTCAATCTTCAGATTCACAGAAGCGACGGAAAATACGACACCATTCTCGGTCTTGTGGGCGACACAAGCCATGTTGACACCGACCTCATCAGCGGTCTTAATATAGTAAGCAATGTTGCCCGTATCAGCGAGCCCTATAAAAAAGCAAGCAGAAAATTCCATCCCGACGACACGGTGATTGATGTTGACGGCTTTAAAATCGGCGGCGGCAATTTTCAGATTATGGCAGGTCCCTGCTCCGTTGAATCGCCCGAGCAGATAAGCTCCATTGCAAGAGATGTAAAGGAGGCGGGCGCAAATCTTCTCAGAGGCGGCGCATTCAAGCCCAGAACCTCTCCCTATGCGTTCCAGGGTATGAGAGCCGAGGGTCTTGACCTTCTTCTTCAGGCAAAAAAAGAAACAGGCGCACCGATAGTCACCGAAATTATGGACCTTTCGCATCTTCCCCTTTTTGAAAATGTTGATGTCATTCAGGTCGGCGCAAGAAATATGCAGAACTTCGAGCTTCTCAAAGAGCTTGGCAAAACCGATAAACCCATTCTCCTCAAGAGAGGTCTTTCCGCAACAATGGAAGAGCTTCTTATGAGTGCGGAATATATTATGGCGGGCGGCAACAGCAAGGTTATGCTCTGCGAAAGAGGTATCCGCACCTTTGAACA
>JAZNRG010000192.1:0-11802 GCA_045590575.1 Acutalibacteraceae bacterium | reverse complement strand
ATTAAGGAGGTACTTTTAGCAATGTCCGAAATCGTAAAAGAAACCGCAAATATTCAGGTAGAGGAGGTGCCTTCTGAAGCAGCTATGACAGCAGACGATATGGATTTTTCCGCAGCACTTGAAGCTTCTCTGAGCAGCATGAGCACAGACCAGAAAGTCAAGGGCGTTGTTATGGGCATCACTCCCACCGAAATCCAGGTTGACATCGGCAGAAAGCATGCCGGCTTTGTTCCCATGGATGAGTACAGCGCTGACCCCACCGCAAATGCAGCAAAGGAACTCAAGATCGGCGACGAAATTGATCTTATCATAATGAAAACTAACGATGCAGAAGGTACCGTTATGCTTTCAAAGAAGCGCTTTGATGCTCAGAAGTCATGGGTTGACATCATCGAAGCGGAAGAAGACGGCAGAATCCTCGAAGGCACAGTTGTTGAAGTTATCAAGGGCGGCGTTCTTGTTGTTTCAAACAACATTCGCGTATTCATCCCTGCATCACTTGCAACAGAGCGCCGTGATGAAGAACTCGAAAGCCTTCTCAAGAAGACTGTTAAGTTCCGAATCATCGAAGTAAACAAGCAGCGCAGAAGAGCTGTAGGTTCAATCCGTTCCGTACTTAAGGAAGAAAAGAAGGAAGCAACAGAAGCATTCTGGGCACAGGCAGAAGTCGGCCAGAAGTACAGCGGCGTTGTTAAGTCAATGACCAACTACGGTGCATTTGTTGACATCGGCGGCGTTGACGGTATGGTTCACGTTTCAGAAATGTCCTGGAAGAGAATCAAGAATCCTTCAGAAATTTTCTCAATCGGTCAGGAAGTTGATGTTTACATAAAAGCTCTTGATGCAGAAAACAAGAAGATTTCTCTCGGCTACAGAAAAGACGAGGATAATCCCTGGGAAATCCTCAGAAAGAACTATCCCGTTGATTCTGTTATCGAAGCTGAAATCGTTGGTCTTACCACATTCGGTGCTTTCGCAAGAGTTATTCCCGGTATCGACGGCCTTATCCACATCTCACAGATTGCTGACCGTCACATCAGCAAGCCTCAGGATGTTCTCAAGGTTGGCGAGAAGGTAACCTGCAAGCTTACAGCTGTTGATTACGATAAGAAGCGTGTCAGCCTTTCAATCCGTGCTCTCATCGAGCCCGCTGAAGAAGCAGTTGAAGAAGCTGAAGAAGCTCCCGCAGCAGAAGCTGAGGCAGCAGAAGAAGCAGCTGAATAATATTTGTTTTTTCGCCGCCCGCAGTTTTTCTGTGGGCGGGTTTTATAATCGATTTTTGGAGTGATAGAGTATTAACAGAAAAGGTAAATTTCTCGGTCCTTTTTACTGCATTCTTGCAGCTGTTGTGTGGGGACTTTCTTTCGTTGCCCAGAGCGAAGGCGCAAGTATAGGCACATTCACTTTCAACGGTATCCGTATTCTTATAGGCGGTATCGTTCTTGTTCCGCTTGTTGCAATCAGCCATATGGCAGAAAACAAAAAACTTGCAGCAACCGAAAAAAAGAAATTCCCGATTAAAGATGTTCTTATCGGCGGTACCTGTTGCGGCTTGGCCCTTTTTGTGGGAAGCAATCTTCAGCAGCATGCTTTTTATCTTGACCTCGGTCCCGGTAAGGTCGGATTCATAACAGCTTTATATATGGTTCTTGTTCCCGTTGCGGGTATTTTTATGAAGAGAAAGCTCGGTCTCAATATTTGGGCGGGTGTCGGTCTCGGCGTTGTGGGTCTTTACCTTCTCAGTGTGCCTGCAGGCGGTTTTTCAATCGGCAAGGGCGAGCTTATCGCTATCGGCGGTGCATTTGCTTTTGCCGCACATATCCTTGTTATTGATTATTTCTGTAAATCGGTTAATAACATAGCTCTTTCCTGCACTCAGTTTTTTGTTGCAGGCTTACTTTCAATAATTTGTATGTTTGTTTTTGAAGAGCCGAATATTGATGATATTCTCTCTGCTGCAGTACCCATTCTTTACGCAGGTATTATGAGCTGCGGTGTTGCATTTACTGCTCAGATTTTCGGTCAGAAATATTCCGATCCCACGGTTGCATCTATTCTTCTTTGCCTTGAATCCGTGTTTGCGGTTATTTTCGGATTTATCTTCCTTAAGGATAAGCTTCAGAGCCGCGAAATGATCGGATGCGTAATAATGTTTATTGCAATTATGTTCACTCAGATTCCTACAGAGAAATTTAAGTTAAAAAGAAAATAAGGGGATGAATAATAATGCTCACTAAAGTTGTTTCGGTCGTTATGTCCGTCTTTATGTCATTGACCGGTATGTTCTATTCATCTTTCAATACGGTTCTCGATTCGGTATCCGAAATGTTCTTCGGTATTCCCTGCACTTCTCAGGCAGTCAAGGATGATTTTTTCGATGAAATTACCGATACCGATGTTATTTCTGTTGATGAAGAAAACGGTTATGTTGAAGACCTTGTTGCCGTTTTTATTGACGGAAACCTTTCTTTCAGCAAAAAGCTTGCTATGTTTTCATCTTTCGGAGGAACTCTTATCGGCTGGAGTGCACCCATTGACCTTTATGTTTTTCGTTTCCTGCCGATGACCTATAATCAGGTCAGAGCGAAATGCAACTCGCTTGAGAGCAAAGACGGTGTTGTTCTTGCCGTTCCCGTTGAAACCTTCCGAAGCACTCTCAATGCCGCTCCGAATGACCCGTTTGATACCGACGAGGTTATCATATGGGATGAGCTCTATCCCCGAGGAAGCAACTGGTGGCTTGAGGCTGTTGATGCAAGGCAGGCGTGGGATTATTCGGATTATTTCAGCAGAATCAATATCGGTCTTGTTGATGCGGGCTTTGACCTTAATCATCCGGAGTTTTACGGCAGAATATCTTTCCCGAGCGGCAGACTTGCAAACAGAAACAGTGCGAATGTTCACGGTTGCCATGTTGCGGGAATTATCGGTGCAAGCCGAAACAACGGTATCGGCATTTCGGGTCTCTGCGATAATTCAGAACTTATCTGCGTTGATTGGTATCCTGATGCTCTCCAGTTCTGGAATACCGAGCTTGCCATTTTCTTCGGATTTGCCGAGTGCGTAAAAGCGGGTGCAAAGGTAGTTAACCTTTCTCTCGGTACCTCAAACTCAAAAAAAGACGATAATGGTTCTTTCTTTGACGATGTTTTCAGCCCTGCCTGTGTTTCGCTTATGATGTCTTCATTGCTTTCAAAAGGCTATGACTTCCTTGCGGTTCAGTCGGCAGGCAATGGCGATTATTACGGTGACCCCATTGATGCAAAGCATAACGGTCATTTTTCCGCTGTTAACGAAAACAATATCTTCACGGGATTATACGATGTTTCAAAGTCGGATATCCTCAACAGAATAATCATAGTTTCAAGTGCGGATAATCTCGGCGGCGGTGAATATATGCAGTCTTTATATTCAAACACGGGTCATCGCGTTGATATTGCCGCTCCGGGTGACGATGTTTACAGCTGCTCCACAGACGGCAATTATACATATCTTTCGGGCACGTCTATGGCGGCTCCCGTTGTAACGGGCATTGCGTCGCTTGTGTGGTCGGTAAATCCTTCTTTCACCGGTGCTCAGGTAAAAGATATAGTGTGCTCGTCAACTGATTCAATCGTTAAGATAAACGACAGATTTGATTATTACTATGATAATGAGCTTTGTGATTATCCCATGGTAAATGCAAAACTTTCCGTTGAAGAAGCTCTTCTCAGAACAAACTCCGATTGGGGTAGGGTTACTGGTAAAGTGGTTTGCGATGAAGATGTTTCCGAAATAGTCTGCGACGGAGTATCGCATACCGTTTTGTCAGACGGCTCATATTCGTTTGTTGCTCCCGAGGGCTATTCTTCGCTCAGTATTCTTGATGAAAACGGCGATGAAATCGGTACGGTTGATGTTATTATCGAAGAGGGTGCAACCGTTGAAGCTCCCGATTTCGAAAACACTCCCGAACCTCCTGCGGAAGAAACAACAACTGCAATTGATATATCAACGGAAGTTTATACTACCGAAGTTTACACAACGGAAGTTGTTTTATAATAACGAAAGGGTGATATTATGGCAGAAATCAAAAAGCATTGGTATAAGGAAATGGCTGTGTATCAGATATGGCCCCGCAGTTTCAAGGACGGTAACGGTGACGGTATCGGCGATATCAAAGGCGTTATGGAGAAACTTGACTACATAAAGAGCATCGGGGTTGATGCAATCTGGTTTTCACCGCTTTATAAGTCACCTCAGCACGATTACGGCTACGATATTGCCGATTATAAATCAATTGCGCCTGAATACGGCGCTCTTGATGAATTCAAAGAACTTCTTGATACCGCTCACAGTAAGGGTCTTAAGGTTATTATGGACCTTGTAATCAATCACACCTCCGATGAACACGAATGGTTCAAGGAGAGTCAGAAGGGTCACGATAATCCTTATCACGATTATTATTTCTGGCGCAAGGGTAAAAAATCAGGCGGCAAGAAGCCGCCAAATAACTGGCTTTCAACCTTTGCAGGCCCGGGTTGGCATTATAACGAGAATCTTGATGAGTGGTATCTTACTCTTTTTGCCAAGGAACAGCCCGACCTCAATATGGATAATCCAAAGGTAAGAGAAGAAATAAAGGATATTATCCGTTTCTGGCTTGATATGGGCGTTGACGGTTTCCGTGAAGACGTTATCACATTTATTTCAAAGAAAGAGGGCCTTCCCAACGGATTCCCCATTCCCGTTGCCTGCGGTATGGAGCATTATAAATGCGGACCCCACCTTGATGAGTATCTCCGCGAATTCCGCGCTGTTACGGATAATTATGATTGTATGACGGTCGGAGAAGCACCGATGATGACCCCGAAACTTGCTCTCCGTTTTATTAAAGAGGGAGCGGGTCAGACTCTTAATATGATGTTCAACTTCCAGCATATGGAAGCAGACAGCTTTATGGTCAGCTGGATTCCGATGCCCTTCAGCCTCAACAAACTCAAGAATGCCTATAACAGATGGCAGAACAAGCTTTACGGTATTGCATGGAACGCAAACTATATTGAGAATCACGACCAGCCGAGAATCATTAACAGATACGGCAGCGAAAAATACAGAGTTGAAAGCGGCAAGATGCTCGCAACAATGTACATCTGCCAGAGCGGCACACCCTTTATCTATCAGGGTCAGGAAATCGGTATGATGAACATCAGGATGAACAGCGTTGATGATTATACCGATACCCAGGTAAAGAGTACATATCAGCTTTTCAAGAAGCTCGGATTCACCGATAAGATGTTCCTCAAGGTAGCAAACCGCGCTTCAAGAGATAACTCAAGAACTCCCGTGCAGTGGTCTGCCGAAAAGAATGCGGGATTCACAACGGGGGAGGATACCTGGTTTAAGGTTAATCCCAACTATACGGAAATTAACGTTGAGGCTGCGGAAAAGGATGAAGATTCAATCCTTAATTATTACCGCAAGCTCCTTAAATTCCGCAAGGAAAACGAAATCTGCATTTACGGCGATTTCAGACTTCATTATAAGAGAAGCAGAAAGCTCTTTGTTTACGAAAGGAATTATGAGGGCAAGAGAATGCTTGTTATAAACTCATTTGCCGATGAACCCGTCAGCTTTGATGCACCTCAGGGCTTTGACCTTGCAAAGGGTAAACTGATGCTCTCAAACTATGAGGTTATCGACAGCGCAATCAACACATTTATGCTAAAACCCTATGAAACAAGAGTTTATCTCTTTGAATAAAAGAAAACGCCTCCGACTTGATTGTCGGAGGCATAATTTTTTGGTTACTGTGCTGATGCGGCGGAGTAAGCAAGGTTCTTTCTGATTTTATCGCAGAATTTCTTTGCAACTCTGTCAATCCATGTTGAGTGTTCAACAACAGCATATTTGCCATCTTCTGCAAGAAGCTCATCCTGATAGGTTGTGAGAGCTTCTGAACCCTTTTCGGTTCTGATGGCGTTTTCCCAGTCGGTATCATCTGTGTTGTCTTTTACGAAATACATAATGTGATAGCCGTAATCTGTTTCGATGATGCCTGTATCGCCTGCCTTGCGGCTGTCGTCAAAGCTCCATTCTTCAAATTCTGCAACATAGTTGTCAGTAATTCTGATGCCGTCATAAAGACCGCCTGTTTCTGCAGATGCTGTATCTTCGGTGTTGTCCTTAACCATAGCAGCAAAGCTATCTTCTGTTTTATCGCCTTTGAGCCATTCGTTGAGGAGTTTATCTGCTTTTTCGCGAGCAGACTTCTTTTCTTCATCTGTGGGTTCTTCGGTTTCAAACTGAACGAGGCAGTGACGCACATCAACGCTGTTCATTGAATATGAGGGTTTAACAATGTAAAGAACAACTGCGCCCTTTTCGCCGGCAATAACAGTCTTGTCGCCTGCCTTGCGTGCATTGTCAAATGCCCAGTCAGCGGCTTTGTCTGATGTTGAAGCGGTGAGAGATGAATATGAGATGTTCTTGCTGAGAGTTGTGAGGTCAGCGTCCTTTGAATCTTTTGCTTCCTTGACTGCGGCAACGAATGATGCGTCGTCTGTTATCTTATCAAGAACAGCCTTTGCTTCTGCATCAACCTTTGCGTTTTCAGCCTTCTGTCTTTCGGCAAGTGCCTCGGTTGATTCGCCTTCGTTTGCGGTAAGGGTCTTATATGCAAATGAATAATAACGAACATCAGCGTAGTTGTAGTTTTTCTTGTTTTCGTTGTATACCTTGAGAACTTCTTCTTCGGTGAGTGCATTGTTGAATTCGTCTGCCTTATCTTCTGAGAAGTTCTGAGCAACGATTTCCATTTCAAGCTGCTTTCTGAAAGACTTTTCGTTGAAGCCTGCACCGAAAGATTCTCTGAGATAAGCGTTGAGAGAATAGTTTGAGTTTGCTGCTTCTGTTCTGTAGCTTTCGATTGTTTCGTTGATCTGAGCGATTTCGTCTTCGCTGAGTTCATAACCTGCTTCAATTGCTTCGTTATAGTAAGCAATAACAGTCTGAGCATAGGTTACAGCGGAGTTCTTGAAAGATTCAGCCCAGGTGATGGGATTACCGTCTTCATCGGTTTCGGTTGAGTTCTGCTCGTCGGGAGCAACTGTGGTATCATAACCGATGCTGTAGCCGTAGTTTGACTGATACATCTGTTCATAGTATGCCATCTGCTGATGCTGTGCCGAATAATAATAGTTGTATTCAGCTGCGGAAAGTTTTGTGTCGCCGATTTCAACAGCGGTTGCAAATTTCTCGATAACGCCGAGACCGTCAATAACCTTCCATGCAAGACCGCCTGCGATAGCAACGACAAGAACAATTGCGATAACTTTCTTTGCAATCTTTGAGAAAGAATTTCTCTTTTCAATGCTCTTTGCGTTCTGCTTTGCAGCCTTGGCAATTCTTGCCTTGCGTTCTTCGCGGTAAATTTCAGCCTTGCTCATTGAGCTTTCGTTTTTAGCCATAATTTGTTCATCCTTTTCTGAATAAATATTAAATGCCGACCGAACAAAACCGGCACAATAAAGTCATTCTATACTATTTTATTTGTTTTTACAAGTGTTTTAATAAAATTTATAATTTATTAAAATTATGAATTTGCTTTGGAAGTGAGATTTCCGTTTAAGAATTCGCGTTTGAACCAGACATCGTCAACCTCAAAGCTTTTGCCGTTCAGATATTCAAGTGGCCCTGCATCCGAGGTGAACGCAAATTTGAGTCTGTAAGAATAAAGGAACTGTTTTTTATAGCCGAGAGCTTTGTTCATGGCATTTGTTCCGTATTTGCCGTCGCCGAGAAGGGGATGACCGATGCTTGAAAAATGCGCTCTTATCTGATGGGTTCTCCCTGTTAGAAGCTCAACCTCAATAAGACTCAGTCCGGCTTTTTCGGAGAGCACATCATACTTGGTTCTGATTTCTTTTGCTCCGTACTGCTCCTGCCTGTAAACCTGAACCTTGTTTTTCTTTTCATCTTTTATAAGCCAGCCGCTGAGAATGCCGCTCTTTTTGTTTAGGATTCCGTGAACAACGCAGAGGTAGTATTTCTCAAGTTCTCTGTCCTTAAGCTTCTGATTAAGAATGCGCAGGGTTTCGGCGTTTTTAGCCGCTATCACGATTCCGCCCGTGTTTCGGTCAATTCTATTAACAAGAGCGGGCGCAAATGAGTGCTCGTCCTTCGGGTCATAGTCGCCTTTTTCATAAAGATAACGCTTGACCCTTGTAATCAGAGTATCGTTATATTCCGTTTCATCGGGGTGAGATAACAGACCGACTTTCTTATCAAGAAGCAGAAGATTTTCGTCTTCGTAAACGATATCAAGATGCTTTGATGCCGAAAGAAAATCGTAGTGCTTGTCAACGGGAGCGAAGAATTCATCGTTGATATACATATCCACGGTATCGCCTTCAAGGAGCTTTGTGGAAATTTCCGCCCTTTTTGAGTTGACTTTTATTCTTTTGGTTCTGATGTATTTGTACATCAGCGATTTCGGCAGGGCAGGAACGGCTTTTGAAATGAATTTGTCAAGTCGCTGACCCGAATCGTTTTTTGATATTGCAAATGATTTCAATGTGAATCACTCCGATATGTAAAATAGGTCTTTTCAAAAATAAATTTATCAGGTATAATATTAACTATCATCATTAAGGAGATTTTGAAGTGAGCGAAAAAAATAAAAATCCTCATGAAAACCATAGAGCAAGGCTGCGTGAAACGTTCAGAAAAGCGGGCGTTGAAGGAATGCCTGACCATAATCTGCTTGAATTTCTTCTTTTTTATTCGATACCGAGAAAAGATACCAATGAGCTTGCCCATAGGTTGATTTCAACATTCGGTTCGCTCAACAGAGTTTTTGATGCCGATTATGAGCAGCTTCTCAGCGTTGAAGGAATGGGCGAAAGCTCGGCACTTCTCATTTCAACAATTCCGGGAATCTGCAGAAGATATGCCGAAGGGCAGAGCAAAGGAAAAATCAATCTTTCCGCTCCTGAAGATACAGTTGAGTATATCAGAAAGAAATACTACGGCTGCAAGGTTGAGGTTTTTTATATGATGTGTCTTGATGCGACGGGTAATCTCATCAACTGCACAAAGCTCGGAGAAGGAACCTCCGGCAAGGTGCTGATAGATAAACGAGAGGTTCTCGAGGTTGCATTGAGAACCAACGCAGACAAGGTTATTTTTGCTCATAACCACCCGAACGGAATTGCCGCTCCATCAAAAGAGGATCTCAGCCTTACAAGCGACCTTTCATCAATTCTTTCGGGTCTCGGAATAAGGCTTGCGGATCATATAATTGTTGCTGATAACGATTCTCTTTCTCTCGCTTCGGTTGAAAAGTTTTCTCCGTTTTTTAAATAATAAACAGGGCTATCTTCGGATAGCCCTTTTTTATTCAGAATATTATTTTCACGGTATGCTTGCCGGGTTTTGCGTTGATTTTAAGAATACCGGCACCGTCTTCACCGATTTTGTCGATAACATATTCGCCGTCGCATTCAATTTCTTTGGGCTTTTTGTGAATGAAAATTTCTGTGGGTGCATCGTATTCCTTGTCCTGGAAATAATCGAGGGTGAATGTGTTTGTTTCTCTGTTGAGGTTATAGCTGATGATTTCGCCGCAAACCGCAACGGGAGAGGTTCTTATAAGGCAGGTCATAATGGGGTTGTCAAGCAAGCCGTCATAATATGCCCAGTATGTATGACCCCATTGATAACCGTCGAATTTGTCAAGAAGATATTCAATGTGGTAAAGCCAATCGGTGCCTTCGGACTGACCGCCCCATTCGCCTACGATAACGGGAACATCAAGTCTTTCCTGCGACCTTCTGTGTTCATCAAAGATTGAACCGACTCTTGAATTGCTTGCATATTTATATGCGGGAGTGTCAACCATAAGATCATATGCGTGAGGTGCAAAGCAAAGCTGCTCTTCACGCTTGCCATCATAGTTTACGGCAGGGCAGGAATAGGGAATGCCGAGGTTTGAATAATAGCTGTTTTCCATGATGATGATGCCGTTATCGGTAACTTCACGGATAGCTTTTGCGGTTCTGTTTATGAATTCGGAATATACTCCTGTGTCAAACTTGCGGATTAAACCGTCTGCGGCAGAAGTAACCTTTCTGAAGAGAGTCGGGTCATTGAAAGGCTCAAGAACCTTTATTGCGTTGCCCGAAACAAGCTGCTTGAGCATCTGAAATTTCTTGCATCTCTTATCTGTAAGAACGGTTTTTGCAACGCTCATAATAAGTTTTCTGAAAACCTTGCCGCCATCTGTACCCGGGAAGGGCTCGTTGAGAACGTCAAATCCGAAAAGTGCAGGGTGATCCTTGAATTTTTCGGCAACGTGTTTCCACATATTGCAGTAGTATGTCTGGAGGGGAACACCGTTGATTTTATCGTTTGCCCAGAAATGGTCGAACGCTCTGTGAACTGATTTGCCCCAGAAATAACCCTCTGCCCAAACAAGCTTTGTTTTTGTGAATTTTGCGCCGTCTGTTATGCAAGCCCAGGGGGGAGCACCGTCGCCGGCGGTATCCTTGGCACCGCTGTAAAGATCCTGATGCATATCGAGATAGAAATAGATGCCGTATTTTGCGCATAAATCCGCTATGGTATAAACTCTGTCAAGATATTCTTCATTGTATTTATTGGGCTCGGGTTCAACGGCATCCCAGGTAAGACCGAGTCTGACAAGGTTGATGCCGTATTCGCTGAGTTGCTTTATAAGTTTTTCATCAAAATCAAGAGGATATGTTCTTCTTTCCGCACCGTCTTTGTGATAACCCTTGTCGCAAAGATTGACACCGTTGAATATTCTCTGTCTTCCTTCGGCATCGATGAATTTCTTTCCCGATGTTTTAATTCTAAGCATATTTATAATACCTTTCGAATGATTCCGATTACTTCGGTTACTAAATTATACCATAGTGTTGCCTAAAAAGCAACAAAGATAATTTTAATTAAATATTGATTATATAAAAAGTGTGTGATATAATCAAAATGTAAAAAATAATATTTAGAATTGAGGTAATGATTTTGGCGGCTTCAACACTTTTTAAAGCATATTGCAGAACATATCAGGGTATTTTCAGAGTAGCGGTTAATTTTCTTAACTGGAAGGAACCCGAGCTTGTAAAGGGCGCAGGCAGCGTCAAAAAACTTCCCGAGGTTGTTAAGGCAAACGGTCACAGCAGCGTGCTTGTTGTAACAGATAAGGGTCTTATGGGTCTTCATTTGCTTGACGGTCTTTTTGAAGGACTCGATAAGTCAGGGGTTAAGTATGCCGTTTATGACGGAACTCAGCCCAATCCCACAATCAATAACATCGAAGAAGCAAGGCAGCTTTATGTTGATAACAACTGCTCTGCGGTTATCGCATTCGGCGGCGGTTCACCTATGGACTGCGCAAAGGTCGCTGCAGCAAGAATCGCAAGGCCCAAAACTTCCGTTCAGAAGATGAGAGGCACTCTTAAAATTCTCAAGAAGCTTCCCACCATATACGCTGTTCCCACAACTGCCGGTACAGGCTCCGAAACAACAATAGCAGCCGTTGTTTCTGACCCCACAACCCACGAAAAGTATGCCCTTCAGGATCCCGTTCTCCGTCCAAAGTATGCGGTTCTTGATCCCGAGCTCACAGTCGGTCTTCCCCCTCACATCACATCAACAACAGGTATGGATGCTCTTACCCACGCTGTTGAAGCATATATCGGCCACAGCAACACCAAGGATACCGCTGCTGCAGCAGAAAAAGCAACAAAAATGATTTTTGATAATATTCTCAAGGTTTACGAAAACGGCAAGGATATCGAA
>JAZNRG010000191.1:0-29516 GCA_045590575.1 Acutalibacteraceae bacterium | reverse complement strand
CAGGCGAAGTTATCACGGGTCTTGACAGCGGCAAGCCTATGTTCTTCAGAGGACCCGACAGTAAGTTCACTCTCGAAAATTTCTCAAGAGTTCAGCTTTGCTCCGCAGCGGCAACTCTCAGCCTCGGTATGGAAATCCTCGCTGACGAAGACGTTAAGATTGACAGAATCCTCGGTCACGGCGGCTATTTCAAGGCTCCTGTTGCAGGTCAGAAAATTATGGGTGCGGCTCTCGAAGCTCCCGTTTCGGTTATGAAAACCGCAGGCGAAGGCGGTCCCTGGGGCGTTGCAATCCTTGCCGAATATATGGTCAGCAAGGCTGACGGCGAAACTCTTGACGAGTATCTTGAAAGTAAAGTTTTCGCAGGTCAGGATTCGATTGAAATTGCTCCCGATGCCGAAGATATCGCAGGCTTCAAGGCATTCCTTGGAAACTACAAGAAGGGTCTCGCCGCTGAAAAAGCAGCTGTTGAGGCATTCTGATTATAAAATGACGAAAGCAGGCACTTCGGTGCCTGCTTTTTAAATAATTTGAACTTTTTTTGAAAAAAGGCTTGAAAAAATAAAATTATTGTGATATTATAATTTGCGTTCGATACAAACTAATATATGCTGCTATGGCTCAGGCGGTAGAGCGCATCCTTGGTAAGGATGAGGTCGGCGGTTCAAGTCCGCCTAGCAGCTCCAGAAAGCACTTCCTTTCGGAAGTGTTTTTCTTTTTATTGACAATAATCAATTGTTGATTTATTCTGTATTATATAAGGCGGTGTTTTTATGACAAGATTTACGGCATTCTTTGTTTCGATTATCCTGTTTTTCGTTTCATGCTTTACCCCTGAAATTCCCGCGGCAAAACCTGAGCAGGAACTTTTAAAACTTGATGATATCTGCGTTGATTATGAGCTTTCCGATAAGCTTTATGTTATCGATTCGGCATCATTCAAAAACAAGGATGAACGCCATATGGCGGTAGGTCTTCAGGGCATTGTTGCAAAAACCGTTCCGCTCATATACATAGTCACAAACTCAGCTGATAACTCTTATCTTGAAGAGATTGAAAAAAGCGGTGTTGAGCTTATACGCACAAACGAAAGCGGTGAAAAATGGACACTTGAATCCCTTCTAAGCAACTTCAGATCATACATAAGCGATTCGGGATATGTTCTTTACCGTGAAAGCGAAAAGGCGGAGGGGCTTAATGCCGCAACAAACCTTGCCGCACTTTACGGCTGGCTGCCCGTTCCCGAAAGTCTGAAACAGCTTGCGGTTGATGCAGGTCTTACTCTCAAAGAAGATTATTCCGATGATACATATAACCTTCTTTTTCAATGGAATTTTTTTGAAAAGCACAAGAATGAATTTAATTACAACGCACTTGTAAGCCTCAAATATGAAGTCACAGGACTTCGTGACCTTGCAATTCAGCAGGGATTTTACACTTTCTACATCGACGATGACGAAGACACAAATCTTCTTCGCGGTCGTGCTATGAAACATGCAGGAGATAATGTTCCCGTTCTCGGATGGGTTAAATACGAAGTTGCATTTGTTGAGCAGGCATCAAAGGAAGGCAATTTTGCCCTTCCCTCAGACCACAGCCATAACAACAGCTGTCTCGCTTCATTCAGATGCGATATTCCCGATCAAAAGCACAGCATTACAAAGGAATACACTGACGAAACAAAACATTACTGCGCAATTGTTTTCAGCGACGGTGATAATCTTCAGTGGATTCAGAACGGATACGGCGAATATTATCAGAAACTTGCCCTCGGAAATCCGTTCCCCGTAACATGGTCGTTTCCGCCCCTGCTTCAGGAGTTTTCACCCGTTACGGTTAAAAAGATTTATTCCGATGCAACCGAAAACGATTATTTTATGGCAGGTGTTTCAGGCGCAGGATATATTCATCCGACGGAATATCCCTTTGGTGCGCTCGGAGGATTTACCGATTTAACCGCCGCTTCAATGATGAAGAGCAATCTCGAATATGTTCAGATTCTCGACGGCACACCGCAAAATGAAATTGACGATAAGATTCTCACCGACAGACTTGAATACTACGCAAGATATGATAACATCAAGGGAGGCGTTATGAGCCTCGACCCCACCAGATACGAAGGCGGCAAAGGCAGAATTTATTTTGTTAACGATAAGCCGTTTATCAGCTACCGTCTTTCGCTCTGGCATCCCGACGGAGAGGGGGCAAGCGTTACAACCAAGTGGCTTGATGAGCAGGCAGCAAAAGTCAATTCATATCCTGCAGATATCAAATCAATCAACGGATACAGCGTTATCAACGTTCATCCGTGGACTGTTTCGGTTGAAAACCTTGCATATTTTGTAAGCAAGCTTGATGAGGATATCGTGCTTGTAACTCTCGATGAGCTTATGGTGATGATTGAAAAAAACATTCCTCATAACGACGCAAAACCAGAGTGATAAGATGAAAGCTGAACTAAAAATAATTGCTCATATTCACACCGATTTTTCTTCAAAATTCGGTATCCCCCGTCAGAGCGGGCTTGTTGACGAGCTTGAAGCAACGATTGTTTTTGAGCCTGAATACCGCAATCCCGATGCACTTCGGGGCATTGAAGAATATTCGCATTTATGGCTTCTGTGGCAATTCTCGGAATGTATGGATAAAGAATGGACACCCACAGTCAGACCGCCGAGGCTCGGCGGCAACAAAAGAATGGGCGTTTTTGCTACTCGCTCCCCTTTCAGACCGAATCCGATAGGTCTTTCAAGCGTTAAACTTCTCGGAGTTGAGAAAACAGAAAAGCACGGACACATTCTCCGTGTTGCAGGTGCGGATTTGCTCGACGGTACTCCGATTTATGACATCAAACCATATCTGCCCTATGTTGACTCTCATCCCGAAGCAAGCAACGGCTTTGCCCTTGACGAAAAAGAAGGCAGCCTGACGGTTGATTTCCCCGAAGAGCTTTTAAATATCATTCCGACCGAAAAGCAGGCAGCACTCATTGCCGTGCTTAAGCAGGACCCCCGCCCCGGTTATCAGGATATCCCCGAAAGAATTTACGGAATAGAGTTTGCAGGATTTGATGTCAGGTTCATCGTTCGAGAAAATATTCTTACTGTTGTTGAAGTTATATAAAAAACGGCACTCTGCTTTTGCAAAGTGCCGTTAATTTTTACTTTTTGAAATACATCTGATTAAGATTAATGAGTCTGCCGAGTTTCTCACCCATCTGCTCGGGAGTTGCTCTGATTTCTTCATTAAGCCAAGCGAGAATGACTGTTTTTGCACCCGAAGTGATGTAGATAAGGTATGTGCTTGCATCGTCCTTGTCGAGCTCTTCAGCTGCAGCAATAACTCCTTCAAACAAGCGTTCATAATATGCATTTACAAGACGCCAAATGAAATTGTTGAGAATATTCGACTGAGTGAGCATTCTGTAATATTCCTTATCTCTTTCGAGATACTCACAGATACGCATAATGAATTCGGAAATATTAGCTGTAATATTTTCAAAACCGAAGTTATCAACAAACTTTCTGAGGTTCTCGAATTCTTCGCTCTCTATCTGATTCATAACCGCATCAACATCCGAAAAATGAGCATAGAAGGTGCCTCTGCTGATATCCGCCTCTCTGATGATATCGGAAACGGTGATTTTACCGAGTTCTTTTTCATGAATCAGCTTTGCAACAGCTTTTTTTATCAGGTTTTTTGAACGGATTGAGCTTCTGTATTCCGCCTTTGCCATATTCTTCTCTCCTTTAGCAAACTAAAGTTATATATTAATTTAATATATTTCCGAAAAAAAGTCAATTAATTTTTTGTTAATAAAATGTTTTTTAAGTTTTTTTACTTTTGCACTTGTAGATAAAATACAGAGTTGGTATAATGGATTTATTATAATTAAACCTAATTTTTTTATTCTATAACGGAGGAATTGTTATGAAGCTTGTTAATTTAACAGAGACTCTTGCAGACCGTTTTGGCGATAAAGAAGCCGTCAGAATAACCTGCGAAGCAGGATTTGACGGAATCGATTTCTCAATGTTCCGTATGGCACACGATGATAACGATATTCTGAATTCCGCAGACTTTAAATCTCATATATCCGAGCTCATCGGAATTGCCCGTTCCTACGGAGTAACCTTTGAGCAGGCTCACGCGCCTTTCCCCTCCGCAAAGGACGGCAACGAAGAATACAATGCCAAAATGTTTGAAAAGCTCAAGAGAGCTCTTGAAATTGCAGGTATTCTCGATGCAAAAATCTGCGTTGTGCATCCCGTTCAATTCAAAGAAAACCAGTTCGAGAAAAATATGGAGCTTTATAACAAGCTCGAGCCCTATGCCGCAGACTACGGCGTTAAGATTGCAGTTGAAAATATGTGGGGTTGGGACAATGCAGCAAACAGAATCGTGCCCAATGTCTGCTCCGTTGCAGAGGATTTCAACAGATACGTTGATGCCCTCAACCCCGAACATTTTACTGCGTGCCTTGACCTCGGTCACTGCGGTCTTGTCGGCGACAGCGCGGGCAATATGATTCGTCAGATGGGTTCAAGACTCGGCGCACTTCACATCCACGATAACAACAACATTGACGACAGCCATTCTCTCCCCTATCTCGGAAATATGGATTGGGATGACATCCTCCGTGCCTTGGGTGAAACAGATTATCAAGGTCACTTCACATATGAGGTCGGCGATTTCCTGCGCGCATTCCCGGATGATGCCGTACTCTCCTGCGAAAAATTCATGCACGACCTCGGCAGAACGATGATGAGAAAAATTGAAGAATACAGGATTAAGAAATGATTAATTTTATTTGTCCCGTTTGTAAGAACAAGCTTTACGAAGAAGAAAGGCTTTACCGCTGCGAAAACGGGCACTGCTTCGATAAATCAAAATTCGGATATGTAAATCTCCTGCGGTCGCAGAAATCCTCTGCCAAAAGACACGGCGACGACAGACTTATGGTCAGAGCAAGGAAAGATTTTCTTGATGCGGGGCATTACGGATTTTTGCGCGATTTACTGTGTGATATTTGCGAAAAATATATTACCGACGGCGGAAACATTCTTGATGCGGGCTGCGGAGAATGTTATTATTCGGCAGGATTAAAGCAATATTTCGCCGAAAAAGGAAAAGAAATTTTCGCTGCGGGTGTTGATATTTCAAAGGATGCGCTTGAATATGCGTCCAAAAGAAAAGCGGGTATTCCGCTTGCTGTTGCGAGCCTTTTTGATTTGCCGTTTGCCGATGAAAGTTTTGACTGCGTGCTGAATATATTCTCACCTGATGCGAACGAGGAATTTTACCGCGTACTCAAACCGGGTGGTTATCTGATAAAAATCATTCCGCTTGAAAACCATCTGCTAGGTCTGAAATCGGCTGTTTACAATAAGCCTTATCTGAACGATGTGCCTGATACCGAAACCAAAAATTTCAGTTGTGTGAAAACAAGTCAGGCAAAAGCAAAGCTGTATCTTGATACTAACGAAGCGATACAGAGCCTTTTCAAAATGACGCCTTATTATTACAAAACGGGTGTTGATGACCAACAAAAATTAAACAATCTCAATCATCTTGAAACTCAGACAGAGTTTGAGATAAGAGTTTACCGAAAGGAAAAATAATTATGCATAAAAATCTTGCTCTTACTCCCCCTATGGGTTGGAACAGCTGGGACTGCTACGGTGCCGCCGTTAACGAAGAACAGCTTCTTGCCAATGCTGATTATATGGCAGAACACCTCAAAGAATACGGCTGGGAATATATCGTCTGCGACATTCAGTGGTCTGAGCCTACTGCCGACAGTTTTTATTATCACTACTTTGCTCCGCTTTGTATGGATGAATATTCGCGCCTTATTCCTTCTGTTGAAAGATTCCCTTCATCAGCGGGCGGCAAGGGATTCAAGCCTATTGCGGACTATATTCACTCACTCGGTCTTAAATTCGGCATTCATATTATGAGAGGTATTCCCAGACAGGCAGCTCATATGAACACGAAAATCAAGTGCGAGGGTGTCACCGCAAGAGATATTGCGAAGCCGTCTTCAATCTGCCCTTGGAACCCCGATATGTACGGTCTTGAAACCCGCAAAAAGGGTGCGCAGGAATATTATGATTCCATTTTTGAACTGTATGCCGAATGGGGCGTTGACTACATAAAATGCGATGATATTGCCAACACGGAAATGTGGCCCGATAAACCTTATTCAGGTAAAGAAGAAATCGAAATGCTCCGCAAAGCAATCGATAAATGCGGCAGGGAGATGGTGCTCAGCCTTTCACCCGGCCCCGCACCCGTCTGGGAACACGAGCACCTCGCCGCAAACGCAAACCTCTGGCGTATGACAGGCGATTTCTGGGATGAATGGAGCAAGCTTCACGCAATGTTTGAACGCTGTTATGCCTGGCAGGAATATGTTCAGCCCGGCGCATGGCCCGACTGCGATATGCTCCCCATAGGCAGAATTCAGAAAACCGAAAAACTCCCCGAATACAGAAACAGATACACACGCTTCACCCACGACGAACAGATTACAATGATGACCCTTTGGGGCATCTTCCGTTCGCCGCTTATGATAGGTGCGGAAATGCGTGAAAATGACGAATTCACCCTTTCTCTTCTTCAGAACAGAGAACTTATTGATATGCTCAAAAACTCGGAGGGCGCAAGACAGTTCAGCCGCAACGAAACCGACGGCAAAGGCGAAATAATCTGGACTTCAAAAGGTAAGAACTGCAAATATGTTGCACTTTTCAACACCGACGACGAAGCAAGAAATATTTCTTTTGACGTTACCGACATAGCAATGGGCGGCTTGAATTACAGAGTTTGGGATATGTGGAAACACGAAGAATACACCGTCACCAACGCAGAATTCTCGGCAGAGGTCAATTCTCACGGCGCAAGACTCTTCAGGATTGAGGTGAAATAAATGGAAAGACAGCCTAACTTAAGACTCGCAACCGAAAAGCCCGACCATATTATGGTCAGCATTTCGGGAGACGCAAGAACCTCAATGACTGTCACATGGCGTTCAAGCATTGAGGTCAAATCGGGATATGTTGAATATTATGAAAAAGGCGGAGAAAAAAAGCGTTGCAACGCAATTGTCAAGCCTTTTAAAAGCGATGTCAACACAAGCAATATTTTCTGGGCAACTCCGTCAGACCTCAATCCGGGAACAAGATATTATTACACCTGCGGCAGCAAAGATATCCGCAGCGAGGAATATTGGTTTGACACCGAAGAAGAAAATCTCACCAAATTCAGATTTATTGCAATATCCGACCATCAGAAGGATGACGACCACTATAACCCCGACTATTCCACTCTCAACAAGTTCCTTAAGGATACATTAAAGAAGTATCCCGATGTGAAGTTTATTCTCACCGCAGGCGACAACACAAACTGTGGCCAGCACGAAATCCAATGGAACGCAATGTTTGATGGTATGGAAGGCATTATGGAGCATCTGCCCTATATGATGGTATGCGGCAACCACGATAATCGGGGTTTCAGAGAGTATTTTCCCAAAGAGGTTGACAGATACTATGCCGAGCCCGCCGAATTCTTCAACACCCAGCTTGAATATTCATATCCGAAAAACGGTCCCGAAGGCTGGCAGACCGAGATATATTCATTCAACTACGGCAACGCTCATTTCACAATTTTCGGTGTTAATGAACCTGATCTTATGAACGAATGGGCAAAGAAAGACATTGCAAATTGCGGTAAAACCTGGAAATTCGGCTCTCACCACTTCCCGGTATATTACGCAGGACCCAACCTTGCAAATGATGATACATATCCGATGATGCGCGAATCGATGGAAATGCTGGACATTCTCTTTTCGGGTCACGAACACAATTTTTCACGTTCGTTCCCGATAAAGAACGAAGAACTGTTTGACAGACCTTCACAGGGCACTATTCACTACGAACTCGCAAACGCAAACTTTAATCCTCCCGGCACCAAAACAACCGACAAGGTATGGCATGCATCGTTCTATCCGTCAGAAGAACAGGTTGCCGCCTTCACTATCGTTGAGGTTGACGGGGATAAAGTTACTCTTGTTTCAGAGCTCAACGACGGCAGAATCATCGACGAATGCCTTGTCGATAAGGATAATGACGAAATCAGACCTTACAGAGTTGCTCCCGTTTTCGGCGAAGGCAGAACAAGAGTTTATTACAAAGGTGCCGACCTCGGTCTTTGCAACGCATCAACTCCCGCAATATGCAAGGACGGCGAATGGTTCATTGCATTCGCAACGATGATTCGCTTTGCAGGCGGCGAGGACATCCGAGAAGAAGGCAAGGTCACCCTTAAGCTCTACGGTCACGAGGTAACATTCACCGAAGGAAGCGGAATCGCCGTAACCGAAAAAGGAGAAATTGACCTCGGCGCAGAAGTTTTCAGAGGCAACGAGGGTCAGCTTTATATGCCCGTTGACGGTGCCTGCAAGGCATTCGGAATGAAATGGGCATATGCACCGAGAAACAATTTCATTTCAATTGAACACGTGAGCGAACATCATCCGATTGTTCCTCAGCCATAAAAAAAGAGAGGTGTCGACTGACACCTCTTTACTGTTTTTATAAGCCGAGTGCTCCGAGTAATCCGTAGGAAAAGATGCTCATTATGAAGTTTGCCGTAAGCACGCCGAGTGCGATAATGGGGAATGAAATTTTAATTCTCATATCAAGCAGTGCCGCAATGAGCGAGCCTGTCCATCCGCCCGTGCCGGGCAAGGGAATTGCAACAAAGGTAAACAATCCCCAACGGCTGTTTTTCTTGATTTTATCGCTCTTTCTCAAAGAGCTTTCTTCAAGTTTTGTTATAACCTTGCCGATTCTTTTGAATCTTTTAAGAAACGCAAATATCTTTCGGATAAAGAGAAGAATGAACGGTATCGGCAGAATGTTGCCGATATAGCAGATAACAAAAGCCTTGAGAAGTTCAATATCAAGAAGCTTTGCCGCTATCATTCCGCCTCTGAGTTCAACAATCGGAAGCATTGATATAACAAAGACTATCAATTCCTTGGGAATATTATCTCTGAATAATTCCACAAGATAATCTACAATTGTTTCAACCATTTTTCAATCCTCACGCATTCTCAAGAATGTGCTGATCAATAAGGAAATCGTGCGCACTCTGAAGGATATTTCTGTCATTCACAAACCTGAGAGTATCCATTGCTTTGTCAAAATTAAGCCAGATATAATCCTCGATTTCCTCCCGCTGAATAGTTGTCTGCGTATCTTTTGTTTTGGCAAGAAAAATCGTTACTGACTTTTCAACCCTGCCCTGAATGGTATACTCCGATTTTGAAGCAAACTGCGGAAGAATCTGAATATGAATGCCTGTTTCTTCGAGCACCTCTCTGATGGCTGTCTGCTCATAGGTTTCGCCCTTTTCGATATGACCCTTGGGGAAGCCCCAGTGGGTACTGCGGCGGTTTTTTATGAGAAGATATCTGACCTCATCATTGATTATTCTGTAGACAACCGCACCGCAGGAACGCTCATAGAGGCATTCAAGCTTATAGTTTCTTCCTTTTTCCGCAAAAGCGATTGCATCCTCAATCTGATAAGAAATGAATCTCATACTCTTGGGAGCAACAACGTAAACAGTGGGACTGCCGTCCCCTCTTTTGATAGCGGCAATAACTCTGCCGTCAAAGGTTCTGACGGGATGATTGATTCCCATAATGTAGGCACCGTGCGACATGCTGTCGTAGCGTTTTTTTCCTTCGATGGCGCCGAAATTAAGCTGATAGACAAAACCGAACTGTCTGTTTACGGAGCGGATAGGGTTGGTAACCCTTACTCTGACATACTTGCCGAGCATATAACCACACCTTTCGAAAGGTCCTTCGGACCCAGATTAAATACTGAAACATTATAATAAATTTACTTGCGTAAAACAATAGTTTTGGCAAAAAAATTTTCAAAAAGTTCAAATTTAGAGTAAAATGAAGCTATATTATTTCGGCATTACACTTGATTTATTAATATATTTTATGATAATATATATTTTGTATAAGTATATCTTTGGAGTGATACCATGAAGCGAATACTTGTTGCCGACGACGAAGCAAGAATCAGAAGGCTCGTATGCGACTTTTTAAAGAACGCGGGTTACGAAACGCTTGAGGCTTTCGACGGTAAAGATGCAATCGAAAAATTCTTTTCAACAGACGGCACTGACCTTGTTGTCTGCGATATAATGATGCCCGAATATGACGGCTGGGAAGTCTGCAAAAAAATCAGAGAAGTAAGCTCCGTACCCATTCTTGTGCTCACCGCAAGAAGCCAGGAATTCGATGAGCTTATGTCTTTTGAAAGCGGTGCGGACGATTATGTCACAAAGCCGTTCAGCCCCGTTGTTCTCGTTAAAAGAATAGAGGCTCTTCTCAAAAGAGCTCAGGGCAAAGCGTCTCTGTCATCCAAAGACATCATTTCAATCGATGGTCTTGTTATCGACATTCCCGCCCACACCGTTTCATACGGCGGCAATCATATAGAGCTGACAATCAAAGAACATAAGATTCTTATAAAACTCTCAGAAAAACCGGGGCGCATCTATTCGAGAGAACAGCTTCTTGACAGCATATGGGGCGTTGATTTCGTGGGCGACCCGAGAACGGTTGACTCCCATGTTGCAAGACTCAGAACCAAACTCGGTTTATGGGGTGAAAACCATCTTAAAACCGTGTATGGCGTAGGATATAAAATTGAGGTGTAAAAAACTTTGAAAAAAATGTTTTCAGGATTCAAGCTCAGCAGAATCCGCCTCAAGCTGTTTGCAACCATTTTTTCCGTTCTGATTCTGTTCCTTATTCTGACATCGATATGCAGCACACCGTTGCTTTTCAGAACCTTTTCATTTCAGACCTACGGAATTCTTTCTGACACAGCCGAGGCAATTGATGCCTGCGAGCCTAATTCAATAACATATTATTTTGACCTGTCTTCCATTGCCAACAATAATAATGTAACTTTTGAAATCATCAATTTCGACGGCACGGTTTCTTATTCATCATCATATGACGGCTCTGCTTTCAGCAGCGGTCATTTTGCTTCTTCAAGCAGTGTAAGTTCTGAGTTTTCAACGATGAGCAAGAATAATTCCTACCGCTATTCCGTCAAATATGATAACTTCGGAATCTACAGAAAGCAGATAACCAACACGGATTTCTTCGTGCTTACCCATATTCTTGATTCGGGCGAAACCGTCTGTGTTTATTCAGAGGTTGCCGACGTTGAAGACATTGTTCTTGTTGCGGGCAAAGTCTACTCATTCATAACAGGTCTTATGATTGTTGTTATGTCGGCATTTTTCTATCTTCTTGTTGCAAGATTCACCAAACCTCTTGTTGAAATGAACAACATAACAAAAGATATGGCTGCTCTTGATTTCAGAAGAAAATGCGGAAATTACGGCAAGGACGAAATCGGTGAGCTCGGGATGAGCATCAACACCCTTTCGAACACCCTTGATGCAACACTTATAGACCTCAAGGATAAAAACGGTCAGCTCGAGAAAGATATTGAAAGACGGCACGCTCTCGACAAAGCGAGAAAATCCTTTATCAACAATGTTTCCCATGAGCTTAAAACTCCCATTGCAATTATCTCGGGATATGCCGAAGGACTTTGCGAGGGTATCAGCAATGACCCCGAAGTTATAAAGGAATACTGCCAGATAATAAACGATGAAAGCAAGAAAATGAACGAGCTTGTTGTTGAGCTTCTTGAGCTTTCAAAGCTCGAAAGCGGTGCGCAGCCGTTTACTCCCGATTATTTCAATCTCGGCGAAAAAATCAGTTCTTTGCTCAATCATCTTTCAATTCTGTTTGAGCAAAATTCAATAACCGTTATCAACAGCGTTCCCTCAGATCTTATTTGTTATGCTCAGGAGGATAAAATTGAAATCGTTCTGAAAAACTACATAACAAACGCGGTTTCTCACTGTTCGGGCAAAAAAGAAATAGAAATCTTTATGAATGAATATGATAATCTCATTCAGATAGGCGTTTTCAACACAGGTGAGCATATTGCCGAAAACGATTTCCCCGAGCTTTGGGACAGCTTCTACAGAGCGGATAAAGCTCACGGAAGAAGCGAAAACCGGTTCGGTCTCGGTCTTTCTATCGTTAAGAGCATTATGACCAATCATAACTGTAAATACGGCGTTGCAAACATTGAAGACGGCGTTGTTTTCACTTTTGAAGTTTCAAAGGATTCTGAATACTATGACAATAAGAAATAAAATCAAAAGAATTTTATCCGTGTTTTTATCCGTAATGCTTGTTGCGGGGATTTTTTCGTCGTGTTCGGGTAAGGAACAGCCCGGTGTTATTACTCTGCGCTCCGTTCCTGCCAGAAACACAATGACAACCGCTTCGCAGAACGTTGACGTACACTATGTTGAAAATGCGGATTCATTCGGCTCTCCTGTTGCTTCTTCGGGACTTATCGAACTTCTGATTGACAAGGCAACATATTCGTTTGCGATAAGAGAAACCAATCAGCAGAAGCTCTGGAGCGCTCTCCCCCTGCTCGACAAAGTCAAGGACGGCAAGGTCGGTTTCTTTGATGCGAGTATGGTTTCGCTCAAGGTTACGGGCGGCTCAGATATTTATAATCTCAATTCTCAGGATAACTCCGTTGCTTTCGGCAAAGCATCTGTTGAACAGACCGAAAACGGCGCAGTTTTCACCTTTGATATGTTTGCGGACGAAAAAACAGCCGCAAAAGGAACATTCGATAAAACCGATATCGGTTTTCAGATTATAATGAAGGTTTTTCTCAAAGACGGCAGCATGAATGTTTCCTGCACTCATTCAAACATCACGGGCAATCCCGATGCGTTCATTGAGAATATGGAAGTTCTCAACTGCTTCGGCGCATACAGCGACACAAACAGCGGCGATTTTCTTCTTGTGCCTGACGGCTGCGGCGCAATGATAAACACCGCCATTTACGATGAGTCGTTTGAATCGCTGTCGTTTGCGGTTTACGGTGCCGACCCCTCTGCTCCGAGCGAATCATCGGGCAATGCAGTTATCCCCGCATTCGGCATAAAGCACGGCAAATCCGCACTTGCGGCTATAATCGAAAAAGGCGATGCGGTTGCATCAATCAACGCAAAGAAAGCAACTGCCGCAAACGAATACAACACTGTTTATCCGAGTTTCTGCATAACTCCCGTCAACTACGAAGATGAAAATCTTTATATTTCAAAATCCTCGGCGGTACCCGAAGTTGCCCTTTGCTACCGTTTCCTTTCGGGCAACAACGCAACATATGCGGGGATCTCTTCCGCCTGCCGTGAACAGCTTATCAGAAATTCCGTGCTTTCAACAAAAACCGTTGATATTGATGATTTTCTGCCGTTTTATCTCACGCTGACCGGTGCCGCAACAAAATCCTTCGGTCCCATAAGCTACCTTTCAACTCTCACAACCTTTGAGCAGGCTGGCGATATGCTCGTCAGAATGAAGGGCAAGGGTATCAACAACATCTGTGTGCGCTACAGCGGAATACTAAGCGGCGGAATAAATTCGGGCGATATAACAAAGGCTTCCGTGCTTCACCGTCTCGGCGGTACGGACAAGCTCGAAGAACTCTACGAATATATTTCCAGCCAGAAGATGAACCTTTTCCTCGACATTAACCTTGTATCTTCGGCAAACGGCTTCTCGGGAACAAGCGCAACCGATATTCAAAAAGAAAAAAGCAGTTATGTGCCCGAAGGCACGCTATCCGATTACCTTGGCGAGCCGATGAAAGACAGACAATTCCGAGGTCTCGGTAAAATCAAGAAGGTTATCGCTCAGGTGCTTGCCGACACAAGATACTACGGTTTTTCGGGCTACTGCCTCAACGATGTAGGCTCGGTTCTTTATTCCGATTTTTCATTCAACGGACTTCTCCGTGAAGAAGCATCCGAAACGCTCGCATCAGCAATCGTTCCTCTTTCGACAGGCCATTCAACAATGGCGGTCAAGGGCAATTTCTATATGCTCAAGAACCTTGATTCGGTTATCAATATTCCCATCGGAACAACAGTTTCGCAAAGCGGAGCTTACATCGCCGTGCCGTTTGTTCAGCTTGTGCTTCACGGCATTGTTGACTATGCGGGCGAGCCCATAAATACGGGCATCAACCTCGAAGAAACGCTTCTCAAATATGTTGAATACGGTGCCTGCCCCCACTTTGAATGGAACTATGAGCCAATCAAGGGCAAAGCGGAAACAGACACCTTCTATTACGATAACACAATCAATGCCGCCGCTGAATTCTATGCCGAAGCAAACGAAGCTCTGAATGACCTGAGAGATGCAAGAATGACTGATCATTATGAGGTTGAGGACGGCGTTTACTGCACGGAATACGATACCGGCGCAAGAATTTATGTTAACTACACAAACAATGATTTCTCAACCCTCGGCGTTGTTGTGGGAGCAAGAGATTTCTTAAGAGTAAACTAAAAGGAGAATATTATGCCATATATCAGAACAACCGTAAGCAAAGAGCTTACCGATGCAAACAAAGAAAATCTCAAAGCAAAGCTCGGCGAGGCAATTGCACTCATCCCCGGCAAGAGCGAAGCGTGGCTTATGCTTGCTTTTGAGGATAATATCGATATGTATTTCAAGGGCAACTGCTCCGAGGATTATGCATATCTTGAAGTGAGCCTTTTCGGTTCAACATCCGATGCGGCTTACGACAGACTTACCGCCGCTCTTTCGGAAATAGTCAACGAAGAGCTCGGCATTGACAGAGCAAACATCTACATCAAATATGAAGAAGCCGACCACTGGGGCTGGAACGGAGTTAATTTTTAAGCTATGGAAAGAATTGAAATCAAAAAACTTTATGAATCGGCAGAAAGCTATGCTGACAAATCAATCACCGTTTACGGCTGGATAAAAACTCTTCGTGATTCAAAGGCAATCGGCTTTATTGAACTCAACGACGGAAGCTGCTTCAAGGGCGTTCAGATTGTTTTTGAATCGGAGAAACTTGATAATTACAAAGATATTGCAAAGCTCAATGTCGGTGCGGCAATCAGAGTTAAGGGCAAACTCCTTCTCACTCCTCAGGCAAATCAGCCGTTTGAAATCAATGCGGACGAAGTCGGCATTGAGGCTCTTTCAACTCCCGATTATCCTCTTCAGAAGAAAAGACATTCGGTTGAATTTCTCCGAACAATCGCTCATTTAAGACCCCGCACAAATCTTTTCAATGCTGCGTTCAGAATACGCTCTGTTGCCGCTTATGCAATCCATAAATTCTTTATGGATCAGGGTTTTGTTTATGCACACACTCCCCTTATTTCCTGCAGCGACTGCGAGGGCGCAGGCGAGATGTTCAGAGTAACTACCCTCGACCCCGAAAACCCTCCCCGCACCGAAGACGGCAAGGTTGATTACAGCGAGGATTTCTTCCAGAAGCCCGCATATCTGACCGTTTCGGGTCAGCTCCAGGCGGAAACCATGGCTCTTGCTTTCGGCAAGGTTTACACCTTCGGACCGACATTCAGAGCCGAGAAATCATACACACAGCGCCACGCCGCAGAATTCTGGATGATTGAACCCGAAATGGCATTCGCAGAACTGAGCGACGATATGGATGTTGCCGAAGCAATGATAAAATATGTTATCAACTATGTTCTTGAAAACTGCCCGATGGAAATCGAATTCCTCAACAAATTCGTTGATAAGGAGCTTGTTGAAAGGCTCACCGCCGTTGCAAACTCCGATTTCGGCAGAGTGACTTACACAGAGGCAATCAGACTTCTCGAAGAATACAACGATGAATTTGAATATAAGGTAAGCTGGGGCTGCGACCTGCAGACCGAGCACGAAAGATATCTCACCGAAAAGATTTTCAAAAAGCCTGTTTTCGTTACAGATTATCCCAAGGAAATCAAGGCATTCTATATGCGACTCAATGATGACGGCAAAACCGTTGCCGCCTGCGACTGCCTTGTTATGGGCATCGGCGAAATCATCGGCGGCAGCCAGAGAGAGGAGCGCCTTGACCTGCTTGAAGCACGCATCAAGGAACTCGGTCTTGACCCCAAGGATTATGACTGGTATCTCGACCTTCGCCGTTACGGCGGTGTCAAGCACAGCGGATTCGGTCTCGGATTTGAAAGGCTTGTTATGTATCTCACAGGCATTTCAAATATCCGTGACGTGCTCCCCTTCCCCAGAACAACGGGTTCTGCAGATTTTTAATAAAAAAATTTATCCCGCCGACGGATTCGTCAGCGGGATTTTTGTTGTCTTACGGCGGGAGCAAGCCCCCGCCCTACATTTATCTGTTTTCTTTTATAAACTCAAACGGATTGATTTCGCCGTTGAAAGGCTTGAATGCCGCCGCAAACTCAATGGGTTCAAATCCCCATTTGCGTTCGGGTTCAACGCTGTCATAATAGCCGTGATTGCCTCTGATATCGAAACGGTAGTCAACATAAACCATAGTGTCTTCCATAGGCACAAGCTCATCGTTATGCTTGGTTTCTTCAAGCATAGCGGGAGTGAAATGAGTTGCGTTGAAGAAGAATGTATCTTCTGCAGCGGGAGCAAAAATCATACCCTCGCCGTTTTCGTTCTTGACAACGCCGTATCTTGAACCGAAGTGTGCGCCGTTTTCAATAGGCTTGATATAAGAAACGAAGTTATCGTTGACTGTTGTTTCAAACTTACCGTAACGGCAGGCAAGATGGCGGTCTGCATAGGCTTCGTAGGGGCCTTTGCCGAAATATTCCATATTCTCATAGCCGCCTGCGAGCTTGAATGCAAAGCCGAATCTCGGCAGATGCATATTCATATCAATGAGAAGCTGACGGAATTCACCGTTGAAGCCAACAACCGCACTGCCGTCGCCGTAGAATTTATAAACGATTTCGCCGTTCAGCACGGGCACAACTGCGGGGCCGCTTAATGAAACGGGGCAAATAATCTTAACGCAATCCGACTCTTCGGTAACGGTTGCGGAATATGTTTTCTGCATCACAGCCTGAATTGCCGCAGAGCGTCTGTCATCTGCATCGCCGAGCTGATTCCAGGCGTGTGCCTTCCACATTTCAACCTTGACGGGTTCGGCAAGCATTTCTTTTCCGCCGCAAAGAACAGATGAAATTCTGCCGTAAGGCTTATCGAATGTATATTCAACATCAGCAGTCTTGATTTTAATGAATCTGTCGCCCTCCGAAACTTCGGGAAGATTGGCGGAAAGCGGAGCTTTCGCTTTCTCAACAGACAAATCAAACTGAATCCAGCCTGTTTCATAGTCGGCATCAGCCCACTTTGTTGCTTCTTTCTGACGGAATACAAGGTTAAGGAAACAGCAGTCACTGACGGGTGTTTTGTCAAAGAGAACATATTCCTTTGTTGACTGAGGAGCAATATCTGTGTCATCAATTCTGCCGCTCATAACGCTCTCGCCGTTAACCTCAAGCGACCATTCGATATACATATCGGAGAGATTCTCAAAATATCGGTAGTTCTTGACGGTGATTTTGCCGTCTGCGTATTCTGCGGCAAAAGGCTGATAACCCTTCTTCATATCATAGAAGCCGGGACGAGGAGTTCTGTCGGCAAACACCATACCGTCGATGCAGCAGGTTGAGTTGTGGGGATAATCGCCGAAATCACCGCCGTAACGGTATGCATTATTGCCCACCTTGATTGCATGGTCGGCAAATTCCCAGATGCAGCCGCCCCAGATAGCGGGGTATTTTCTGAACATATCGCAATGAGCGTGGATGTCGCCCGTTGTAAGTGAACATACGAACTCGCAAAAATAGAAGGGTTTCTTAGAATTCTTGTTTTCGCAATATTCGGCGGTATAGTCAAGAGGAGCATACATACGGCTCTCAACATCGGAAATGTCGCTGTAGTTTTCACCGATGGGAACCGCCTTGAATTCAAGGTGTGCATTCTCATAATGGATGATTGCTTCCGGTTCGCGGTTCTTTATATATTTACCCATTGCTCTGTGGTTTTTGCCGCAGCCTGACTCATTACCGAGTGACCACATAATAACACAGCCGTGGTTCTTGTCACGCTCAAAAAGGCGTGCGGCTCTGTCAACATAAGCGGGCTCCCACTCATCATCGGTCGAAAGCTTTGACCAGCGCATCCAATCCCATGTATCGCGGTATTCAAAGCCCATACCGTGGGTTTCGATATCGGCTTCGTCAACAACCATAAGACCGTATTCATCGCAAAGCTCGAGGAATCTGGGGTCATTCGGATAATGAGAAGTACGCACGCAATTGCAGTTCGCCTGCTTGATAAGGTGAATATCGCGAAGCATATGCTCCATATCGCAGTAATAGCCTGTTTCGGGGTTTGAATCGTGGCGGTTAACGCCCCAGAGCTTTACCGGCTGACCGTTGGTATAGGCAACGTTTCCTCTGAATTCAATTTTCTTGATGCCGAGCTTGAAGGGAATAACCTCGCCATCAAGAGAGATGAGCAAGGTATAGAGCTTCGGATTTTCACTGCTCCAGAGTGCGGGATTATCAAGAGTAAAATCAAGGTCATCGCCCTCGAAAACAACTGAACCGTCGGGGGAAATGAGTTTGTAATTTGCGTTGATATCGTCGCCGTACCAAAGAATATCCTTAATATAAACTTCTGCAGTTTCAAGGTCTTCCGAAAGGTCGGTTTTTATATAGATATCTTTGATATGGGTTGCGGAACGTTCAAGAATATAAACCTCTCTGAAGATACCCGAAAGACGGAAATGATCCTGGTCTTCAAGGTAACTGCCGTCGCACCATTTAACAACAACAACATCTACCGTGTTTTCGCCGTCTTTGAGCAAATCGGTGATATCAACCTCGCTTGTGCAATGGCTCACCTGGCTGTATGCGGCAAATTCACCGTTGATATAGAGATAGAAACAGGATGAAACCCCTTCAAAATTGATGTAATAATACTTGCCGTCTTTTTTATTGATATTGAATTTTCTGTTGTAGTGACCCGCAGGATTTTCGTCGGGCACATGAGGAGGGTCAAGCGGGAAGGGATAGAAAAGATTGCTGTAAAGCGGAACATCATAGCCCTTGCCGAGCTCTGTTTGCCAGCATTTGGGAACGGGGATTGTGTTTTTGAATTCAGCGGTCAGAAAATCTTCGCCGATATCTTCGAATGAATTATAGAAATTGAAATTCCATTCGCCGCAAAGGCTTGTGAAATAATCCGAATTTTCTCTTTTGCCTGCAAGAGCGGCTTCTTCGCTCTGATAAGGAATAAAATATGCTCTCGGGTCCTCACAGCCGATATGCAGACTGCCGAGGTCTTTATGGTATGCCTTTATTTTCATGGAATACCTCCTGTTTATATATTATTAAGATATTTATATCACAGACATACCATTTTTTCAATATAAATCAACCATATTTATGTTAAAAATCACAATAAAACGTGCCTTGAAATAAATCATACTTTGGATTATACTTTTTAAAAGAGAAAATAAAAAGAGGAAAACAAAATGAAATTCAACAAACTTCTCAAACTCATCATTGCCGCACTTTTCACGGCAATAGTCTGCGTTGCGACATATATCGTTCAGATTCCCATGCCCGCAACGGGCGGATTTGCAAATCTCGGCGACTGCTTTGTGCTTACGGCAGGCTTTGTGCTCGGACCCGTTTACGGCGGAATTGCGGCAGGTCTCGGCTCAATGCTCACGGATATTCTTGCGGGTTATCCGCAGTACGCCCCCGCAACATTCATTATCAAAGCTCTTATGGCGGTTGTTTTTTATTACATAACAAAAGCTTCGCGCGGCAAGCTCGATTTTCTTTTCAGAATAATCGGCGGCATTGCATCGGAAGCAATTATGGTTCTCGGTTATTTCGGCTATGAAGCGGTTATACTTAAATACGGCATCGGCGCCGCAGGAAGCATCCCCGGCAACGTCGGTCAGGGCGTGGTCGGCATAATCGCCGCAACCGTTTTATGCACCGCCGTTCAATCGGCAATAAAAAGAAGCAAAACGCTTTCAGCAATTCTGAAATGAGGATAAAATAAATGGATATTTTTAATCAGGCAAAAAAAGCCGCCGAAGAACTGATTGAAAAATCAGGCATCGGCGCAGGCGATATAGCAGTTATCGGATGCTCAACAAGCGAGGTTATCGGCGAAAAAATCGGCACAAGCGGCACTGTTGATGTTGCTCAGCAGATTTTTGACGGACTAAACTCCGTATTCGCAGAAAAAGGCATTTACCTTGCCGCACAATGCTGCGAGCACCTCAACAGAGCTATTATCATCGAAGAAGAAAAGGCAAAAGCAATCGGCGCAGAAATTGTTTGCGTTGTGCCTCATCCCCGTGCGGGCGGCTCATTCGCAACAGCGGCGTGGCACTCGATGAAGAAACCCGTTGCCCTTGAAGAAATCAAGGCTGATGCGGGCATTGATATCGGCACAACCCTTATCGGAATGCACCTTAAGAAGGTTGCCGTCCCCCTTCGTCTTGAAAACAACACTATCGGCGAAGCAAAACTTTCCGCCGCAAAAACAAGACCGAAATATATCGGCGGCGAAAGAGCAAAATACGAATAACAAACCAAAAGTCCTCCTTTGACAAGGGGGACTTTTTTTCGTTGTTACAGTAAAAATGCATTTTTTGTAAATCCTGCGGGCGATTCGTGAATCGCCCCTACAATTCATTTATAAAGCCTTACTGTTTTATTTTGAATTTTTCTCCGTTTCTTTCGCCGACATAACCGCTTTCGGTGCCGTAGATAGTGTCGTATCCTTCGGAATGCTTGTTTCCGTCTTTGTCAACAAGCCAGCAGGTAAGATTACCGTCTTCATCCATTTTTGATGCAACACCGTATTCCTCATCTTTGATAAAAGCTGCGTAGTTATAATCGCCGTCGGTTGTGAGCTGATTACCCCTGCCGTCGAAGATTCGCAGGATATCGGTCGGGGCAAGCCCCTGCAATTCTCCTATTCTTGCAACGATTCTGTCAACATCCACAACATCAATTTCATCATATTCGCAGGGAATTATCTGCACTCCGTTTTTGGACACACCGAATTTGTAGGTATTCCCGCAATTCTTGACGGTTATGATATAGCCCATCCACTGCTCAGGAAGTAAATCCGCTGTTTCGCCCTCTTTTACCGTTGCCAGATTCTCACCGTTATAACTGAAGAACACATATTCATCATCGGTATATCCGTAAATAAGGCTATAATTCTCATTAACACCCGTACCGTTGAATTCATATTCACAGATGTTTTTGCCGTCGGCATCGGTAAGGATATCCTTGCCACCCAAAGGCTCAACAGACAGTATGGATACAGAATCTGTGCTGCTGTTCATCCTTCTGATTTCTCCTCTGAAAAACGGAACAAGTTCGTTGCCGTTTTCGTCAAGAAGTGCGGAATATGCTGATTGGTCTATAATCTTTCTGGCGACGAATCTTCCCTTTCCAACCGAAATAACGGAATTATATTCCGATGTATCAAACTGAGGGTCTTCTGCAATAACAGCAATCGTTGTTAAAACTTCAACATCGGCATCACCCTTTACGGGACCTTTGCTGAAATCAATGCGGGCGGTAAAGGTTTCGCCGTTCATTCGGAACACATCGGTGAAGCGGTAAAGACCGTCTGCCTCGATATCAAACATACTCAGGTCATATTTAACGATATACGCTTCGCCAGGTTTTATGACTTTGAGATAGGTCGGCTCAAAAATCGCACCCGTCTGCACATTGACCCACGAACGGTCAATGAACATCTGCATACCATGAGTGCCCGTGCATTCAATATCATATGAAGTGCCGTTTGCCCATTCGATTTCGATATAGGGGTTATCGCCGTATATCGGCTTTGCAATCACGCTTGCATTGAAGCCGTCAACACCCGTATTCACTGCACAGCCGTTATCAAGACCTTCAAAATATATCTGCGCTTTTTCTTCAGGAGTCTGAGGTAGGGAAACAACTCTGTTGATTGCAAGCTCAGCCGCAACAAGCGGGAACTTTTCTCTGATTGAATCGGTATAATAACTGCCGTCCTTTGGCTGCCAGAATTCGGTGAGAACATAAATGCCGTCGGTATAATTGAAACTGAGAGCAGCAGGCATTGAACAGCCGCCTACCGAAACCGCCTTTCCATTCTCATAAACATATTCGCCGTAGGACATAACCATATATGCCGTTACGCTCTCGGAACCACTCTTCAAGGGATTTTTTCTGCGTTCAACCTTAAGAAATTCGTGGGCTTCAAACTCGGCTGAGCCTTCCATATAACTGCCCTTGCAGTATTCCATAATCGCCTTTGTGACTGCCTGGTCAAGCGACTGGATCTGAACAAAGCTGAATGTGATCCGTGCATCGTTCGAAGTTTTGAGTCTGTGCGATTCTGTAAGATTAACAACAATAAGACCGACAGGTTTATCGGAAAATGCGCTGATTGGCTGTTTATCTCCGATAAAACCGATGTCAATCTCACCCTCCTGAAGATTCACATCAACAACCTCAAATTTTACTCCGTCAATAACAGAATGTTGATCTCCCTTCTTTGCACTGAGCACCTTTGTTTCAACCTCATCGGAACCTTCGCGTCTGATTTCCGCAATAATTCTGTAGGGATATTCGTAGTCATCGGTCTGATTGTCCTTCGGGTTTGTAAGGAAACAAACAGCCGCAACAACGCAGGCAATAATTGCAACAACAATCACCCAGAATGCAGGCTTCTTATAATTCATAACCCCTTTTATACGTTCCTTTATGCCGACCTCTCCGAACGCAAGCGGGCAGGCAGCAATCCTTCTTCGGTTAACTGCACATGCAAAAAGAGCGTTGGCATAATCCTTTCGCTCATCACCGTCCAACTGAGCGATAACCTTTTCGTCACAGGCTCTTTCAATATCACGGCAGAGCATAACATACGCAACCCACACAAGCGGATTAAACCAATAAACCGCAAGAAGCAGGAAGCCTATCGGCTTTATCCAATGGTCACGGCGACGGATATGGGCGGTTTCGTGGGCAACAACATAGTCGGTTGTTGCATCATCCATACCGAAGGGAATATAGATTTTCGGTTTGATAAAGCCGAGAATAAACGGCGAAACAACAGCTTCACTCTGAAAAATATTATCTTTAAGCAAAACAGCGGTTGACACTGTTTTTCTGAGCTTTATGTAAGTTACTGCACCGTAAATCAGAATCGCCGCTACGCCGATAAGCCATATAACGGAAACTATTCCTGTAATAATCTGAAGCGGATTTACACTCGTTCCGACATCAGGAGCAAATGTTTCAGATATAATAGGATTAACAATATTGTTAACAGCCGGAACACCGCTTTGAATTGCAGGGGTCAGTGACATTGCGATATCCTGCGGTACGGTTTCGGCACTCGGAATAAGACTGAATGCGCTTTCTATTGAAAATGGCAGAACAAGCCTTAAACCTGCGATTGCCCAAAGAGCACAGATAAATTTTCTCGGCATTTTCCTGAAAATCGCTCTTATAAGAAGAACTGCAGTGATTATGTAGCTTGCGGTGATGCTTGTGTTGAGAAAATCGATAAAAATGCTATCCATTTCACTTGCCTCCCTGCTCTATAATCGCTCTTATCTCCTCAATATCTTTATCCGAGAGCTTGCGGCTGCGTGCAAAAGCGGCAATAAAGGCAGGAATCGAGCCTTCAAATTTCTTTTCCATAAGCTCGTCAATCTCCGAAACCTGAGCCTCATCCTTTGAAACAAGTGATGTTACAACCGTGTTTTCATTTTTCAGCACTCCCCTGTCGGAAAGTCGCTTGATAACGGTATAGGTTGTTGTTTTTGACCAGCCGAGTTTTTCCTTGCAAAGCTCGGAAAGCTCACGACTGCTTATCGGCTCATATTCCCAGAGAATAAGGCAGAATCTGTATTCGCTTTCAAAAATCTTTGGTGTTACCATAAAAATTCCCCCTTTGAACTTTATTCTAATGCATTAGTACAATTGTATTCTAACGCGTTAGAACAAGTTTGTCAAGAGGATTACAAATAAAAAATCACCCGCTCATATGAACGGGTGATTGATTATTATGCGGTTTCTTTGAGTTCTCTTTCAAGCCAGATGCAGCCGATATCCATTGCGTTGTAGATACCCTTGCGCTCTGCCTTCTTGACAATCTTATCTTTCATGCGAATATCGGGGTCGGTATTGACAAGCTGAACAACAACTCTGTCTGCAACCTCAACGCCGTTGACCTCACGGGTGCTTGTTATCTGCATTATAACAACATAAGGGTCGGACATAAAACCGTAATAGATGGTTTTGCCGCTTCTTACGAGAGGTCTGCCCTTATACATAAGAAACTTGCTTTTCTTAGCCACAGTATCACTCCTTCAAAATTATTTTATACCGAGATAGCACTTAACCATTGCTTGAAGAAGTTCATCTCTGTCGAGCCTTCTGACAAGACTGCGTGCGTTATTGTGAGTGGTAATATAGGTCGGGTCCTCGGAGAGGATATAGCCGACGATCTGGCTGATTGAGTTATAACCCTTTTCGTTCAAAGCTTCGTAAACGGCGAGAAGATTCTTCTTCATCTCCACCTCATTTTCGTCCTTGATTGAAAACTTTATTGTTTTATCAGTCATTTCGGTCACCTCCGTTACCGTATATTATATATCATTAATCAGAATAAAACAAGTGTTTTTTGTAAATTAATGATTTATGCTCTGAGAGTTACGCCGATATTTCCAAGATTTGCGAGGATTGAATCAATCCAGCTCTGAACCTCTTCCATCTCGAGAGTTCTGTCCATAGCAGAGAAAACAAGACGGATTGTGATGCTCTTGATGCCGTCCTTTTCATAGGTATCGATAACCTTTGCGCTTTCAAGCTCGGCAAGATTGAGTGCTTCCCAGCAGGCTGCAAGGTCCGAATACTTGGTGTTTTCAGCAAGAACAAGTGAAAGGTCATACCAGGTTGACTGATGGGCACTGGGTTCACGGAACTTGATTGCGTTTGCATCGAGTGAGCTGAAGGTATCCATATCGATTTCAAAGCAAACTGCAGCTGCGGTCTTATCGAGCTTTGCACGGTTTGCGGGGTGCATTGCGCAAAGAGTACCGACCTTTATGCCGTCAATGAGGATTTCGGCGGTATTCTTGGGATGCTGCCAAGCATGCTCGGGAGCAATCTTATTATATGCAGCCTTCTTCTGCTTGATTTCACCGATGATGCTGTTGATGATTTCAACCGCCTTGAGATAGATAGCCTTTTCGTTGCCGCTCTTATCGTAGATAACCGCGCCGAGACGTTTTCTTTCGTTGGCAAGACCGTTTTCATCAACGCCGTCAACAACTCTGCCGATTTCGAAAATGCCGTATTTATCGGCAAAATCCTTGTTTTCCTGAGCCATAACAAGGAGTGTGGGGAGCATCGAATTCCGGAGAACACCGTTATCGGAATTCTCGATATTGAGAACCTTGACATTATCCTCTACCTCGATGCCGAGCTTCTTGAACTTTCTGCCGTCGCACCATACATAGGAATGAACTTCATGGAAAGCATACTTCTTGACAAGAAGATCCTTGATTTCCGTATCCTCAAGTCTTGCGTAATCATTGTGAACGGGCTTGAGGGGGCTGTTGGTGGTTTTGATTTCGAAGTTATCGTAGCCGTAAATTCTTGTGATTTCCTCGATGATGTCAGCCTTGATGGTAACATCCTTGGTTGCGCGCCAAGAGGGAACCTTTACTGTGTATTCGCCGTTATTATAGTCAACACCGAAACCGAGAGCGGTGAGAGTTTTATCAATCTGCTCCTCGCTGATGTCGATGCCTGTGTAACGGTCAACATACTTCTTATCGAATGAAAGTGAAATTTCGGGATACTTCTTAACGTATTTATCTGTAACCTTCGAAACAACCTTTGCGCCGCTGTCGATATCCTTAACAAGCTTTACGAATCTGCCGACTGCGTCCATTGTGAGCTCGGGGTCAAGCATCTTCTCATATCTTGCGCTGGCGTCTGTTCTGTGACCGAGGCGTGAGGATGACTTACGGATGCTTACGCCGTCGAAGTTAGCCGATTCAAGCACAACTGAGCCTGTATCATCTTCGATTTCGGATTCAAGTCCGCCCATGATGCCCGCAATACCAACGGGAGTTTCGCCGTTGCAGATCATAAGAGTTTCTTCATCGATATCTCTTTCAACGCCGTCAAGAGTCTTGAACTTAATCTTTTCCTTGGGAGTTGTAACAACAATCTTATCGATTGAAGTGCCTGCGAATGCGTGAGTAGGCTGACCGATTTCGAGCATGATGTAGTTTGTTACGTCTGCAAGAAGGTTGATGCCTCTCATACCGCAGTAATAAAGACGGATACGCATATCAAGAGGGCTCTTGTTCTTTGTTATGTTATCCATTTTTACGCAGGAATATCTGTAAACAAGATCTTCTCTGCCGATTTCAACCTCAACCTGCTCATCGCCGTCATAGGAAAGGTCGCCCATTTCAAGAGGCTTGAGTTCTCTGTCGGAAAGCGCAGCAAGCTCTCTTGCGATGCCGTAGTGACCCCAGAGGTCGGGACGGTTGGTGAGTGATTTGTTATCAACTTCAAAAATGATATCGTCGATGGGGAAGATATCCTTGATGTTTGTGCCGTTTTTGAGTGAGGGATCAAGCTCCATAATACCCGAATGCTCGTCGCTCAGACCAAGCTCTTTTTCAGAGCAGCACATACCTTCGGATTCAAAACCTGCAACAGTTGCAACCTTTATTTCGCCGCCGCAAACTCTGCCGCCCGCAAGAGCAAGCGCAACCTTCTGACCGACTGCAACGTTGGGTGCACCGCAAACGATGTTACAAACCTTTTCGCCTGCGTCAACCTTGAGAAGGTGGAGCTTCTTTGAATTGGGATGATTCTCAACGGAAAGAATTTCGCCAACAACAACGTTCTGAACGTCATCGCCCTTAACGATTATATCTTCAACCTCTGCGGTTGCGAGAGTAAAGCTTTCGATAAGCTTTTTAATGTCAACGCCTTCAAGGTCGACATAGTCTTTAATCCAGTTAATTGATACAAACATTTCTTATGCCTCCTTGCTTTCTTCGGGTCTTGTGAAGGGTTTTTCGTTGAACTGAGAAAGTGACTTGAGGTTACCGCTGTTGAACACACGGATATCCTTTACGCCGTAGGTCATCATTGCAAGTCTTGCCATACCGAGGCCGACTGCGAAGCCTGTGTACTTCTCGGGGTCAATGCCCGCAGCAATAAGAACGTTGGGATGAATCATACCGCAGGGGCAAAGCTCAAGCCAGCCTGAATCCTTACATGAGGGGCAACCCGCGCCCTTACAGATTGTGCACTGAATGTCAAGCTCAAAACCGGGCTCAACGAAGGGGAAGAAACCGGGACGGAGTCTGACGGTGATATCCTTCTGGAAAACCTCGGAGAGCATTGTTTTCATAAAGTAAATGAGGTTTGAAATGGAGATATCCTTATCAACCATAATGCCTTCCATCTGGAAGAATGTGTTTTCGTGGCAAGCGTCAATCTTCTCGTTTCTGAAGCATCTGCCGGGGAAGATTGCACGGATGGGATTGCCGTTTTCAAGATTTTTTGCATACTTGCGGAGAATTGTGTTCTGAGCAGCCGAAGTATGAGTCTTAAGAAGCTGACCGCTGCTGAGATAATAGGTATCCTGCATATCCCTTGCGGGGTGGTGCTTGGGGATATTGAGAGCCTCGAAGCAGTTGTAGTCATCGGTGATTTCGGAATAATCTTCAATCGCAAATCCCATGCTCAGGAAGATATCCTCAACCGACTGACGAACAAGAGTGATGGGGTGATATGAGCCGAGGTCTGTGTCGGTAGGCATTGATTCGTCATAGCTTTCTGCTGCATCAATCATCTTCTGTTCTTCGATTGCCTTAAGCTCCTCTACCTTTGCGGCAATGGCGGTTTCGATAAACTGCTTTGTTTCATTAATCGCCTGGCCTGCCTCTTTCTTCTGGTCGTTGGGAACATTACGGAGCTCCTGCATAAGAGCTGCAACGGAGCCTTTCTTGCCGAGAAATTCAATTCTGAGCTGCTCAACATCTGCGGTTGCGGCAACGGCTGCAATCTTTTCTTCAAACAGCTTTTTTAATTCTGCGGGCTTTTCAAACATTTTATATCAATCCTTTCATAATATACGAATTACAGATTATGCGCCTGACGGCACATCCGGGTCGTCGGGTCGCCGACCCCTACAATAAGCGAAATAAAAAATCCCCCGTCAAAAGACGAGGGACGAATAAAAATCCGCGGTACCACCCCGGTTCACGGCAATTGCCGTGCACTCTGATATCCGTAACGGGGATAAGCCGTTGCACCCTACTGCTCTTTCAGGCGCACCGCTCACGGGTGAACTTCGGTAAATCACTTCACAATCCGCTCTCAGCCGCCGACGGATTTTCTCTTTAGTGAGTGGGGTTTACTTACTCTCCCGATCTCTGCGTTTTATATATCCACAGTATTCTATCACAAGGACACATAAAATGCAAGAGTTTTGTTATTCTTTAATGTAAATTTTTAAAAATGTATGCGAATAAGTAAATCAATCAGATAAAAGATTTCGCCCGGAGAAGGAATATAAAGATAATCAAGATTGCAGACCCCTTCATATTCAACGTCATCTTTCGCACCGTTCAGAAGTATTCTCTGTTTGTTTATTCCGGGAGACTTGACATTCATTGTATCAAAATAACTTGTATAAACATTAAAATCCCCTGCAACATAATCAGAAAGACCTGTCCAATTAGTTTCAAGAGTAACGGTTTCGGAACTTCCGTCGGGATAAGTCACCTTCAGAACCGTGCCGTCAAATAAAGGACCGAAGCCTGCAAAGGAAACCAGGCTTTTCAGCGGTCTGTAAACAACAGAAACTTCAACCTCCTCAACAGTCGGAAGCGTGGGAGTATCAAGGAAATCCGAATCATTTTCAATTTCTTGTGCCGAAGCAATTGACATTGAGCCGAAGCATAATAAAAGTGCAAGAACAACAGATAAAAGTCTTTTGATTTTCATTTGAAATTCTCCTTTTTGTTTTATTGTACTCGTTTTATAGATAATTGTCAATAGTACGAGCATAAAATATAATTAAAATCGGTGATAACAATGATAACTTATGAGCCTTTTTACGAAACAATGAAATCCAAAGGCATATCCACATATAAATTAGTAAAAGATTTCAACATCAGCCGCAGCTTGCTTGACCGCCTCAAGCACAACAAACCGATAAGCACGGTTACGCTCAATGACCTTTGCAAAATCCTTGACTGCACCCCTGCAGAAATAATCAAATATACTAAAGATTAACCGCCATTCTGTTGTGAACAGGTCCAGTAAAAACGGACAATGAAAAAAACATCCTCCTATGGTAGAATGAATCTATCATAGGAGGAATTTTTATGCCCAGAAGTTACAGACATATCAAGCAATATGAAAAAGAAATATTGGAATTAAGAGCAAAA
>JAZNRG010000190.1:0-4563 GCA_045590575.1 Acutalibacteraceae bacterium | reverse complement strand
AAAATAAACAGCCGCTCGTGAGCGGCTGCCAGTGATTGTAATGCGCTGCTAAACCTTCAACGCCCCTTCCAGGGGCTAAGCCTGTATCAACCCCTTTTAGGGGTTAGTCAAACCACCGGTTCAACCGGTGGTTTGTGATTTAGAATACGATTTCAAAATAATTCACATCAAAGCCGTTATCCTTGAGGTCGGTGTAAACACCGATGTTATTGAAGTGAGCATAAATTGTACCGATAACTCTTACCAAGGCATCCCAAGGATTGCTAAGAATCTGTTTCGGATGTCCGCCATCGTTGGAAGTTTTGGTTATAGAATACTGATTGAAAGCTGCGCTTTCGCCGTTATAATAAGACGAAACCGTAAGTTTGTTTTCTGTGAAATCAAGTATATTATAAATCTGCTTATCATTGGGTTTGTTCCATGCGCCGATCCATTCTTCGTTAAGGCCGATATCCTCTTCGGAATCGTCTCTGGGTCTTGTTATGGAGCCTGAAACCATATAGATTGTGCCTTCAGGGTTTTCCATTGTTTTTTCAAGAGGCTGTTTTGTTTTGTTATTATAAAGAACATTAGAAACGGTGTAATAATGGCTGTGTCCGAGAAGCATAAGGTCGATACCAAACTCATCACAAAGCGGACCCCAGATCATTCTGAGAAGCGCATTCTCGCTTTCTCTGTGAGGAATTCTGCCGCTGAAAAGATCGTGATGAGCCATCATAATCTTCCATTTCACATCGGGATTAGCCTTGACTGCCTGCTTGATGAACTTTCTGTGGTCAGCACCACTTGCGTTGTTGCTGTCAACAACAAGGAAAAGAGCGTTGCCTTTTCTGAACCAATAATTTCTGCCGACATATGATGTTACCGCCGCATTATCCTGCTCATTCGGCATATTAGTGAAGGTTTTATAAGCAATACCCTTGCGGTCGTGGTTGCCGATTGTTGTTGCAATAGGAATGCTCTTGAATGAAAGCACGGAAGAAAGACCTTTATATTCGGTTTCGTATCCTTCACTCGCCTGATCTCCCGTTGAAAGGAATATTGAAACGCCGTGTCTGTTAACAACGTTATCGGCGAGAGAATTGACGATTGCTGCGGTTTTCTTTATATTATCAGGGTCCTCGTCGTGATGGCTGATATGGATATCAGTAATATAGCAAGCGGTGAACTCATTGGGAGTGGCATCGGTTTCAAACGAGTAAACAGCCGACTCAAAATCCCCGCTGATGCACTGATAAAAATATCTCACACCCGCTTCAAGCTCCGTAAGAGTTACCTTGCAGGAATAGTCGCCGTCTGCCGCCGCAACACAGTAACCAGTAAACGTCTGAGGGTTAATAAGATCTTCGCTTGAAGATAAAAGAACCTTGGGTTCAGCTTCTTGAGCATAATACCACGATACATTCATTTCGCTGTTATCACTGCCCGGAAAGAGAATAACACCGTTGTTATACTCCTTGTCCCACATAACCTCCCACGCAACGGTTTCGAAAACCGCAAAGGAAGGAACCACCGCCGAAAAAGCGATAATAACAGCAAGAACAACGGAAATGAGCCTTGAAGAAATTGTTTTCATAAATTATTCCTCTCTATTGATTTGATACAATATATTTTATATAATAATCATTCTTATGTCAAGATGTTGTATTGAAATAAACAATCATCAGCACTCCGTTTCCAACGGAAATTCTGCTTTTTTTGCCGATAAATTCATTGCTGACACCGAGAGAAACGGTGTTGGTAAGTACAGCATCATCCAGTTCATATTTCAGACCTTTGATATTAACACCGTCTGAAACATCAGAATGTGAGAATACGGAAACATATCCGTTCATCTTCGAATCAAATTCAATTTTCCCGTTACATATTGCTGTTATAACCGTGCTGCCGTCAAAAATTTTCACTTTATATCCGTCTTTTGCAACCGATGCCGCAAGCTGAAAATTGGCAAGCATATGGTCAATTCTGCCGCCGCAAGCACCATAGATACAAAACTCTTTATATCCCCTGTCAACTCCGTAATCAACAGCAGCTTTCATATCGGTTATATCCTTGACGGGATTGAGCCTGATAACATTATCGCCCTCAGGCACAAAACCGAGAGAATCAAAATCTCCGATAACCGCATCAGGTTTTATCCCCTTGGGTTTAAGATGATTGTATCCGCCGTCTGCAGCAATAATGAAATCGTTATTTCTTTTTTCAAAATCAAGCACGGCACAGTCGCCCGCACCTACAATATAACAAACACCCATAATTAATCCTCAATTATTTTTAAAATTATTTTATCCCGTTTTTTAAGTAAAGTCAAGATAATACAAATTGACAGACTCAATAAAACATTATATAATTCTGTTAAATTAGGAGGTGCAGTAATGGAATACAATCCCGTAAAAGAGCTTGAATTATATCTTATCCGCCACGGTCAGAGTATGGGTAATGCAGGCTATGGCAGAGATGATTTAACTATTAAAGAAGCCTGCGACCCTTATCTCACCGATAAGGGCATTAATCAGGCTGTTGCCTGCGGAAAATATCTTGCGGAAACCGAATTTGATGCATTCTATTCAAGCGGATTGCTGAGAGCGGTGCAAACAGCAAACGAAATTATGAAATTTCAGAAAGGCGGCAAAGGCCTCAACATTCTGCCTCTTCTGACTGAGGTTGGCATCGGCGATAATTATGACGGTGCAGGTATGGAAGAAATATACGGAATCCGCAGTACGGCAAGGCTTGCCGACGGATTTGACGAAAACTCTCCCCTTGTCTGCCACAGTTCAATGAACGATGAAGATTCGGTTTATGAAAGAGCGGCACAGACCGTTGAATATTTCAGAAACAAATATAAAAACGGTGAGAAAATCGCAGTAGTAAGCCACGCCGCTTTTATGACCTTCCTCGTTTTCGGCATAATGGGATTCACAAAATCGCCGGTTTTTGATATTGATTTTGATAATACAAATATCACAAAAGTTGTTTTTTACAAGGAAGGAACAAACAGATACGGCGACATTGTGTTTGAATACATAAACAACACCGCACACCTTGAATTTTATATGTAGCATTTTCACCGCACCGTTTGGTGCGGTTTTTTGTTTGTTCACATTTTAATAACCGAATGATAACAATCATTTTAAACGCACTTAACATTCACGAAAAGATATATACAAAAATCACTGATATAATAATTATCACCCGAGGGATAATATGGCAGTCGAAAAGCTCATAATATCATAGGGTGATTATTTATGATTCATATCGTTATTTTCAGCATCATTTCTTATCTTATCGGCAGTATCAATCCTGCAATTATCCTGTCGAGAAAAGTTTACGGCACGGATATCCGTACTCTCGGAAGCAAGAATGCAGGTGCATCAAACGCGGTCAGAAACTACGGAATCAAAGCGGGCACAGCAGTATTTCTGCTTGACTTTGCAAAAGGTCTGTTTGCGGTAATGGCGGCAAAAACCGCCGTTGCTTACTTCAATGCGCCATATATTACCGTACTTGCCTCAGGATTCTTTGCTCAGGTCGGCCACACCTTCCCCGTATTCTATAAATTCAAAGGCGGTAAAGGTGTTGCAACCGCAGCAGGTGCGGCAATGGGAATAATGCCGCTTACCGCAACGGTATTACTTTTATGTTTTGCAGTCATACTTCTTCTAACCAAAACAGTTGCACTTGCATCGGGAATATGCGCTGCAGGCTACCCCCTGCTTGCATACTTTTTCTCTGTTGAAAACAAAGCTCTGAACTTTATTTTTGCCGCATCCTGCGCAATACTGATTGCACTTAAGCACTCATCGAATTTCATCAGATTAATCAACGGCGAAGAAGAAAAAATCAGGTTCGGAAAAGGTAAGAATAATTCTGATTAAGAATTAGTAAATGTTTGTAATTCGCCGTTTCGTATTGACCCGAACCCGATGCAAATATATAATTATCGACGGATTTAAGGATAATTCCCTAAGGTTTTTAAAGCGGGTGGGAAGACGCATTTGCGGATTTAATTATTGATTTTCGGGGAATATCCTTAAACATATAAATACACATATACGGAGGAAAACAAATGAAAAACAAACTCAAAAGGCTGCTTGCCGTTACACTTTCGGCAGCTTGCCTGCTGACCGCAATGCCGCTGTCGGGTTTTGCGGCAGACAGCCAAAAAATCGAAATCAGCGATGGTAAATTTACCGTAACCGACTCCGAAGGAAACACGGTTGAATCTCCAAAAGCAAACGCTTCAGATAAGGTTGCGGCGGCTGACAGCAAGAATTATTTTTATGTTACCGTAAACGGTGAAAAAGTCACTTCGGGTTACGGCGAAAAATCAGCAGAAGGACTTAAAGAAGCAAAAGAAGATTCCGAAAAAAGCGGCAATATTTATTATGACGGATTCACAGTGCCCGCTGTGCCCAAAGGGCACAAAGACGGTGCAGAAATAACCGTTGAGAAATCCGAGGATTTTTATAAATCCGGTGAGGAATTCGTAAACGGCTATAAGGTAAATCTCAGTTATGAACCGATTTAAGTCGGATCGTAGCCATGTCGTTCTGTGAGCCA
>JAZNRG010000189.1:0-14394 GCA_045590575.1 Acutalibacteraceae bacterium | reverse complement strand
TGGGGCGACGGCGGCGGCGGTGTTGACACCGAAATGCTCGAATATGCAAAGCGTTATAAGAACTTCCCCGGTCTTCCCGAAACCAAGCCCAGCAAGATTGAGGATTCACTTGCAAGAATGAAGGCGAAGGCAACCGATACCAACATCCCCACTTGGAAAGACGAGCTTTATCTTGAAGAGCACAGAGGCGTTCACACCACAAAGGCTCTCCTCAAGAAGCTCAACAGATACAGCGAAAATCTCTACCGTCAGGCAGAAATTTTCGCATCAATCGCAATGAAGAATGGCTATGAGTATCCTCTTGAAAAGCTCAACGAAGGCTGGCAGATGATTCTCACAAACCAGTTCCACGATTCACTCCCCGGCTCACACATCACCGAAGTGTTCGGCGACCTTTGCGCTATCTATGATGATATTATTGCTATCGGCGAATCCGTTCGTGACGAAGCTCTCAACATTATCGCAGGCAACATCGGTGCGGGCGCAAAATACGGCAAGCCCTTCGCACTCTTCAACTCGCTCGGCACTCCCGCAACATCAAAGGTTGAGCTTCCCTATAAGGATGTTGAAATCTTTGACGCAGAAGGTAACAAGGTTCCCGTTCAGGCTTACACCAAGCTTGACGGCACAAAGGTGCTTGTTTTCGTTGCAAAGGACGTTCCCGCAGTAGGCTATAAAGTATATTACACCAAGGATGCGGCAGTTGCAGAAGCAAAGACTCTTGACTGTGCAGATATCGAAAACGCAAACTTCAGCCTTAAGTTTGATGCAGCCGCAGAGCTTGTTTCAATCTTCGATAAGAAGAATAACAGAGAAGTTCTTGAAAGCAAGGGCAACGTGTTCCGCATCTACGAAGACCTTCCCGGTAAGTATGACGCATGGGATATTGTTGCAACCTACACAGACCGTGAATTCGACACCGAAGCAGGCAAGGTTGAATCGGTTGTTTCAGGCGACGTATTCACCTGCGTAACAATTACAAAGAGCATTCTCAAGTCAACTCTCAAGCAGAACATCATTATTTATAATGAGCTTGACAGAATTGATTTTGATACCTTCATCAGCTGGCACGAGCAGGAGAAGCTTCTTAAGGTTGGCTTCGATGTTGATATCAAGGCTCAGAAGTTCACAAGAGATATTGCATACGCAACAATCGAAAGCTCCAACTACCGCCATAATCCTTATGATAAGGCAAAGTTTGAGGTTTCGGCTCACAACTTCATCGATATGTCCGAAGACGGCTACGGTCTTTCAATCCTTAACGATTGCAAGTACGGCTACGAGGTAGACGAACAGAGAATGATTATCACTCTTCCCAAGGCTCCCATGAATCCCGACCCCAAATCGGACAGAGGCGACCACTGGTTCACATATTCGCTCTATCCCCATGCAGGCGGTTGGAAGGATGCGGAAACTCTCGTAAGAGGTCTTGAAATCAACAATCCCATGCTTCCCGTTGAGCTTTCAGAGGATGCAAAGGGTGCAGAAAGCGCATCATTCATCAGCGTTGACGGCAAGAACGTTACTCTTGAAGCTGTCAAGAAGTGCGAAGATGAGGATGCTTATATCGTTCGTTTTGTTGAAAAGGCAGGCAGAAGAACAGCGGTTAATGTTGATTTCTTTGCAGAAATCGCAAGCGTTGCAGAATGTAACCTCCTCGAAAGAGAAGATGTTGCAGCCGACATCGCAAATGGCAAGACAATGGCATTCGAAATCAAACCCTTCGAAATCAAGTGCTACAAAATTAAGGTTAAATAATTAAAAATGGAGCTGTAAAAAAACTTTTGTTTTTTTACAGCTCCTTTAATTTTTTTGTAGCAGGGGTAGGCATCTGAGCCGTTCTGCCGCGAACAGTTGTGCAAAGCACATAAGATGAAACGGCTCTTATTTTCATTATACTAATTTAAAAAGCATTCTGAAGGGAGAAAGGATTTTGTCAACAAGGCTTCCGCCGCCGAGGAGTTTCAGACTGCATTTGCTCATTGCGCAGGAGATGTCTTCAAGAATCGGGTCCATAGGTGATTCCTTTTTGGGCTCGATGTTTTCATATCCCTCCGCGCCGACCTTATGGAGAACTGCAATAAGCCTTTCCTCTGCCTTTTCAACTCTCGTTTGGTCTGAAACAGTCACTCTGAGAACAGCTTCCGCTTCGGCAATTGCTGCATTAAGCTCAGACTTATCTTCTTCGCTGAGATTAGTCTGATCAACCTTCTTTGCATCGGGAAGTTTCCATCTGCGGATGCCCTGAGTGTAGCAGGGTCCGTTATACTGCGGATACATTTCGGGGTTATCGTTAACATCCGCAACTTCGCCGAGAATGATTGCTTTTGCAAGGTTGAGAACAACATCGTTATAGCCGACCTCGTGGTGCTGGTCAAGAAAAACCCATGTATTTTCGGGCAGGATTGCAGTTGAAGTGTCAACCATATTATCAGCCGAAACGTGGTTGTGGGCGGGATTACTGCAGAATGTATTCTTTTCGTAATCAACATCGGCAAGAGTGCTCTTGCCTACGGCACCCGTTGCGCCGAGAGTTGCTGAAGAAAGATTTACAATACCGTCGGAGTTGACCTTTTCAGCCGATGCAACAATGTTGAAGTATGTATACATTTCTTCGCCGAGGTCGAGGTTTGCGCCTGCAATTGAATTGACACTCACGCCGTCGGCAACAGCATCAAGAATATTCTTTCTGAGGTTGGGTCTTGCGGTCTGAAAGCTGTCTGTCCTCTCCCTGAGAACGGGTTTATCGCCGAGATATCTTTCCGTAAGAGCCTCGTATCTGTAAGACGGAAGCATCGCCCAGAACTGCGGGCAATTCAGCATAAGGGTATCGAGAATACCGCTTATCGCACCCGAAAGAAGGGCATCAACGCCCGAACGGGGAATGATATGAAGAAGGGTATTGATAAGATATCCGCGAGTGGGGCTGCCCTCGTTTTCAACAAAAATCTGTTTGATAAATTCGTGATAGAGATATTTATCGTCGAGACGCCATTCTCTTGCGAAAAAATCGGCAACGATATCCGTACCGTCAAGGCAGGCAACGGCATTGACAATCCGGTCGATTTTTGAGTGACCGTATTTTTCAAGATAAGCGGTAAGAATTGTGCCGCCGAGTGAAACAGGAAGAAGGGTTACTTTCTTATGCCCCGTCTGATTTTTTACCATTTCGATATATTCATCAAGCTCATCGGCGGAATCCATCGGGTCACCCACAAGATTGAAGGTGAAGAAATAAACATGGTCTTCGCCGATTTCGTCAACAAGAGATTTCATCGGAACCATTCTGTAGGTCCAGTCAAGCTCTTCCTCGGTCATTTCGGCAAGAGAATAATTCCATCTCTGAGTTTTGAGATTTTCAACATGGTCGCCGTTATCGTCGCATCTCTGATACTTTAAGATATCGGAAACAAGATTATACGCAACCTTATCAAGACCGACGTTGGTCTGGAATGTGATTGTTGCAAGTGCACTCGCAACAAGCTTTACTATTGCATTGGTCGAAAGCGCCGCTTCGTTGCGAATGAGCAGCGTGTTTCCGATATGCTTGCCGTTATACATAACGGGTTTGTTGTTTTCATTGTAAAGATATGTAGGCGAATGGTTGATGCCCGGAAGAACAATAACGGGCGAATGCTCACATCTGCCGCCACATTCCGTTTTGGTTGCCGCAGATGTACCTGCAGTGTATACCGAAGTTTTCATTGATGCACAAACCATAAAGCAATCACTCTTTTCATTTTCAGATTCACCTTCAGCAATCAGATTTAAGCAAGGCACCGCCTTAATGAATGAAAGAGCGTGTTTACCACTTAACCCTGTTTTTTATTGGTGTTTCTGTATCTGTAAAGCGCAATGAGTGACGAGATGATTCCCGCAATCTGTGCAAAAACGGCAGTTGAACCGAGGATTGAATGGTAAACAGTCCATAATGACAGATTAACAAGCAGCATAAGTCTGATATTCTGCTCTTTTTTCTGGAACACCGCCAGCATATAGAACACCGCTGCAACTGTTGAAAGCAAGTCAAGCGGAATCTTATAGCCCATAAGTCCGCCTGCGGCATAAAGGACAAGAAAAACAACCTTTTCCGCCGTTGTGACTTCCGTATTTTTCGTTTCGTGCCATATAGAGAAAAAGAGCTGAACAACCGCAACACAGCACACAACAACGCCCGAATTGAAGCCGTCGAGCAAAAGAATGTTGACGGCGGAAAGAGCATTGACCAGAACCGAAACAATAAGCATATGTTTTTTCTTTTTGAGCTGTAAAGTCAGGATTACTCCCAATGTGACAAGAATTCCGAAAAATTGCGCTATATAAAAACTCATAAATCCACCTTTATTTTTCCGAAATATTTTTTTATTTTATCACAAGCAAAACAGAATTACAATATAATTACAGATAATAAGCCTCACACCTGATGGGATATTTGCACAAAAAACATTTACTTTTTAAAGAAATAATGTTAATATTAGAAAATAAAGCAATGTTTATATACGGAAAGAGGTAATATTTATGAAAAAATTCGGCGCAGCTGTTGTTTCTCTGGTTTTGTGCATCTGCCTTATGATGCCTACCATTGCATTTGCGGCAACCCCCGAGAAAAACTATTCTTCGGTTGCTGAATACGTTGCCGATGTGAAGAAAGAAACCGTTTTCTCAAGAGCGGTCAATGCTCTGAGCAATTTTGTGATAAACGATTTTCTCGGCACGGTGCTCAAACTCATAATTCCTGATTCAGCCGCAGTTGAGGACTACGAAAAATTCAACATTGATGAATATGATAATTTCTACGCAGGCACCGAAAACTTCATCGATGAGCCTCAGGGCGATAAGGTCTGGAATCTCGGCTACGGCAAGGCTTCCGTGATTCCTGCGGACTTCGGTGAAAAAGAATACGCAAAGGGCGCATATCTCCCCTATGTTTTCGGCAACGATATGTATACAGATGAAGACGGCAACAAAGAAGACCTTATGGTAAGAGCTGTTGTTATGAATGACGGCTCGGGCAGAGGCAATGTTGTTTTCATCGCTCTCGATGCAATGGGCTTCGCAAATGCCGATGTAAGAAAAGTGCGCGAGGGTCTCAAAGACATTGCAAAAGAATACAACATAGTCAGCATCAATGTTTCCTGCACCCATATCCACACAGGCATAGACTCCCAGGGCGTATGGACAGATCCCGTCGGATGCATAATCAACAACTCTTTCAGCAAGCTCACGGGAAAGGTGAGATTCGGCGTTGAGCGTTCATTTATCGAATCCGTTGTTGCAGGCTCAAAGAAAGCGGTTGAAGATGCTCTTGAGGATATGACAAGCGGCAAACTTCTTTATTCAGAAATGAACATAGGCGAATACATGTTTGACAGAACCGCTCCCATTTCTCTCGACCCTTACATTTATAAGCTCGAGTTTGTTCCGTTTGCAAAAGAAAAAACTCCCACCATCATTGCAACCTTCGGCTGCCATCCCGAATCCGCAAGCTATGACTGGGCAAACGCAGACCCCGAAAAGACCCTTTCTTTTGACAAGAAGTTTTCTGCAGACTTCATCTGGAGTGCCGAAATGGTTATGAACGACGCAGGCTATAACTTCATTTTCCTTCAGGGTAACGTTTCAACAGTTACTTCAGGCAGAAGACTTACGGGTGACGGCGTTGACGAATTCCCCGGCAATGCTCACTACACCTCAATCCGCTACGGCTATGAAATAGCATATATCCTTCTCGGCATGAACATGACAGAAACCGAAAGAATCGCCCTCAACGAAAAAACAGGCGACAGACTCGATGTCAAAAAGCTTGAAGGCCGGGAGAATTATACCGTATGGTATGACGGTCTTGAAACAGTTGATGCAAAAGAAGTGAAGCCCGTTCTTAATATCAAGCATAAGCAGTTTACAGTTCAGATAGACAACAATATCATCGTTCTTCTCGGCAAAACATCGGTTGCCGATAACTTCATCCTCAAAGATAATTGGGGACGTTATTACACAGTTACCGAAGTCGGTTATCTTGAAATCGGCGACGATATGAAGGTTTATATGAGCCCCGGTGAAACCTTCGGCGAGCTTATCTACGGCGGCGACGGCGCTCAGGGCTTTGAGCTTGCTCCCGTAAGAGAATACACAGGCAAAGATATCATCGTTATGGACCTTATGAACGATGCCGCAGGTTATGTTGCAAACCCTGCAAACTACTGCCTTGCAGGCATTCAGTATAACGAAGAAAAAGGCGAATATGACAGCGACACCTGGTGCCTTATTTCCTACGGAAAGGGAGCCGCACCCTCATTCATCGGTAACTTCTACGATATTTATGACAGTGTAAGATAAGATTATGAATAAAAACAAACCCACAATACACACCATATCCAATGCCCATCTCGATACATCGTGGCTCTGGACTCTTGAAAAGACGATTGAGGATTATATTCCCGACACTCTCAGAAGAAACTTTGAGCTTCTTGATAAGTATCCCGAATACAAATTCAATTTTGAGGGCAGCTACAGATATGAGCTTATTAAAGAATATTACCCCGAAGAATATAAAAAGCTCAAAAAATACATAGCCGACGGCAGATGGAACCCCTGCGGTTCCTGCTATGAAAACGGCGATGTCAATATTCCTTCTCCCGAAGCATTAATCAGAAATATTCTTTACGGCAACGGCTTTTTCAGAAATGAATTCGGTGCTGAATCCAACGATATTTTCCTGCCCGACTGTTTCGGCTTCGGAAAGGCTCTGCCGAGCGTTGCGGCTCATTCGGGTCTTACCGGATTTTCAACGGGCAAACTTTTCTGGGGCAGCTCGGTTGATATTCCTTTTGACATCGGCAGATGGAGAGGTATTGACGGCAACGGATTATGGGCGGCTCTTATGCCGTTTTCATACACAACCATTTTCGGAAAAATGACCAAAGCACGCAGGGTTCTTGAAAAACTCGAAAACAGCAGAAAGAAGGGTCTGCCCGAAGTCACGTTTGCATATCACGGCAACGGTGACAGAGGCGGCGCACCGCTTGAATCATCAATCAGAAACGTTGTTGAAGCGCAAAGAAAAAACAAAGAAGCCGAGGTTGAGGTTTATTCGTCAACACCGACAGAATTCTTTGATATGCTTGAAAACGAGAAACCCGACCTGCCCGTTTATGACGGTGAATTTCTCCTCACCGCCCATGGTGCAGGCAGTTACACCTCAAGAACCGTCACAAAACGCTGGAACAGAAGATGCGAGCTTCTTGCCGATGCGGCAGAAAGATTTTCGGCGGCGGCATTTGCAGGCGGGTATGCGGATTATCCGCAATACAGTCTCGACAGTGCATGGAAAAAGGTTATATCCCATCATTTTCACGATGATATAACGGGCACCTCTTTTGAAGAATGCTATAAAAGAACCCATAACGATTATATTCAGGCAATGAACACCTTCTCGGCGGAATATACCGCCGCATGCAATGCTCTTTCGGAAAATCTTGACACATCCTTTGCCGAAGGAATACCCGTTATCGTTTCGAATCCGATTCAGACGGCAGCATCAAGAAAAGAAGCTGTAAGAGTAAAAGTTAAAAGCAATTCGGATTTTTTTGCGGTATATGATAAAGAAGGAAACGCTGTTCCATCGCAAGTGAAATCAATCTCAGACATTGAAAAGGAAATAATCTTTATTGCGGATGCGCCTTCCTGCGGTCTTGCGGTTTATGATTTGAGAGAATCCGATAAAGAATCATACGACGAAACCGGGCTCGGAATTTCGCTCGGTTCAATCGAAAATAAAAACCTTGCGGTTAAGATTGACTCAAACGGAGATATCTGCAGTATTTACGATAAACAGCTCGGCAGGGAACTGCTGAAAAAGCCCCTGAGGCTTGCAATTCTCAATAATGTTACCAGCTTTGAATGGCCCGCCTGGGAAATCAGATATGACGATTTGTGCGAAGAACCGTATATGTATGTCAGTAATCCTGAAATAAAAATCAGGGATAACGGCAACGCTCTTTGCTCGCTTGAAATAGCCCGGACAGCAGGCAAATCAAAATTCACACAGATTGTTTCTCTTGACTGCGAAAGCGAATTTGTTTCTGTTTATAACGAAACAGATTGGAGAGAAGAAGCCTCCTTGCTCAAAGCGGAAATTTCCCTTACCGCAGAAAACGAATATGCTCATTACGATATCGGCATCGGCTCCGTAAAAAGAAGCACCAACACCAAAAAGCTCTGCGAAGTGCCCGCACAGAAATGGGCAGATATAACAGATAAAAGCGGAGATTTCGGAGTATCCGTTTTCAGCGATTCGAGAACGGGATGGGATAAGCCCGACAATTCAACCCTAAGACTTACTCTTATTCATACTCCGATGACCAATTACCGCTGGGAATGCTCTCAGCACGTTATGGATATGGGTCTTAACCGATATTCGTTTGCTGTTATGGGTCACGGTAAAAGCAGCGAAAACATAGCAACATATGCCGATGCATTCTGCCAGCCGATGAACACCTTCATAACCGATAAGCATACAGGTGCTCTCGGCAGAGAATATTCCTTTGTAAAGCTCAATAACGATACGTTGCGTATCACTGCAGTTAAAAAAGCTCAGGAATCGGATGAAATAGTTATACGCATTGCTGAATGCACGGGCAGCGGCGTAGGCGGGGTTGAAGCTCAGTTTTCTCTCCCGATAGCCGATGCATACGAAATCGGCGGAAATGAAAAAGTGATCGGCAGAGCTGATTTTTCGGGTAACAAGCTCCGCTTTGATATGAATCACAACGGAATCCGCAGCTTTGCAGTTTCGTTTGACATTCCGAAAGCGGAAAGCAAATGCGAACCGATTGTTTTGAAATATAACGCAACCGGCATAACGACGGATAAAAACCGCACCGCATCAACACTCAGAGGTGGTGTATCAATCCCCCGTGAAATCACTCCCGAAAAGCTTCTTTTTTCGGGCGTTGAATATTCATTATCTTCCGAAGAAAAGAACTGCATCGTTTGTGACGGCAGAGAAATCAATGTTCCGAACGGCTTTGACAAAGTTCATCTTCTGCTGACATCTCTCAATGGAGATAAAACAGTTGAAATCGGCGGAACCGAAGTCATCGTGCCCGATTGCTCCGAAGCTCTCGGTCATTGGGACCTGATGCTACCGAAAGAAACGGGTTATATCAAGCCTGTTCCTCAGGCACTCACCCTCACTCACACCCATACCCCAAAAGGAAATGCGGTTGCAAAGCAGTTTTATATTTTCAGTGCGGAGATACCGCTTGACGGCAAAACTTCAATAATAATCCCTGCCGATGAAGATATTGTAATCTTTGCCGCAACCGCCGTTAAAGGCAAAACCAAATTCATCAAAAGCAATGCTCATTTTGATGAACTTAAAAAAAGAAAGTTCGACTATGAATTCTCCGACTATGCGATAAAGCATATGACGCCCAACAAGGCTGAACGCTTTCTCAACAAATTCCTTGACAGAACGTTCACAATCAATCTGAGAACGGGTGAATTCTACAACAAATATTCACTCGGCGACCTTTATTTTATTTTCAGTTATCTGAACAACAAACTGCATCTGAAAAAAGATGCAGAAAAAATCAGAAACAGCCGTAAAAGATAAAAAGGAGAGAATACAGATGAAAAAACGCATTAAAAAAACCGTCTCAATTATCCTTGCTGTAACAATTATGCTCACAGGCACCGTTTTTGCAACGGCAGCCGACGGCGAAGCGGCAGACAACAGCGGAATAATGTTCTGCACCAATGCGATAAACGGACTTCTTAACGCCGTTTTTATGGGCTTCGGCGCACTTTTCCCCAAGGATTTCGAAACCGTTGACGAATACTATGCGGGCGAAAGCGATAATTTCTACAAAGGCACAGAAGCCTTCCTTGATGAGCCCGCAAAGGATGCTCAGTGGTATCTCGGCTTCGGCAAAGCAAGTATGGTTCCCGAAAATCTCAAAGACGGTTCAAAGCAATATTACACGGGCGGCTATTTCACCCAGAAAATCAACGGTGTGTATGATGACCAGGGTGCAAATGCCGTTGCAATCAGCGACAATTCTGGCAGAGGCACGGTTGTTATGGTTGCAATCGACGGCATCGGCGTGTGCAATGATGATGTAAGAACAATCCGTGCAGAGGCTGAACGCAAGCTTAAGGAAGCAGGCGTGAAAAGCGATATCGTTGCAATCAACATCAACAGCACCCATTGCCACACGGTTATCGACACTCAGGGCTTCGGTCTTGAGCCGCTTATCAAAACCATTTTTCAGAATCTTTTCTCATTCCTTCCCTTCATTGAAAAAACAAGAAGCATCGACCCCGAATTCCACGAGCTTATGATTGACGGCGCATCGGATGCAATCGTTGAAGCATATAAAAGCAAGGAAGCGGGTGACCTTTATTATTTTGAAACCGCGGGTGTAGGCTACAGCGAAAGAAACAACAACTATCTCGATGACGAATACGGTTATATCTTCAACAAGAGATACGATATGGAAGGCTATCAGCATGTTATAGCCTGCTTCAAGTTTGTTCCTTACCGCAAATCCGCCTCTCCCACTGTAATAGCAAATCTCGGCGGCCATCCCACAACAATCAACAGAGAAACAAAGCTTCTCTCTGCGGACTATCCCAACTACATCGAATATAAAATGAACGAAGCGGGAATGAACTTTATGTTCATTCAGGGTGCACAGTCACCCATTTCGGTCAATGCGGGCGGTGTTCAGACCGAATCCGTTTTAGCCGAAGTTAATGCCGAAATCGAAGCAGATCCCACCGCAAAAGACTATGAGCAGGCAAAGAAACTCGGCTATGAATTCGCAAGAATCATTCTTGATGCAGAAAAGAATGCCAAAAAAGTAAATCCTGTTCTTAATGTAAAAATGAAAGAGGTAACCGTTCCTCTTGAATTCGGTCTTATGGAGCTCGGCGCGGTATCGGGCCTTCTCGGAATGACGGTTGTGCGTGACAAATCCGCTCCCGCAGGCTATTCGGTTATCTCCGAAGTCGGCTATCTTGAAATCGGCTCGGATATCGTTATGCTCACCGTTCCGGGCGAACTTGTTCCCCAGCTTGTTTGGGGCAATGTTGTTGATAAAACACAGTCCTACCTCGGTAAAGATTGGGAGCTTGATTACACCGCAGACCTCGTCGGCGAAGACAAAACGGTTCTCGTAATGGGTCTTTGCAACGATGCAATCGGATATATCGTTCCCGATAATGACTACGCTCCGTTTATTGCGGATTCACTCTGGAACACAGACCTCGGCGAAAAGCTCTGGGGCAAGCCTCAGCGCCACTATGAAGAAATGCTTTCAACCGGCAGTAAGGCAGGCTCAACCGTTATCGGAGCACTCAACTCAATCGTTGAAGAATATAATTAATCAGTAATAAGGCGAACAATATGGAAATAAGATATATAAATCAGAATGAAACTGCCGATTTTCAGAAGGTTTCCGCTGCTTCGTTCATCTGGAAATTCACCGTTGAGGACGGCAGCTCCGTTAAAACGCCCGTGCTTGCGGCGTTCGAAAACGGCAAGCTTATTGCGGGCGCAGAAATATTTGATTTCAAGGTCAATTACTGCGGAAACTTTCTCAACTCCGTTTCGGCAAGCGGTGTATGCAGTCAGCCGGAATACAGAAGAATGGGCGGAGTGAGAGCTATTTTCAAAAAAATCGGTGAAACGGCAATTGAAAACGATTGGACTCTCGGATTTCTTCATCCGTTTTCAATCAAGTATTACGAAAAATTCGGGTATGCAAACCTCAACAGAATGTTTGCAATCAAAGTTTCGTTTGAGAATCTCAGAAGCATTCCCCGCAATACAGATGTTATTCTCTACACCGGAGAGCAGTTTGAGGAACTGAGAGAGCTTCACGCTAAATGTGCTCTCAGAGAAAACCTGATGATGCTCCGTGAAGAGAAAAATTTTTTCTGCGACACCCCTTTTGAAGATACGGACTACACATATTTCAGACGGGATGCAAACGGAGTTGCTGACGGATATGTGCGTTTCAGGGTAGACCGTCCGGATGCTCTTAATGTTGAAGAACTGTTTGCACTCACTCCCGAAGCGGTCAAAGGCCTGATCGGATTTTTGCGTAACTATGACGGCATAGTCCAAAACCTCAGAGTAAGAAAACAGTATCAGGGCAGCGATTTCGCCTGCATTGCAGACAGAATCGACGGCGTTTCATTTGAGTATGACGGCAATGTGGCAGGCAGAATCTATAATATGCAAAAACTTCTTGAAAACAACAAATATCCTCAAGAACACGGGCTTTTCCGAATGAAATGCATTGATGAGTTTGAACAGAACAACGGAATATTTGAGGTTGAATATCAGGATGGCAAGGCTACCGTAACAAGAAAGGCGGACGGCGATTATGATATTTCGCTCACCGCCGTTGCGGCTGCAAGGCTTATGCTTGCGGGTGAGGGTCACACTGCCGAAACCGCAATCTATATTGACGGCGTTGAAATCTGCGGCAATGCGGATGACTTTTTCAGAGCATTTCCCCACAGACCCACCCGTTTCTGCGACAGCAACTGGTCAATATAACAGGAGGTTCATTATGGCTAAAAAAGATTACGGCAAACTCATCAAAGCACTTCAGATTACGGCAACAATACTTATGCTTATTATGGTTGTGCTGTGTATTTTTCTCACTCAAAAATATAACATCAAGGTTTCAAACATCCCCGAAATCAGCCAAAAACTGACAGGAAGCACCCTCGCTCTTGCAATCGGAATCATCGTTTTCTCGGTTGTGAAATCCTTTGCTCTTGTTTTCCCGCCCGCGGTTGTATTTTCCGTATGCGGCTACATAATGCCAAACTTCTGGATTGCGCTTCTTGTTAACCTTATTTCCGTTTTCTTCAGCCTTTTTGTGCCGTATTTCCTTGGCAGATTCACCGGCTCGGGAATGGTGGATACCCTCAAAAACAAGTTTGCCGCAATCAAAAAGATTGATGATTTTGCGGGCGCAAACGAAACAGAAATGACCTTTGCAATCAAACTTTCAGGCATTATGCCGGGCGATCTTTCGAGCCTTCTTTTCGGTGCGATGGGTATCTCGCTCAAAAATTATACAACCGGCGCAAACCTCGGCAATCTCCCTCTTGTTATCGTTTACACCTTCTTCGGCATCACCCTCAAAAACGTCGGTGAGCAGCCCTGGGTTGCGGCAATCCCCGTTGCGGTTATCATTGTGTTTATGCTCATCGCAAGCCTTATAACCAAGAATCTTATCAAGAAAACCAAGGCAAAGCAGGAGAACAAATAATCATATAAAGGAGCATAAAAATGAAAAGAATTATTGCAACAATTCTCTCCGCAATGGTCGGACTTTTCGGCTACACAATTGTAGACACGGCAATTGAAGCAAGGGTCACGAGTGTTGAAAATGAACTTGTCGCTCTCAAAAGCGAGGTTTCAATGCTCAGGGGCGAGGTTTCGGAATACCACGCAATGAAACCTGACTGCCCGACAACCGAAATTCCCGCAACAGAACCCACAACGGTTATCCCGACCACAACCGAACCTGCCAACGGCAGCGACCTTTCATCAATCAGCATTAACGTAGGTACAGGCGGTTCAACCGGCACATACTACAGTTTTTGTAATGCTATTGCAACAACGCTTAAAGAAAAGACCGGTGCAAACCTTATGATTCAGTCATCAGGCGCATCAAAGGCAAACATCCTTGATATCGACGACGGCGTTGTTGATATGGCTATCGTTCAGAACGACGTTATGGACTATGCATTCAACGGCACATCACTCTTTGTTGATGTCGGTGCTATCGACAGCTTCTCAACCCTCGGCGCAGCTTACGCTGAAGTTTGCCAGATCGTTGCAAAGGCTGATTCAGGCATCAAGACTGTTGCTGACCTCAAGGGCAAGAAGGTTTCAGTAGGTGACAGCGGCAGCGGTGTTGAATTCAACGCTCAGCAGATTCTCGGTGCATACGGCATCACATTTGATGATATCAACAAGCAGAACCTTTCCTTCCAGGCATCGGCAGATGCTCTTAAGGACGGCAAGATTGATGCTTTCTTCTGCACAGCAGGTGCTCCCACAGTTGCTATCACAGACCTCGCAACAACAACAGGCATTGTTCTTGTTGAAATCGATGACGAACATCTTGCAGCTCTTCAGAAGGACTACGGCTTCTATGCTGCATACACAGTTCCTGCAGGCACATATAAGGGCGTTGATGCTGATGCACAGACAGTTGCAGTTAAGGCTACATTCATCGTAAGCAACGACCTTGATGAAGAAACCGTATATCAGCTCACAAAGGCTATCTACGAAAACAAGGACGAATATTCACACGACAAGGCAAAGGAAATGAACATTGAATATGCAGTTTCAAGCATTTC
>JAZNRG010000188.1:0-16883 GCA_045590575.1 Acutalibacteraceae bacterium | reverse complement strand
AATAAGCGTACCGATAAATACGGCGGCTCTTTTGAAAACCGCTATCGCTTCGCAACCGATATCGTCAAGGCGATTAAATCGGCCTGCGGAGACGACTTCCCCGTTTCGCTCCGTTATTCGGTTCAGTCGAAGGTTAAGGCCTTCGGAGTCGGCGCCGTCCCCGGTGAGGAATATACCGAGCTCGGACGCGATATGGCCGAGAGCGAGAAGGCCGCAAAGTATCTTCAGGATGCAGGCTACGATATGCTCAACGCAGATAACGGTACATATGACTCCTGGTACTGGGCTCATCGTCCGATGTATATGCCGCAGAACTGTAACCTTGAAGATGTTGCACACATCAAAAAGTTCGTTGATATTCCCGTTGTTTGTGCAGGCCGTATGGAACCCGATGTAGGTGCACAGGCCGTTGCGGAAGGTAAGATCGACGGCGTTGGCGTTGCACGTCAGTTCCTCACCGACCCCGAATGGATCACAAAGATCCTTGAAGACAGAATTGAAGATATCAAGCCTTGCATCTGCTGCCACAGCGCTTGCTTCAACTTCTCATCATCAAAGGGTCACGCAAACACCCAGGACCTCACAGACACAATGGGTCTTTCACGTTGCGCACTTAATCCTCAGACCATGCAGTCCAAGAAATACAATATTAAGCCTGCTAAGAAAGCAAAGAACATTGCTGTCATCGGCGGCGGTATCGGCGGTATGGAAGCAGCTATCGTTTGCGCAAAGCGCGGTCACAAGGTAACAATTTACGAAAAGACCGACAAGCTCGGCGGCGTATTCATTGCAGCTGCAGCTCCTTCATATAAGGAAAAAGACCGTGACCTTATTGCATGGTATATCCGTGAAGTTGCAAAGCATCCCATCGAAATCAAGATGAACACAGAAGTTAAGGATATAAATGCTCTCGGTGCTGATGAAGTTATCGTTGCAACCGGTTCAAAGGCAAGAAAGATCCCCATCAAGGGCGCAGAAACAGCTATTGAAGCTGTTGACTTCCTTCTCGGCAAGGCTGAAGTTGGCGAAAACGTAACAATCATCGGCGGCGGTCTTACAGGCTGTGAAATCGCTTACGACCTTTATCTTCAGGGTAAGAAGCCCACTATCATCGAAATGCAGGATGACCTTATCACAACACCCGGTGTTGCTCTCGCAAACACCAGCTACCTCAGAGATTTCTTCAAAACAAATAAGGTTCCCGTTCATTTTGAATCTTCTGTTTGCGAAATCAAGGACGGCAGCGTAACAGTTAAGGATAAGGAAGGAAAAACATTCGATGTTGCCGCAGATTCTGTTATTATGTCTGTAGGCTATGTTCCCACTCCCCTTGCTCCCAAGAGCAAGCACGTTCACGTTATCGGTGATGCTGCAAAGGTCGGTAATCTCCGTACAGTTATCTGGGGCGCTTGGGACGTTGCAATGAAACTGTAATTTCCATAAAATATAAAAACAAGGAGCTGCCTGAGCAGCTCCTTTTCATTTTATTACGTTTAAAAAATATTCATTGATTGTTTCGGGTGTTTGTTTCAATCCGCCGTTTATCCACCATCTTACCGTCTCAACAAAAGATGATGCTATATGATTAATTACATAATCACTCGGAAGATTCTTGTTGTTGCATTCAAAATCAAGATACTGAGCTTCAACGATAGCTGCAACACCTTTTTTGAAATATTTCAGGAACAGTTCATTGTTTTCGCAGGAAAGCAAATCAAGAATTCTGTTGTCGTTATTCCTGATATGCATCAGCAAATGATAAAAAGGCGAATTGTTGACATCACACTCAAAAATGTGTCTGTGACCGCTATCCTCAGGCTGCATTGAATCAAAAATATGGCAAAAAAGCTCTTTGCAAAGCTCTTCCTGAAGATTATCCTTGGTTTCAAAATGAGCATAAAAAGTTGCCCTGCCGACATCAGCTTTTTCAATTATCTCCCCAACCGTTATCCGATTCACATTCTTGCGGGAAAGTAAATCGGTAAAGGCATTGAATATTGCTTCTCTTGTTTTTCTTTGTCTTCTGTCCATAATTCCACCATACAAATTACCGTGAAAGTTCAGTAATGAACAATCCGGAATAATAATATATTGAATAGAGTAGCTGTTGCGGATATAATTTTATTGAACATTTTGTTCGGTTTTTCATATATTATATATCGTGAACAAATAAATGTCAACACAGGTGGTTTTATGAAATCAGAAAGAAACATATTAATTGCATTTATACTCAATCTGATGTTTTCAATTTTTGAATTTATTGGCGGAAGCATAACGGGAAGTGTTGCAATCGTTTCTGATGCGGTTCACGATCTCGGCGATGCTGCAAGCATCGGTATATCGTTTTATCTTGAAAGAAAAAGCAAGAAAAAGCCCGATGAAACACACTCCTTCGGTTATGCAAGATATTCAGTCATTGGCGGTCTTATAACAACGGTTATTCTGCTTTGTGGTTCGGTTGCAATCATCACAAATGCCGTTGAGAAACTGTTTGATCCGAATAAAATAAGCTATGACGGAATGATAACATTTGCAGTTATCGGCACCGTAGTAAACCTTATCGCCGCATTTGTCACCCGAGGCGGCGATACGGTTAACCAAAAAGCGGTTAATCTTCATATGCTTGAAGATGTACTCGGCTGGGTAGTTGTTTTAATCGGTGCAATAATAATAAAATTCACTCATTTTTCAGCGATTGATCCGCTGATATCAATAGGTATATCTCTTTTTATACTGATTAACGCTGTCAGGAATCTCAAAGAAATATCTGATATTTTACTTGACAAAACACCCGACTGCGTTTCCGTTGGCGAAACTGTTAAATGCATAATGAATATTGACGGCATTACCGATGTTCATCACATTCATATACGCAGCATTGACGGAATAAACACTGTTGCAACAATGCACGTAGTAACAAACGGAAATCCGTGTGATATCAAAGAAAAGGTGCGGAAAGCGCTTAAAGAAAAAGGCATAAGTCACGTTACGATTGAAACGGAAAAAGAAGATGAACCCTGCAATGATAAAGACTGCGGAATAGCTGTTTACACAGCAGATAACCACTCGCATCATCACCATCATCATTAAAAAAGGCTTGCACGTCAAAACCGTGCAAGCCTTGTTATTTATTGATGTTTCTTTAAAACTTCATAAGCCATATCCGGGTAATCGGTCATAATGCAATCTGCACCGTTGAGAATAAGATCCTCAACATCATCGGGATCATTGACCGTCCAGTATTGACAGGCTATATCATACTTATGAGCATAATTGATAAGCTCTCTTGTGCCGAGATTAACAAGACCTCCTGCGGCGCTGTCTGCATAAGGAATGTGAAGTGCACAATAGGTTACCCCTATATCATTGAGATCCCAGTTCATTCGTGCATAAATATAAAAACGGACAACTTCTGATGTTCTTGCTGAACGGGGCATATCGGGATAAGTATGCTCCATATAAATCGAAACGAGTTCGTTTGAGGTTGCCCAGATAACTCTGTCCTGGAGTTTGCGATCCATAATCAGAGCATAAAGCGCATCGGCAGCCCTTTTGCCCTCTTCGCCTTCGCTCTTGTTTTCAATGATATATCTGTATTTCTTTCCCTTGCTGTTTTTCTCGATATAATCAATTACATCGGAGCATTTGGGAACACGGAGATTTTTGGGAATATCCTTGCCTCGGAGACCTCTGTAGGGATAAGTTTCACCGTCAGCGGTAAAATTCTCACCCATATTGAGAACATTATATACCTCTTCATATGTCAAGTCGGAAGCATATACTTTTTTATGACCGAATGCTTCAACTGCGTTTGAGGTTTCGTCGTAAGTAAGATCGTGCATAACAATCAGCTCGCCGTCTTTTGTAAGCTGAACATCAAATTCAAACGTATCAACGCCGAACTTTTCGCTGTTCTTCATCATATACTCAAATACCATCATTGTGTTCTGAGGAACAACACCCGCACCCGAGCGGTGAGCCGAAATATCAGGGTCAAGGTAGTCCATTATATAAGGATTATCACCTTCAACATTTTTCATTATGGGCGTATCCGGGTCACCGGGCATCCACCCTGTAAGAAGAAGCGGAATAATGACTATTACGGACAGAACACCGAAAGCAAGATTCTTAATCCACATAAAAAAAGCAAGCATTTATAATATTCTCCTTTTCCCATTTTTTACTGATATATTATTATATAACAATATTTAGTGAAAAGTCAACCGAATTTCCATTATATAGTGGTATATATTAGAAAACGCACGGTTTTGTTTCCCGTGCGTTTTAACATTTCAGTATAATACTTTCTTGAAATAATCAATAAATTGCTTGGAGTTTACCTTTGCAAGTTCGTGGCCGTCTGTTCCCATATTGAAAATGACACCCACTTCTTTACCTATCTGAAAATAACGGTGAAAAAATTCGGGGTCACCTACAACTGCGGGCACATTAAGCTCCCAGGCAATTTCTTTCTTGTGAGCCTTTTCCATAATATCGCCGATTTCGTTATCGGTAAAAGCTCTTGTTACATCGTGGGAATCCTCAAATGCGTGTATGTAGCCTGCCATAAACGGATGAGCAAAGCAGTCTGCTCTGCCGCTTTCGATAACCTTGTCCATTATGGCAAGCATATGCTCAGCGTAGGCTCTGGGGGTTTTAACCTCGGGATGCTCCCAATATTTCTGATGATAATGGTTGGTTGTATAAAGTCTGTAGTCGAGCGAGTTGTCACACGCAATATCATCCGCAAACTTACCTATGCCGTAAGATGAAAGTTCCGCACCGACGAGCACTTTGACATTGGTTTCAACTTCTGCAAGCTCACGAAGAATATCATATCTCTGCTGAGCAACGGCATTGGGTTTATTGATATTGTTATGGTCAGTAAGAGCAATCATTTCAAGACCTGCCGCTTCCGCCGCTTTAACGATATCAACCGGTTTCATTTCGGGTTTTGCGCATCCCGAAAAACGGGTGTGCAGATGAAGATTATACCTTGCGAGTTCTTCAATTTCATAAGTTTTATCGTGAAAAAACATTTTTACAACTCCAATCTGAATAATGCATTGGCGTTTTTTCTTGTTATATCAAGAATTTCCTGCGCCGTTACTCCCCTCACCTCAGCAAGCACTTCCGCTGTATAAGGAATAAACGATGAATCACAACGCTGACCTCTGTAAGGCACGGGTGTCATATAGGGGCAATCGGTTTCAATAAGTAGCTTGTCCTCGGGTACAACCTCCGCCACTTCACGGGGCTTGCGTGCATTTTTGAATGTAACAGCACCGCCGAGACCGATATACATACCGAGCTTAACTATCTCCTTTGCCATCTCTGCCGAACCTGAGAAACAGTGAACAACACCTTTGGGATTGTATTTTTTAAGAAGGGTCAATGTGTCCTCGTGCGCTTCTCTGTCGTGTACGATAACAGGCAAATCCAGTTCTTTCGCAAGCATTATCTGCTCTTCAAAAACTTTTTTCTGAATGTCACGCGGAGAAAAATCGTAGTGATAGTCAAGACCGATTTCGCCGACTGCAACACATTTCTTTTCCGTACAAAGCTTTTTAAGCACCGAAAGATAACCCGGTTTGCAGCTCTCCGCTTCGTGGGGATGAACACCGCAAGCGGCATACATAAACGGAAATTCATCGGCAAGCTCAAGACTTGTTAAGCTTGATGCCATATCGCTCGCACAGTTTATGATACCGCAAACGCCCCGCTCGGGCAGGGCGCTTACAAGCTCTTTGCGGTCAGCATCAAATGCATCGCTGTCATAATGTGCGTGACTGTCAAAGATATGATTCATTTTATCTTACCTTACTTCCTGCGGGAATGCCGTCAACAAAAATAACCTTTACATCCTCGCCTGCATCGGCTGCAAGAATCATTCCGTGGCTTTCAACACCGCAAAGGGTTGCGGGTTTAAGGTTTGAAACAAGAATGATGCTCTTACCGATAAGCTCCTCGGGTTTATAGTAGAGAGCGATACCCGAAGCAACTGTTCTGGGGTCGCCGGTTCCATCATCAAGGGTAAGCTTAAGAAGCTTCTTTGCCTTCTTGACGGGTTCGCATTCAACAATCTTTGCAACTCTGAGATCAACCTTTGCAAAATCATCAATACCGATTTTTGCAACACCCTGAATTTCTTCCTTGAGGGGATTTACGGGGTTTGCAGCAGCCTGAGCAGCCTCGAGCTCTGCAAGCTCTTTTTCAAGGTCGATTCTGGGGAAGATGATTCCGCCCTTGACAACGGAATATGATGCTTCCTTGCCGAATTCGCCGCACTCGCTCCATTCGAAATCAGATGCAAGACCAAGCTGCTTGCGGATTTCTGCAGATGTTTCGGGCATAAAGGGAGCAATCAGAACAGATATTATTCTGATGCTCTCGCAAAGGTTATACATTACCTCTGCAAGTCTTGCCTTCTTGGTTTCGTCCTTTGCAAGTGCCCAGGGAGCAGTTTCATCGATATATTTATTGGTTCTTGAAACGAACTTCCAGATATTGGTGAGAGCAACGGAGAAATTGAGCTTATCGAGATCAGCTTCTGCATCAATCTTTGTCTGTGCTGCAAGAGCCTTGAGATCCGAATCAAAGTCGCCTGCTTCACGCTCAGCGGGAATGGTTCCGCCGAAATATTTTTCAACCATAGCAACTGTTCTTGAAACAAGGTTACCAAGGTCATTTGCAAGGTCGGAATTGATTCTGTTAATGAGGTTTTCGTTTGAGAAAATGCCGTCTGAACCGAAAGCGATTTCACGGAGAAGATAATAACGAAGAGCATCTACACCGTATCTTTCCGCAAGGATAACGGGGTCAACAACATTGCCCTTTGATTTACTCATCTTGCCGCCTTCAAGAAGAACCCAGCCGTGGCCGTAAACCTTTTCGGGGAGAGGCTCATCAAGCGACATAAGGAAAGCGGGCCAGTAGATGGTGTGGAATCGGATAATATCCTTACCGATGAGATGAACATCAGCGGGCCAGTATTTCTTATACATTGTGTCGTCCTCGGAAGCAAAGCCGAGAGCGGTAATATAGTTTGTTAAAGCATCAAGCCAAACATAAATAACATGCTCCTCGTTAACAGGAACGGGAATACGTCAGTTGAATGATGAACGGGATACACAGAGATCCTGGAGACCCGGCTTGATGAAGTTGTTTACCATCTCATTCTGTCTGCTCTGAGGTTCGATGAATCCGGGATGGTCTTCGTAATACTTGAGAAGCTTATCTGCATAAGCGGAAAGCTTGAAGAAATATGCTTCCTCGCGCTCTTTGGTGACGGGTCTGCCGCAGTCGGGGCATTTGCCGTCAACAGCCTGAGTTTCTGTCCAGAAGGATTCGCAGGGCTTGCAGTAAAGTCCTTCATAATGACCTTTATAGATATCACCCTTTTCATACATTTTGGTGAATATCTTCTGAACAGCCTTTTCGTGATAATCGTCTGTTGTTCTGATGAACTTATCATTGGAAATGTTCATAAGCTTCCAGAGGTCTTTGATGCCTGCAACAATCTTATCAACATATTCCTTGGGTGTTACGCCTGCTTCCTTTGCCTTATCTTCAATCTTCTGACCGTGTTCATCAGTACCGGTAAGGAAGAAAGTATCATAGCCCTGAAAACGCTTATAACGAGCCATTGTGTCAGCCGCAACGGTTGAATAAGTGTGTCCGATATGAAGCTTATCCGAAGGATAATAAATCGGAGTTGTTATATAGAAAGTTTTTTTATCCATTGTTTTGTACCTCCGTAGGGGTGAGAATTAAAGAAGGCTTGCAGCTGCCTCATCAAGGAAAATAACTGCATCCTGATGCTGCTGAAGAATTGATGCGGGAAGCTGAGGAGTTACCTCGCCCTGAATCATACCCTTGACTGCTTCAGCCTTTGATGCGCCTGTTGCAATAAGAACAATCTTCTTTGCTTTCATAATTGAACCGATGCCCATTGTCATAGCATAGCGGGGCATGGGAATATCGTCAAAATAAATTGAGTTTGCATCGATTGTGCTCTGAGTAAGAGCAATCTTAAAGCTTTCGCCCGTGAATGCGTCAGCAGGCTCGTTGAAAGCGATATGGCCGTTTCTGCCGATACCGAGAAGCTGAACATCGATTCCGCCCTTTGCAGCAATTGCTTCTGCATATCTTGCACTTTCTGCTTCGGGGTCTGCTGTGTTGCCGTCAAGGAAGTTTACGTTATCTGCGTTGATATCAATCTTTGAGAAAAGATTCTCAAACATAAATGAATAGTAGCTGTTCTTGTGTTCTTTAGGAAGATCGCAGTATTCATCAAGGTTGAATGTACTTACATCCTTAAACGAAACATTACCGGCTTCAAATTCTTTAATCATATAATTATATGTGGGAACGGGAGTTGCACCTGTTGCAAGACCAAGCACGCAAGAGGGATTTGCCTTTACTGTTTCGCAGAAAAGCTGACCTGCTGCAACTGCGATTTCTTCTTCGTTCTTGAAAATTCTGATATCCATATTTATAACCACTCTTTCTTATGAGATTTTTATTTCTGAATGACTGTCTGATGAATCATAAATTGCCTGAAGAATCTTTGAGGTTTCAACAGCATAATCGATATACTGCTGATTCTTATCGCCTGTTTCAATGCATCTGATGAAATCATTGATTTCGTTTTCATACATATCGGTTTCTTTTGCCTTGACCTGAGTTTCGGTAAGCATACCGTTCTTGACTGAGTAAAGCTTGAAATCGGAGCAATACTGAAGACGGATGCCTGCCTTATCGCCCATAAAATCAATAAACATTTCTCTTTCGCCGATATTCTGAGCCCATGCGCCATTGAAGCTTACAACGGGGCCTTCCGTTCTTACAATACCGACAACTGAATCATCAACATCATAAATGCCGTTTTCATCTTTGGTATCCTCGGCCCACATACTTGTGTATGTATAATTCTTCATATCCTTACCGAGCTTGCAGAATGCTTCACCCGATGCGGTAAGAGGCTTGGGGTCTCCGCAGCAGTAAAGAACGAGATCGATGAAATGAACACCCCAGTCTATAAGTGAGCCACCGCCCGCCTTTGCCTTGATTGTGAAATCCCCGCCGAGACCGGGAATTGATCTGTGGCTTCTGAAAGAAGCGTATACATGATAAACTTCGCCAAGCTCACCGCTGTCAATAAGCTCTCTTATTTTCATAACATAAGTATTGAAACGGTTTACAACACCGATGTTGAGAATTCTTCCGGTTTCGTGAGCAACTTTCTGCATTTCAAGAGCCTCGGAAAGAATTCTTGCGGCAGGCTTTTCGCACATTACATGCTTGCCCGCTCTGAGAAAATCAATTGAAATGATTGAGTGAAAATCGTTATGGGTACAAACAGAAACCGCATCTATCTCGGGATCGTTAAGGAAATCGTGATAGTCTGCAACAGCCTTGCCGCAACCGTACTTCTCAACACACTTTTCTGCTCTTTCAATAATGATATCGCAGAAATACTTGATTTCTACATCATCGTTTTTCATGTATGCGGGAATATGAGCCGCATTTGCGATGTTGCCGCAGCCTATAACCGCCACTTTATATTTTGCCATAATTTAACCTCCAAATTTAATATATAGTTAACTAATTTATAATATACCACAAAAAAAGAAAATGTAAAGTTAATTGCAAAAAAAACTTGCCATATTCTTCATAGTTTGTTATCATAATCATAACAAATCAAATTCCATTTTCAAAGGAGATATAATTATGGGCAGATTCCCTATCGGTGTTATCATCAACAGTTTCAGAACAGATACCGTTTCTGCAGTCAAAAAGGCAGCAGAAGTAGGCGCACAGGGTTTCCAGGTTTATGCAACCAGCGGCGAAATGGCACCCGAAAACATGACAGCAACAAAGATTGCTGAATTCAAAAAGCTTGTTGCCGATAACGGTCTTGTTATCTCAGCTCTTTGCGGTGACCTCGGCGGCGGCGGATTCAGCTTTGCAGAAAGAAACCCCGAAAAAATTGAAAAATCAAAGAGAATCATCGACCTTGCAAAAGAACTCGGCACAGATGTTGTAACAACCCACATCGGCGTTGTTCCCGAAGACAAAAACAACGACAGATACAAGGTTATGCAGGAAGCCTGCTTTGATCTTTCTCGTTATGCAGACAGCATAGGCGCTCACTTTGCAATTGAAACAGGACCCGAAACCTCAGCCGTACTTAAAGAATTCCTTGATTCGCTCGGTTCAACTGGTGTAGGTGTTAACCTTGACCCCGCAAACCTTGTTATGGTAACAGGTGACGATCCTGAGGGTGCTGTTTATAATCTCAAGGATTACATCGTTCACACTCACGCAAAAGACGGAAAGCAGATTTTCTATAAGGACCCCGAAATCATCTACGGTCTCAAGCAGGAAGTTATCGTAACAGAAGACTCCTTCCTTGAAGTGCCTCTCGGCGAAGGTCAGGTACCCTGGGAAAAATACCTCAATGCTCTTGAGGATATCGGTTACAAGGGCTTCCTTACAATCGAAAGAGAAGTAGGCGACAACCCCGAAAAGGATATCAGAAAGGCTGTTGAATTCCTTAAGGGTTACGGCTGCTGAGGTGATTAATATGAAAATCGGTGTCAGCAGTTACAGTTTTCAGAATCTCATTAATTCAGGTAAAGAAACTCAGCTTACCATAATGAAAACAGCTAAGGAGATGGGGTTTGACGGCATTGAATTCATAGATTTGAACGCACCCGAAGGAATGAGCGAAAAAGACTTTGCTTTAATGATTAGAGAAGAAAGTGAAAAACTTTCCCTCCCCGTTATCGCATACACAATTTCCGCAAATCTTCTCAACGAAGAAGGACTTGATGCAGAGGTTGAAAGAATCTGCGGAAAGGTTGATATTGCTGAAATCCTCGGTGCAAAATGCTTGCGTCACGATGCTGCCTGGGGTTTATCGGACGATAAAAAGACCCATATGGGATTTGAGCAGGTGCTTCCCACCCTCGTTGACGGCTGCAGAAGAGTTACCGAATATGCAAAAGAAAAAAGCATCGTTACAATGATTGAAAATCACGGCTTTTTCTGTCAGGACAGTGAAAGAGTTGAAAGAATCATCTGCGGTGTCGGCAATCCGAATTTCGGTGTGCTTCTTGATGTAGGAAACTTCTCATGTGCAGATGAAGACAGCGCAAAAGCAACAGGCAGACTTGCTCCTTATATCAAACACATCCACGCAAAAGATTTTCATATCAAGAGCGGAAACAGTTTCAATCCCGGCAAAGGCTTCTTCAAATCCCGAGGCGGAAACTACCTCAGAGGTTCAATTATCGGCCACGGTGATATTCCCGTTTATCAGTGCCTTTCGATTGCCAAATCATCAGGCTATGACGGCTATGTGAGCGTTGAATTTGAAGGAATGGAAGACTCCTTAACCGGTATCGAAGTCGGATATGAAAATCTAAAGAAAATGATTGAATCCATATAAATAACCGGGTTGCCGCAGACTGCGGCAGCCCGATTCTTTTATTAATATTTCGCTTTCTCTCTTTTGTTCATTCTGAACATTTATCATCATATTAGTAATGCGTTTTTGTTAACTATCCCCAAGGTGTAGTGTTAAGCGCCAAAAAAACCACAAAATCTTAGAAAAATCTTAAGAATTTATCAATTGAAAAATAGAAATAAATATGATAAAATATAAATAATTTTGCGAGATGGGGGTAAAGACTTTTGACAAAGCCTTTTTACAAAGTTAGAGAAATCCGCGATTTGAGAGATCTTATCTCACAAAGCGCACAGCTTTACGCAGACAAACCTGCTTTTGAAGTTAAAGATAAGAACGATAAATTCATTGATATTTCTTATACACGTTATTATAACGAAATCAAAGCTGTCGGCACAGCTCTGACCGACATGGGATATACCGGTCAAAAAATAGCTGTCGGCGGTGACAACTGCTACGAATGGTGCCTTTCATATATGGCAACCGTAACGGGAGTCGGCGTTATTGTACCCGTTGATAAAGAACTTCTTTTTGATGATATCAACAACATCCTCAACACTGCCGACGTTAAGCTTTTTTTCTGCGACAAGAAGATTTACAGAAAACTTGCGGAAAGAAAAGATGAAATCAAGAAAGACCTTACCATAGTTCTCATTCACGGCGAAGTTGACGGTGAGCTGAACATCACAGATCTTATTACAAAGGGCGAAAAACTCCTTGCAGAAGGCGATACAAGATATCTCAACGCAGAAATCAATCCCGATGAAATGTGTTCACTCCTTTTTACTTCGGGCACAACAGGTATGTCAAAGGGTGTTATGCTCTGGCACAGAAACTTCTGCTTTGAAGTTATGTCCGCTATGGGTATTGTAAAAATCACTCCCGAAGACTGCGGAATATCCATGCTTCCTCTTCATCATACATACGAAAGCACAATCATTCTTTTCTTTGCTCCCTACTGCGGCGCAAAGGTAACCTTCTGCGACGGCTTCAGATATGTTCTCAAGAATATGAAAGACTACAGTCCTTCTGTTTTTGTTGCCGTTCCTCTTCTTCTTGAAACTGTTCACAGACGCCTTATGAAAGCAATCAAATCCAAGCCTCACGGAGAGACTCTCTTCAAGGTAGGAAAGGTTCTTGTTAAAGCGGGCGCAAAAATCGGTCTTGACCTTAAAAAGGTATTTTTCAAGGAAATCATCGATACATTCGGCGGCAGTATGCGTCTTATCATCTGCGGTGCCGCACCCATCAATCCCCAGATACTCAAAGATTTTGATTCATTCGGAATTCAGATTCTTCAGGGCTACGGTCTTACCGAATGTGCACCCCTTGCAATCATTAACCATGACAGACTCCAGCTTACCGATTCGGTTGGTGTTCCCATCCCGGGCGTAGAAGCAAAGATTATCAATGCAGACCCCGATACCGGTGTTGGTGAAATCTGCGTTAAGGGCGGTATGGTAATGCTCGGTTACTATAACAACCCCGAAGAAACAGCAAAAGTTATCGACGAAGACGGATGGTTCCATACTGGCGACCTCGGCTATGTTGATAAACACGGTCACTACTTCATCTCAGGCAGAAGCAAGAATGTTATTGTTACCGCAAACGGCAAAAACATCTATCCCGAAGAGCTTGAATACCACCTCGGCACAGACATCCGCGTTGGCGAAAGCATCGTTGTCGGCGATGAAAACAACAAGGGTGAACTCGTTGTGGGCGCAAGAATTTTCCCCAACTTTGAAGAACTCAAAGAAAGATACGGTAAAGATGCAAACGAATTTACCGACGAAGAACTTCACGATATTATGGAAGAAGTTGTTGACAACGTTAACGAAAAACTTCCTCCTTTCAAGAGAATCGTGAACTTCAAAATCAGACGTACTGAGTTTGTCAAGAACACAACCTCAAAGATTATGCGTCACAAGAACAAGGATTAACAGCAAAAGCTGCGGATCGTTCAGGTTCGCAGCTTTTTATGTTGTAAACTGTTTTTTATTGTGTTATAATTCATTTGTTACAAGTTACGGGAGGTCATATAATGGCTAACAAAAAAACATTAAAAAAACTCGTTCTCGGTGGTGCTGTTGTGGGGTTAATAAGCGCAGCCTCGGGAAGTGCGTTTATTGAAAACTTCTTAAGTAAAAAAGGCATTAAGAGCACCATAGCACAAAGTGCACTTGCACCGTCTGAAGAAAGCGCCTGTTTTTACGAAAGCGATGAAGCAAAGCGCGGCATTGAATTCTACAGAACAATCCCCTGCAAAGAGATATTCACATTCAACAAATTCAGTCAGACTCTTTTTGCTGATTATTATGAAGCTGAAACCAAAAGCAATATTTATGTTATTTCCTGCCACGGTTTCACGGGACTGCCCTCACAGAACAGCATCTTCACAAGAAGATTTCTTGAAATGGGTTATAATGTGCTTCTCCCCTATCTCAGAGCTCACGGCAAAAGCGAGCATAACTACTGCACAATGGGCTACCTCGAAAGACTCGATATAATTGACTGGATTGATTATATAATCGACAAGAACCCCGAGGCAAAAATAGTGCTTCACGGTGCATCAATGGGCGCGGCAACCGTTATGATGGCAACCGGAGAAAGGCTCCCCTCAAATGTTATCTGCTGCATTGAAGACTGCGGATTCACCTCCCTTTGTGAGTTATACAACGGTCAGATAAAAGCAAAAACAAAAATCCCCCCTTTTATTATTCTGAACCTTGTAAATGCGGTTTCCAAATTCAAGCTCGGATGTTACCTTTATGATGTTTCGCCGATTGATGCGGTCCGTCAGTCACAAACACCAACCCTTTTTATTCACGGCGATAAAGATAATGTTGTTCCTTTCGCTATGCATCATCCTCTCTTCAAAAACGCATCATGCGAAAAAGAAAAACTTGTTGTCGAGGGTGCAACCCACGCCGCATCAGCCTATGTATACCCCGAAATCTATTGGGATGCGGTCAGCAAGTTTATAAACAAATATCTTTAAAAAGAACCAAGGACAGTCGAATTTTCCGACTGTCCTTTTGCTTATATCAATAATGATTTCAATTCCGAAACGGTATCAGTAATATAATCCGCACCTGCATTTTCAAGCTCTTCACGGCTTCCGTACCCGAACAAAACTCCGACAGAATCAATGCCGACGGTTTTGGCACCGATGATATCGTGCTCTCTGTCCCCTACCATCACAACATCAGTGAAATCAGTTATACCGATTGAATCAAGAGCATAAGAGATAACTTCTGCTTTAACAGTTCTTGAACCGTCAAGATTTGCACCTGCAGCAAAAGTAAAATAGCTGTCGAGCTTGAAATAACGAAGAATTTCTCTTGCGAAAATTTCTGGCTTTGATGTTGCAAGAACAATCTTCTTACCGCTTTCTTTAATAGCTTTAAGTAAATCTTCAATACCTTCATAAAGAAGATTTTCATATATACCTTTTGATTTATAATATTCTCTGTAATATTCAACCGCTCTGAACGATTCTTCTTCCGAAAAGCCAAAGAATTTCTGATATGATTCATGAAGCGGAGGACCGATAAACTTATAAAGCTCTTCCCGGCTGACATTATCAATACCGTATTTTTTCAGAGAATGAATAACGGAATTGGTTATACCGATGGCGGGGTCAGTCAGAGTGCCGTCAAGATCAAAAAGTATAACATCATATTTTTTCAAAGAAACAACCCCTTTATACAATTGTTTTTGCCCAATATTGTGCCACAACCAGAATTTCACGCATATAATTTGACGGCACGCTATACCACTGGATATCAGCACCCAAATGAGTAACATTCATTCCTGCCATCTCTGCGTATTTCTGCGCACGGTAAACATGAAAATTATTTGTTATTAAAGCCGCAGAATAATCATCACCAATTTTTTCGCTGATAATATCGGAAGAAAAAGCGAAATTTTCCTGAGTTGAGGTTGATTTATCTTCTTTTATAATTATATCCGACGGTATTCCTTTATCAATCAGATATTTTTCCATAGCCAGTGCTTCGGAAATCTTTTCATCGGGTCCCTTTCCGCCTGAAACAACAATAAGCGCATCGGGATTTTTCTGATGATATTCAACCGCTTTATCGAGCCTATTTGCAAGATCGGGCGGGACTTTATCACCGTCAAGACCTTTACCCAGAACAATAACAACCTCTTCTTTATATGTTACATTATCATTGTTGCCGTAAACCGCAAGGCTGCCTGCAAAAACAACAACAGCAAGGCTTACACAGACCAGAAAAACTGACACCGTATTTTTGAATTTTTCCAAAAACACTCCGTGCAATATAAACGCTGCTGAAAAAACAGAAAGCGGAACAAGCCCTAATCTGAAGCCCTCCGCCATAAGCATAATCAAAACATAAACCGCTAAAACACAGCCTGTAGCAACAGAAGCATATTTAAATATCTTTTTCAAAACTAAATCCTCCGCATTTATAAAAAGGGCATCGTTTTCACGATGCCCTTTGATTATTATTCGCTGATATTAGCCTTAAGAGTTTCAAGTTCTGCCTTAAGAGTTGCGGGAAGTCTGTCGAACTTGCCGTAGAATTCTTCGATGCCTGCAACTTCGTCCTTCCAGAGAGCAACGTCAACGCTGAGAAGCTCTTTGAGCTGAGCATCGCTTACTTCGTCTTCGATGCCTTCAAGGTTGATATCCTCTGCCTTGGGAACGAAACCGATAGCTGTTTCGTCAGCATCTACCTTGCCTTCGCAACGGTCGATAATCCAGTCAAGAACACGAAGGTTGTCACCGAAACCGGGCCACATAAAGTTGCCTTCGTCATCTTTACGGAACCAGTTAACGTTAAAGATTTTGGGAGCTTTTTCAGGATCAAGAGTAGCACCGATATCAATCCAATGCTGCCAGTAATCTGCCATGTTATAACCGCAGAAGGGAAGCATAGCCATAGGATCACGGCGAACAACACCAACAGCACCTGCAGCAGCAGCTGTTGTTTCAGAAGCCATGATTGAACCTACGAATACACCGTGGTTCCAGTCACGTGACTGATATACAAGGGGAGCAAGTTTTGCACGTCTGCCGCCGAATACGATTGCGGAAATCGGAACACCGTTAGGATTCTCAAATTCGGGGCTGAGGCAAGGACAGTTTACAGCGGGAGCTGTGAAACGGCTGTTGGGATGAGCACCCTTTTCTTCGCTTTCCTGGCCATTCCAGGGATTGCCCTTCCATTCAACTGCATTTGCAGGAGGATTTTTGTCAAGACCTTCCCACCAAACAGTGTTGTTGTCAAGGTTGAGAGCAACGTTGGTGAAGATGGTTCCCTGCTTTGTAGAAGCGAGAGCATTGGGATTGGATTTAACATTTGTACCGGGAGCGACACCGAAGAAACCGTTTTCGGGATTGATAGCATACAATCTGCCGTCA
>JAZNRG010000187.1:0-6847 GCA_045590575.1 Acutalibacteraceae bacterium | reverse complement strand
TAGCCTTTTCTTCAAGGCCGTCAAGCTCTGTGCCCTGTCCTACGTCACCTGAAACAGCGATAACTTCGCAGTTATTGTAGTTTTCCTTAAGCCAGGGAATGATGATTGATGTATCAAGTCCGCCTGAGTAGGCAAGAACAACTTTTTTGATTTCTTTCATTGTTATATCTCCGTTCATTTTTTATTTTTTATGCATTCATTATACATCGAATATTCAAAAAATCAAGTACATTTTGAATATTTATGCAAATTTGGCGTATTTAACAAAAAAGTATGTTTTTTTCGGCGTTAACCGAGCAAAAGACCCACTTTTTTCTTTGCTTTGGTAAGAGTTCTGTTTGCGATGCGTGCCGCTTTCTCCGCACCTGCGGCGGCTGTGTCAAGAAGATACTGCTTATCGGCAATAAGGCGATTGTATTCTTCCTGAACGGGGCGGAGCTCTTCGATAACCGCCTCTGCGACCTTAACCTTGAAGTCGCCGTAGCCTTTGCCCTCGAATTCTTTTTCGATTGCAGCAAAATCAAAACCCGTGCAGCATGAATAAATAGCCATGAGGTTATTGATGCCGTCTTTGCCGTCTGCATATCTTACGCAGGCTTCGCTGTCTGTAACAGCCGACTTGAACTTCTTGAGGATTGCATTGGGTTCGTCAAGAAGCGAAACAGATGCCTTGGGATTTGGGTCGCTCTTGGACATTTTCTGCGTGGGATCCTGAAGGCTCATAACTCTTGCACCGACCTTGCCGATAAAAGGCTCGGGAAGGGTGAAGGTGTTGCCTCTGATTGAATTGAAGCGGTTAGCAACGTCTCTTGCAAGCTCAAGATGCTGCTTCTGGTCCGCACCGATGGGAACGAAGTTTGCCTGATAGAGAAGGATATCCGCCGCCATAAGCACGGGATATGAGAACAAGCCGACGTTGATATTGTCTGCGTGCTTCTGTGATTTCTCTTTGAACTGAGTCATTCTTGATGCCTCGCCGAACTGGGTGTAGCAATCAAGAATCCATGCAAGCTCCGCGTGGGCAGCAACCTGACTCTGAATGAAAACGATGTTTTTTTCGGGGTCAAGACCGACGGCAAGCATTATTGCATACATTTCCATAATCTGCTGACGGAGCTTTGCGGGGTCGGGATGAACTGTGAGAGCGTGAAGGTCTGCAACAGCGTAGAGGCAGTTATAGTCATCGCTCATTTTTTTCCAGTTTTTTAGTGCGCCGAGATAGTTGCCCAGGGTAGGTACCGAAGTGGGCTGAATCATGCTTAAAACTATAGGCTTTTTTTCGGGAACTGTATTTTCCATGGTTTTTACCTTCCTGTATTATAATGAACGTGCAACATCGCCGAGAATCTTAACACCCTTGACGATATCTTCATCGGAGGGAGTTGAGAAGTTCAGACGAATATAGCTGCACTCGGCTTCGCCGTCAACCATAAATGCGTTGCCGGGAACAACCGATGCACCTGCCGCACTGCACTTGCGGCAGAAATCAAGCATATCTATGCCGTCATTGAGCTTTGCCCAAACGAAAAGTCCGCCTTCGGGTCTGTTATATGTAAGAAAATCGCCGAGTTCCTTATCCACGCAGTCGCAGAGAAGGTTGAGCTTTCTCTTATAGATTTCGCAGATTTTTGCAATATGAGCTTCAAAATCGCATTCGGTAAGCCACTTATAAACCACAAGCTGTGAGATAAGAGGAGTGTGAACATCCTGGGTCTGCTTTGCAACGGTCAGCTTTGCAATAACCTCTTTGGGTGCGAGCACATAGCCGACTCTGATGCCGGGAGCAACAATCTTTGAGAATGAACCTGAATAAACAACAACGCCTTCTTCGTCAAAGCTCTTGATTGCGGGAACGGGTTCGCCTGCAACACGAAGATCGCCGTAAGGATTGTCCTCAAGCACGAGAACTCCGTATTTCTTTGCAAGCTCATAAACAGCCTTTCTCTTTTCGAGCGACATCGTTACGCCTGCAGGATTCTGGAAGTTGGGAATTGTATAGATGAACTTAACATTCTTTTCTGTTTTAAGCTTCTCTTCAAGAGCGGCAATGTTCATACCGTCTGCATCAACGGGAACACCGCTGAGATTTGCGCCGTAGCTTCTGAAGCAGTTGAGCGCACCGATAAACGAAGGCTCTTCACAAAGAACGGTATCACCGTGGTTAATAAAGCACTGGCTCATAAGGCTCATTACCTGCTGAGCACCGCTGACAACGATAAGGCCGTCGTTTTCACTGCCAACACCGTAACGGTTCTTTGCAAGTGCGGTAAGAGTTTCAACAAGAGGGCCGTAGCCTTCGCTGATGCCGTACTGAAGAGCAAGAATGGGGCTTGTTTCGAGAACTTCGCCAACTATCTTTCTGATATCGTCAACGGGGAAAGCATCGGGTGCGGGGTTTCCTGCCGCAAGAGGAATTGTGTTGCCCGAGCTTTTGAGAATTTCTCTGATAATTGAGGGCTTGAGCGAAGAAACGCCCGCCGCAAAATTATATTTCATTATATTTTCAGTCCTTTCGGGATAAATGCTTTTTTAATTATAATAATAGTAAAGTATATCATATCGTTTTAAAAAAGTAAACAAAATATTGAATGGATATTTGATATATGATATAATTTTTGCAGGTGATAATATGAATTCGAAATACAAAGCCGTGTTTTTTGATTTTGACGGCACAATAGCAGATACGGGTGACGGTATTTTCCACTCCGTTAAATACGCAATAAAGGAATCGGGATATCCGCCGATAAGCAACGAAAGTCTGCGGACATTCATCGGTCCGCCCATTTTTGATTCTTTCAAACGCGAACTCGGTATGAATGATGAAGAATCTTCGTTTGCCGTTATGAAATACCGTGAAGAATACAGCCGTGAGGGTATATTCCGCTTTACGCTTTATGACGGAATCGAGGCTCTTTTGCGTGAGCTTAAAGCAAGCGGAATTCAGGTTGCTGTTGCAAGCTCAAAGCCTTATAACTTTGTTCTGAGAATAATTGACTATCTCAATTTCGGCGAGCTGATTGACTTTATCTCCTGCCCTCTGAATGATAAGGCGCACGAAAGCAAATATGCACTCATAAGCAGATGCGTTGAGCATTTTGAAATTGAAGAATCCGAAGCTCTGATGATTGGCGACAGACATTTTGACATAAACGGTGCAAACGAAGCCGGCGTTGACAGCATAGGCGTCACTTTCGGCTACGGCAGTGAAGACGAACTGAAAAAAGCCGGTGCCGTCTATATTGCAGACAGCACCGACGATATCCGTAATATTATTTTTTCTTAGCAGATTTTGATGCCGCGGCATAAACCGCAAAGAACAAAACGAAGCTGACAAGCATCAGCGCAAGAAGAATAACTCCCGCATCCCTTGCCATTGCTGTAAACGGCGAGGGATTTTTTATTGCCGAAAGAGCGTGTAAAAAGCTGCCGTCTGTTTCGATAACAAAATAGTTGAATGCGGTTATAAGGAAATAAACGGGTGCGGCTTTCATACAGAAATCCTCGCATCGCATCGGCACAGGAATAGGCAGACCTCTGTCGATAACGTTCTTCTTTGAAATCGCAGCCGCAACGGGCAGAAGAACTACACAGATTGCAACGGTGAGTATAACCGTCATTGTGTCCTCATCTTCAATAATTCCCTTGGTAACAAATATATCCGCAATTCTCATTGAAAGAGGCCTTGCAACAGTTAAACCGAAGGTAAAAAGAAGGGTCATCACAGCACTGAATGCACCCTGAACATGCTTGCTTCTGAAGGGATCTTCATACTCAAAATCACCTTCACCGCCCGAAATCTTCTTGGGCAGACAAACAAGGATAAGCATAATTCCGAGACCGAGAAGGAATCCTGTGAAATATTCCCAGAGCGACCACGAACCGTTTTCGAGGAACTTCGGAGGCGTAACTTTTGCGAGAAATCCCGCATCGGAATCGATAATGAGGAACACGTCCGCAAGAGTGATCGCAAGAGCAGAAACAGCATTTATTGCAGTTGAGATAAAGAATGTCACCTTGTCTTTTTTTGCAATAAGAGCGGCAAATGATGTGATAAGAGCTGCCGCTGAATAAGAAATAACCCTGATGCTTGCAAAATAGTTTCTGCCGAACGGGATTTTCTTGAACCATGCTTCACTGCCAAGATTCTTGATATACGCCATCATAGGCGACATCTCAATGCCCTTGTCGGCAAGACCCTCTTTGAAGAACGCCGTTGCTTCGGGGTGGATAAGCGGCAGGATATGATGCGCAACAAAGAACTGGAACGCATAAACAACAAAATAAAATACCGCAATAAGAATTATGTAATCTTTTATTTTATATTTCTTTTCAGAAAAAAGGGAACCGATAAACAGTGCAAAAAGGGGCATCCAGCCGAAGCCGAGAAGCAGCATTACCCAAAGACCCGACCAGGGACTGATTGAAACAATTCTGTCAACCTCTTCACCCGTAAAAGGAACCGTACTTCCGAGATAACCGCCCATCTGGCTGTTGAGAGTGCCCCAGCCGCCGTTGGTTATTCCGAGAAGGATAACCGCAATGGGTATCGCCTCATAGGTCATCTTTTTCTTGTTACCGAAGAATGCAAAAATAACGAGAACCATCATCACGCCAACAGCAAACATTCCCCACATCGAGCCGTAGCCGTGGTCACCTCTGACACGCCACATAAATCCGCTCATAATTGCAAAAAGCAAAACAAGCAGAGTTTTTGTGCCTGCAGTCAGATTTCTTGTTGCTTTGAGTTCCATATTATGCCTCCCATATCATTTTTATTTCGCCGTCAAAATCTTTCCAGATAAATTTGCCGTTTTCGAGAATCATATAACCGTGCCAGGAATTCTCTTTCGGAATCGAAACCGAACCAGGATTCAGATATACATAGTTCCCGTGGTCAACACACTTGGGAACGTGGGTATGACCGTGAAGAAGGATATCGCCGTCTGCCATCGGCGGCAGATTATTCTCGTTAAAATTATGGCCGTGTGTCAGATAAACAAGCTTATCCTTGACGGGGATAACCGAATAATCCGCAAGAATCGGAAAATCCAGCACCATCTGGTCAACCTCGGTGTCGCAGTTGCCTCTGACACAGAGAAGCTCATTTTTCATTGCATTAAGCAGCTCAATAACCTTTTTGGGCGCATAACCCTCGGGCAAATCGTTGCGGGGTCCGTGATAAAGAATATCGCCGAGAAGAACAAGTCTGTCCGCTTCTTCGGATTTATATGCATCAAGAAGTTTCTTGCAATAAAACTCCGAGCCGTGGATATCGGATGCTATCATAAATTTCAATATAATCACTTCCTTATAAGAAATTATAATACGAAAAGCCTTGAAATGCAACAGCAAATCAAGGCTTATTTTTAATATTCAGTTTTCCTGAAAACGGCTCAGGAAGAGCTTTGTTCTCTCCTGCTTCGGATGGTTGATAACCTCTTCGGGGTCGCCTTCTTCAACTATAACGCCGCCATCCATAAAGATAATATGGTCGGAAACATCTCGTGCAAACGCCATTTCGTGGGTTACAATAACCATTGTCATCTTCTCTGCCGCAAGGCTTTTGATAACCTTGAGGATTTCTCCCGTAAGCTCGGGGTCAAGTGCAGAAGTGGGTTCATCAAAGAAAAGAATATCGGGATTCATTGCAAGCGCTCTTGCGATAGAAACTCGCTGCTGCTGACCGCCCGAAAGCTGGCAGGGATATGAATCAAGCTTCTCGGAAAGACCCACCTTTGCGAGAATTTCCTTTGCGTTTTTATCTATCTCTGCAAGAATCTGCTTTTTGTTGGCTCGGTAGTCTGCTCTTTTCTTTGCGTGAAGCCCGCAGGCAAGGGTTACATTTTTAAGAACGGTATACTGCGGAAAAAGATTGAACGACTGAAAAACAAGGCCGACGGAAAGACGGTTCTTTTTGATTTCTTCTTTGGTGAGCTTATGCTCGTTTTCGCTGTCAAGCACTACATTGCCGTTAACGGTTATCTTTCCTGTTTCCGCCGTTTCGAGAGATGTTATGCAACGCAGAAGAGTTGTTTTTCCGCTTCCCGACGAGCCGATAATTGAAAGCACCTTGCCCTCTTCAAGCTCAAAATCAATGCCCTGAAGAACATGGTTGCCGCCGAAGCTTTTATGTAAATTTTTAACTTCAAGTATTGCCATAATTTAACTCCTGAAATAGCTCAGCTTCTTTTCAACCTTGTTGAGAACAATCGTAAGAAGACCGACAAATAAAAGGTAGAACACACCGGTAAAGAACAGCGGCCATATCATAGCCTTTGTTGCGGCAAGTTCCTTTGCGTTTTTGATGATTTCGCAAACCATAATGCAGTTTGCAAGGGCAGTATCCTTGATAAGGGTTATGATTTCGTTCGACATAGGGGGAACTATGCGCTGAACAACCTGCTTGAGAACGATTTTGGTGAATACCTGAGATTTGCTCAGACCGAGCACCTGACCCGCCTCATACTGACCCTTAGGTATGCTTTCAATGCCGCCTCTGTATATCTCTGAAAAATAGCAGGCATAGTTGAGGGTAAACGCAATGAGAACGGCTGTTATGCGTCCTGCATCGGCAATGCCGTATTCGATGAACATAAACCTGTCTATTTTACCGAAAAGCTGATAATCGAAAAGCAGACCGGGAACATAATAGATGATGAATATCTGAAGCATAAGAGGAATACCTCTTACAATCCATACTATCACCTTTGAAATTGATTTGACAATCTTGAATCGGCTCATCGAACAAAAGGCTATAGGCAAACCAAGCGGTGCGCCGCAAAGCAGCGTCACCGCAAAGATAAGCAAAGATATTTTAAAGCCGTCGAACAAAAAAGCCGTGACTTCT
>JAZNRG010000186.1:0-4363 GCA_045590575.1 Acutalibacteraceae bacterium | reverse complement strand
AGCCATGTCGTTCTGTGGGCCAAGGAGTTGTACAAAAGGATTGTCTTCCTAAGACCGCTTGGCCTCCGACTTCATAGGCTTGCCGACGATATCGCTTCTGCCGATGATAACGCAGTGTTTGCCTGTGATATCAACATTTTCATATTCAAGAAGCTTTACCATACCCATCGGAGTGCAGGGCACAAGTTCACCGTTACCGATACAGAGTCTGCCTACGTTCTGAGGATGGAAACAGTCAACATCCTTTTCGGGAAGAATTCTCTCAAGAACCGCATTTTTATCAATATGTTTGGGTACGGGAAGCTGACAGAGAATGCCGTTTACCGTTTTATCCGCATTGAGTTTATCGATAAGCTCAAGAAGCTGCTCGGTTGTTGTTTCTTCCGGAAGAGCATATTCGAGAGAACGCATTCCCGTTCTTTCGCAAGCGGCTTTTTTATTATTGACATAAATTCTTGATGCGGGGTCACTGCCGACAATGATAACCGCAAGAGTTGGAAGAATTCCCTTTTCTTTAAGTTTTTCAACCTGCTCTGCGATTTTATCGAGATTGTATTCTCTGACCGCCTTGCCGTCAAATATCTTTGCCATCGGAATCCTCTCCTTTTATAATATTTACTTTTTCTTCGTTGGATTCTGCTTCGTTTGCGCCCTCAGCCGCTTTCTGAAGCTCAAGCTCTGCGAAATAATCAATGCCGTCGATAGGCTTCGGATTCTTCTTGAATTTTATCAGAAGAACTACAAGAAGAATTGCACACACAAGAGCAATCGCCGCCGAAAGAGCCTGCGAAACTCTGATTGTTGTGCCCGCAATATAAAGGCTGTCCGTTCTCAATCCTTCAACAATCATTCTTTCAAGGCCGTACCATACGCCGTAGCAAAGGAATATCTGACCGCTGAAAAGTCTTGCCTTGCGGGTGATGAAATAAAGAACAAAGAAGCCGAGAAGGCACCATATTGATTCATAAAGGAAGGTGGGATGAACATATTGTTCGGGGTTTACGCTGAAACCGTTGGCTTCAAAAAAAGCCTGATTGCTCATAATATAATCCGCAACCTTCTCGCTCCACATACCCCAGGGAAGGTCAGTGTTTGTTCCGAACGCTTCCTGATTTGTGAAATTACCCCATCTGCCGATACCCTGACCGATGAGAAGGCTCATCGATGCTATATCGAGCAGATTCCAGAAATTCAGTTTTCTTACCTTGCACACAACGAAAGCCGCAAGAATACCTGCGATAATTCCGCCATAGATGGCAAGTCCGCCCTCCCAGATTTTGGGAATTTCCGCAAGATGATTGCCGTAATAATCCCATTTTGAGAAAACATAGTAAAGCCTTGCACCGACTATCGCCGCAAGAGTGCCGTAGATAAGAACATCAACCATCTTATCAAGGCTCATCTTCCATTTATAAGCCATTCTGCCGCCGAAAAGCACGGCAAGAAGGAAGCCGAATGCGATAATTGCGCCGTAAAATTTAATCTGCACATTCATGCCGAGGAAAGAGAAATCCGCAAGCACACTCGGTACGCTGAAGCCTCTTTCAAGACCGGCAAAATAAACAACAGTATAGTCCGACATATATTATTCCTTTCTTTAAAAGAAACTGAGCTGAGTTGTTTTGGGGAGCGATTCAAATGCGCCGCCCTCTTCAAGAGATGCGATAATGGTTTTTGATGCACCCGAACGCACCTGGAAATCTTCGATTGAGATAAATTCTCCGCCTCCGTCGTTTCTTGCGGCTTCAAGTCCTTCCGCCGCCTTACCGCCGCAACCTGCGATTGCCGAGAAGGGCAGACGAATCTTTCCGTCCTCGATAACATAGCGGTTTGCGGTTGATTTATAAATATCAATCGGCAGAATCTCAACGCCTCTTGCCATCGCTTCATTGATAACCTGAAGAGAAGTGAAAGTGCCTTCTTCCTTGGCGGTTGCGGTTTTCATCTTCATCTTTGCGCTGATTTCGTCCATCTTTTCTCTTACCGCTGCCCTGCCCTTAAGGACAGCCGCAGTGTCAATATCTTCACCACGGACGGTCATAAACGTTGCATAGTATTCAACGGGTCTGTAAAGCTTGTACCACGCAAGACGCATTGCCGCACTTACATATGCCGCGGCGTGAGCCTTGGGGAACATATATTTGATTTTCATGCAGGAATCGAGATACCACTGAGGCACGCCGTGGTCAAGCATTTCTTTTTTATGCTCATCGGTAAGAAGAGAGGTTGCCTTGCCTTTTCTTACGATTTCCATAATCTTGAATGCCATACCCTTTTCAACGCCCTTGTTGATAAGGTAAACCATAATGTTATCTCGGGTACCGATAACCTCAGAAATCGTGCAGGTGCCGTTTTTGATAAGGTCCTGCGCATTGCCTATCGAAACGTCGGTACCGTGTGACAGACCCGATACCTGAAGCATATCCGAGAAGTTCTTCGGCTTTGATTCCATAAGCATCTGGCGCACAAACGGAGTGCCAAGCTCGGGAAGAGAAAGAGTTCCCGTTTCGCAGTCGATATCCTCTGCGGTAACACCGAGAGGCTCGGGAGTGGTCAGAAGCTCATAAAGTTTCGGGTCGCAGATATCAACATCCATAACACAGATGCCCGTCATATCCTCAAGATGCTTATAAAGAGTGGGAACATCGTGGCCGAGGTTATCGAGCTTGAGAATGGTATCGTGAAGCGAATGGAAATCGAAGTGGGTTGTTCTGTGGATTGAATCGGCATCGTCTGCAGGGTGCTGAATGGGAGTGAAATCCTCCGCATCCATGTCGGCAGGCACAACAACCATGCCGCCGGGATGCTGACCCGTTGTTCTCTTAACGCCGACGCATCCCTGAACGAGGCGTTCCTCTTCCGCTCTTGAAAGGATAACGCCCTTTTCTTCCGCCCATTTCTTAACAAAGCCGAATGCGGTTTTATCGGCAAGAGTACCGATTGTACCCGCCTTGAAAACGTGGGTTTTGCCGAAAAGCTCCTCGGTGTATCTGTGGGCATAGAACTGATATTCGCCCGAGAAGTTAAGGTCGATATCGGGCTGCTTATCGCCGTAGAAACCGAGGAAGGTTTCAAACGGAATATCGTGGCCGTCACGGTGCATGGGTTTGCCGCATACGGGGCAATCTTTGGGGGGCATATCGTACCCCGAGCCGTATTCGCCCTTATAGAAAAATTCGCTGTGCTTACAGCTCTCGCAGATATAATGCGGCACAAGAGGATTAACCTCCGAAATACCCGCCGCAAATGCTACGAATGATGAACCGACCGAACCTCTGGAGCCGACATAATAGCCGTTTTCCATTGAGTTCCAGACAAGCTTCTGAGCGATGATATAAAGAACGCCGAAACCGTTTTTGATAATTGAATCAAGCTCTTTATCGAGCCTTTCTTTGATATAATCGGGAAGCGGCGAGCCGTAGTAATCCTCCATTCTCTCGTTGCAGATTTTACGGAGTTCATCGTCTGCACCTTCAATTTTGGGAGGATATGTACCATCGGGAATAGGCTTTATTTCTTCGCACATATCGGCAATAAGATTGGGGTTCTTAACAACCACTTCATAGGCGGTATCTTCGCCGAGATATGCAAATTCACTGAGCATGTTCTGAGTTGTTCTCAGGTAAAGAGGTGCCTGCTCTGAGGCATCCTTGAAGCCCTGACCCGCCATAAGAATTTCTCTGTAAATCTTGTCGTTCTCTTCAAGGAAGTGAACGTCACCCGTTGCAACAACGGGGATGTTAAGCTCATCCGCAAGGTGGATTATTCTGCGGTTAATCTCGTTAAGCTCCTCTTCGGAATCAACCATTCCTTCACGGAGCATAAAGGCATTGTTGCCGTTTGGCTGAATTTCGAGATAATCGTAGATTGATGCCATTTCGAGCAAATCTTCTTTGGGTCTGCCCATAAATATCGCCTGATAAAGCTGACCCGCTTCGCAGGCACTGCCGACGATAAGACCCTCTTTGTGCGCAAGAAGCTCACTCTTGGGAATTCTCGGATGACGGTAATAATATTCAAGATTTGACTTTGAAATAAGCTGATAAAGATGCTTCAGACCAATCTTGTTCTTTGCAAGAAGAATGATGTGATAGGTTGGAAGCCTCTTTAGGTTGAGAGGTATCTTTTCGTTGATTTCATTAACATTCTCAACGCCCTTTGAGGCGCAGATTTCAAGCAGCTTTTCAAATATGCCTGCAAGTGCGCCTGCATCCTCATCGGCTCTGTGATGGTCAAAATCAGGGAGCTTGAAATGCTTTGAAAGCGAATCAAGTTTATAGTTTTTGATGCCCTCAACAAGGCTCTGTGCCATAATAAGGGTATCAATATGAGAATAGTTATATTCAATGCCGTTTCTTCGGCA
>JAZNRG010000185.1:0-18496 GCA_045590575.1 Acutalibacteraceae bacterium | reverse complement strand
CTTGGCCTCCGACTTCGCCGAAGGCAATAACATTGCCCCGAAGGTCGATTATGGGAAACATAACTCTGTTTCTGAAATTATCATAGCAGCTTGTCCTGCCGTTTTTTTCGCTTCTTCTTGCAAGATTTGCAAGCACAAGCTCTTCTTCCGTGAAGCCCTTTGAACGCATATGCTCAATAAGCTTCCGCCAATCATTCGGTGCATAGCCCAGCCCGAATTTGCGAATGGTGTTGGGCGATAAGCCTCTTTTTAAAAAGTAATCAAGAGCAAATCTGTTTTTTTCATCCATAAGGCAGGCATTGAAAAATCTTGCCGCCTCACGGTTCGCTGCAAGCAATCTCATTCTCTTTTTTGAAAGAGTATCGTCATAGCCGTCCTCGGGCATTGACATACCCGCCATCTGAGCAACAGCCTTGACCGCCTCGATATAATCGAGGTTTTCCATTCTGCGAACGAAACTGATTACATCGCCGCCCGCTCCGCAACCGAAGCAGTAAAACGAACGGCTCTCGGGATAAACCGTAAATGATGGGGTTTTTTCGTTATGAAAAGGGCAAAGACCCACAAGAGTTTTGCCTCTTCTTTTAAGCGAAATGCTCGAGGATATAACCTGCTCAATATCGATTTTATCCTGGAGCTCCTGAATGAATCTTTCGCTTATTCTCATTTTCCCCCTCCTTTCGGTTTTATCTCTTTTTAATCAGCATAAATATCAGAAACGCAACTCCGACTGCAAGCACTCCGCAAGCCGAACCGAGGATAAGCGGAGCCTTGGGAACACCTGATTCGCCGTCATATTCCGAGGTTTCGGGAACTGTTGTCGTTGTGGTGGTGTACTGCCAATAATTCTCGGTAATTTCGATATGCATAAAGGTTACGCCGATATCGGTTGTTGAAAGAGATGTTGACAGAGTTGTTTCTGTTGTTGTCGGCAATGTGGTAGTCGGCCGTGTGGTTGTAGGCTTCGTAGTGGTCGGCTTGGTTGTGGTAGGTCTGGTGGTAGTTATGGTTGTAGTCGGTTTTGTGGTGGTAGTTGTCGTTGTTGGTCTTGTTGTAGTCGTGGTTGTTGTGGGTTTAGTGGTAGTGGTGGTAGGTTTCGTTGTTGTGGTTGTCGTTGTTGGCTTTGTTGTGGTGGTTGTTGCGGCTGTCACCGTTGTTGATGATGACTTGTCCTGCGAAGTGGTTGTTGCACCCGAAGAACTGTGTCCCTTGAGAACGGGGTCGGGCTTGTCCCCCTTGCTGACGGGAGTATAAAGATTATAAGAATTTGACGGATACTTCAGCTGACGGCCGACAACCGCCTGCCCGCCGCTTTTTACATTCTGTTCAAACAGTGTGATATGCGTACCGTTATAACTTCTTACTATTGCCCAATGGTCATATGTACCTCTCTGTGCGGCACTTACATAAACAACATCGCCCGGTTTCGGGGTTGAAGGCTTGATAAACTTGTAGCCTTCAGTATTCATTTTGATTCCCGAAGTGCCCGCATCAACATCGAGATTATAAGCTTCTCTGTAGAATCTTTCTACAAGCTCGTTGCAGTAAATCGTGCTGCCCTCATTGTAAAGTGCAGGCACTCCGCAGAAATAATCAACGGCACAGTTTTTTCCTTTTATTTCAACATAGCGGCCACCGCTGATATCATCATACCAGTTTGCAAATGCTTCCGGCACAATTCCGCTCACAAAGAGCAGGACCGTGCAAAGCATTGCAACAGCCGTTTTCTTTATATTCATTAATCAAAAAACTCCTAACTTACTCCTTGGTATCAAAGAAACGAATCGTTGATTTCACTCCACGCTTTTGGAATATACAATTCGTTGAAAATTCTGACGGCATATCTGTCCGTCATTCCCGCTATATAGTCGCAAGCGGCAACACCCATACCGTCGCGCTCCGCAATTTCCTTGAACTGAGCGGGGAGATTCTCTTCCTTCTTCGCAAAATGATAATAGAGCTTCTGGATAAGGTCAACTGCCTTCTTTTCTTCGCTCTTGCAGGCGGGGTTTGTGTAAACCTTCGCAAACATAAAGCTGTGAAGCTCATCAAAAGCCTGCTGAATTCCTTTTTCAAGCAGAATATCGCCCTTGCTGTTTTCGATACAGCTGAGAACGAGTGTGTTTATTCTTGCGCTTTTTGACGTGCCGAGCTCGTGACGGATTGAAAGAGGAATATCATCCTCACGCATAATTCCCGCTATGGTAGCATCGTCAATATCGTGGTTGATATATGCAATTCTGTCTGCCAGACGCACTATTCTTCCCTCAAGCGTTGCGGCCTGCTCGCCGTTTGTATGGCGTTCGATGCCGTTACGCACTTCAAAAGTAAGATTGAGACCCTTGCCATCTTTTTCGAGCACATCAACAACTCTCAGGCTCTGCGCATAATGCTTGAAGCCTGACGGACAAACGGCATTGAGCGCTCTTTCGCCTGCGTGACCGAACGGGGTATGCCCGAGGTCGTGACCGAGCGCAATGGCTTCGGTGAGGTCGCAGTTGAGGTTGAGGGCAGATGCAATTGTTCTTGCAATCTGTGAAACCTCAAGGGTATGGGTCAGACGGGTTCTGTAGTAATCGCCTTCGGGTGATAAGAAAACCTGAGTTTTATGCTTAAGACGGCGGAATGAACTGCAATGAATGATTCTGTCGCGGTCACGCTGAAACGCCGTTCTGACAGGGCACTCCTCTTCCTCACGCAGCCTGCCCTTACTTTCGCTCGCAAGTGCAGCAAATTCGGATAAGGTTGCCTTTTCTCTTTCACAAGCAATTTCTCTGATGGTACTCATTACTTCACCCCTTGATTATTAATACGAAATAAATCCGTCGATTCCTGCAAAAAATCCGTATTTTTTTATCGGTGCAAATCCCTCCCGTTAATCAGAAGGGATTTGCTGTAAAATTAAAGGATTTTCAATGCACCTGTGGGACAAACCTTTGCACACTTGAGGCAGTCCTTACAGCCTGCAATAACATCTGTATTTTCGAATTCGGGCTTGATAACAGTCTTGAAGCCTCTGCCTACAAGACCGAGAATACTTTTGCCGGCTTCTTCCTTACAGGTTCTTACGCAGAGATTACAGAGAATGCACTTGCCCTGGTCACGCTCGATTGAAACAAGCCTTGTTTCCTTGAAGCATTCGTGCTTGCTGCCTTCAAGGCGGTCGGGTGAAATCGGGTCAAGATTTGCATAGCGTATGAGCTTGCAGTCCGCAAAATCGTGGCATCCGCATTCAAGGCAACGCTTCGCCTCATTTCTTGCCTGCTCTTCGCTAAACCCGTTGATAACGGCTTCAAAATTATGCTTTCTGTATTCGGAGTCCTTGACGGGCATAACGGCTCTGGGAGCCTTTTCTCTGTCCGCAAGCATTTCTGCGGTAACCTTTCTTTCGGAATAATAGGGCTTGTGGGAATCCATAGGCATACCGAGAAGATATGCATCGATTGCTCTTGCAGCCTTGTTTGCCTCAGCAATTGCATCGATTGCAATTGATGCACCGTTGTTGGTTGCGTCGCCTGCGGCAAATACTCCTTCAACATTGGTCATAAATGTTGCTTCATCAGCGAGAATTGTTCCCCATTTTGTGAGCTCAATTTCTTCAAGACCTGCAGGGAGGCACTTCTGACCGATAGCCGCAATAACCGTATCAACATCAATTGTTTTGAATGCCCCTTCAACGGCAACGGGTCTGCGTCTGCCCGATGCATCAGGTTCACCGAGCTCCATAATCTGGAGCTTGACTGCCTTGACCTTGCCGTTTTCGCCGATGATTTCGGCAGGATTTGTGAGGAAGAGGAATTCAACTCCTTCTTCCATTGCTTCTTCAATTTCTATATCTTCTGCAGGAGCTTCCGCTCTTGTTCTGCGGTAGATAACATAAACATTTTCTGCACCGCATCTTACTGCTGTGCGGCAGGCATCCATTGCGGTGTTACCGCCGCCGACAACGGCAACAGCCTTACCGACATCAGGGATATTGCCCATATTGACATCACGGAGGAAATCAATACCGCTGAGCACACCGTCAAGCTCTTCGCCCGTGCAGCCAACTCCGCTTCCCTTCCATGCACCTACGGCAACAAGAACTGCATCTGAATTTGTTCTGAGTTCTTCAAATGAGATATCATTGCCGATTCTGACATTGTTCTTCATAACAACGCCTGTTTTTGCGATAAGCTCAACTTCCTTGGCAAGAACAGCCTTGGGAAGTCTGTATTCGGGGATACCGTAGCGGAGCATACCGCCCATTTCGGGCATCGCTTCGTAAATTGTTACATCGTGACCTGCAAGGCGGAGATAATAAGCCGCATTAAGACCTGCGGGACCGCCGCCGATAACAGCAACCTTCTTGCCGCTTGCTTCAGCAATTTCGGGTGCATAGGGGTTACCCGATGCAAGGTCATTGTCAGCCGCAAAAGCCTTGAGGAATGCGATTGAAAGAGGTTCTTCAACAAGCGCACGGCGGCAATTACTCTCGCAGGGATGCGGACATACTCTGCCGATTGATGCAGGGATTGAAATTTTCTCTTTGATAATCTTAACAGCTTCGCTGTCGTTGCCGAGAGCTATCTGCTTGAGATAGCCCTGAATATCCGTGCGTGCAGGGCAATTGAGGTGGCAGGGACCTACACAGTCACCCTCGTGGTCACTCATAATAAGCTCAAGAGCTATTTTTCTTGCTCTTGTTACTCTGGGAGAATCCGTGCGGATAACCATACCGTCTGCCGCAACAGCCGAGCAGGCACGCATAAGCTTTGGCATACCTTCCGCTTCAACAAGACAAACGCCGCAAGCACCGTAAAGCTTGAGATTTTTGTTATAGCAAAGATTGGGGATTTCTATGCCGTTGTTGGCGGCAATAGTGAGGATAGTTTCGCCTTTGTTGCCGAAACATTCTTTACCGTTAATTATAATTTTTATCTGTTCCATTATGCCGCCTCCTTTATTCTACAATTATTGCACCGAAGCGGCATGAGCTTACGCACTGACCGCAGCGGATACATACGTATGAATCAATAATGTGTGCCGCCTTGACCTCGCCGCTGATTGCCTTGGCGGGGCATTTCTTTGCGCAGATGGTACAGCCCTTGCACTTATCGGCATCAATTGAATAGGTGAGAAGATTTACGCATTCCTTTGCGGGACACTTCTTCTCGTTTATGTGAGCTTCATATTCGTTTCTGAAATAGCGGATTGTTGTGAGTACGGGGTTGGGAGCAGTCTGACCGAGTCCGCAAAGAGCGCCGTCTTTAACCGCTTCGCAAAGCTCTTCAAGAAGTTCGATATCGCCTTCTTTACCTTCACCGTTAACGATTCTGGTAAGGATTTCTTGCATTCTTGCGGTACCGATACGGCAGTGAACGCATTTGCCGCAGGACTCGAGAGCGGTGAAATCAAGGAAGAATTTCGCCATACCCACCATACAAGTGCTCTCATCCATAACAACCATACCGCCTGAGCCCATAATTGCGCCCGTTGCAGCAAGAGCCTTGTAGTCGATAACGGTATCAAGAAGGTTTTCGGGGATGCAACCGCCCGAGGGACCGCCCATCTGAACAGCCTTGAAGGGTTTGTCGTCCTTTATGCCGCAGCCGATACCGTAGATAACATCACGCAGAGTTTTACCCATAGGGATTTCAACAAGGCCGCCTTTTTTGATTTTGCCAGTGAGAGCAAAAACCTTGGTGCCCTTGCTGTTTTCGGTACCCATAGCAGCAAAAGCCGCACCGCCGTTGTTCATAATCCACGCAACGTTTGCGAAGGTTTCAACGTTATTGATGTTTGAAGGTTCGTCCATATAACCCTTCTGTGCAGGGAACGGAGGCTTGAGTCTGGGCATACCTCTCTTGCCCTCAAGGGATTCGATGAGTGCGGTTTCTTCGCCGCATACGAATGCGCCTGCGCCCGCCTTGATTCTCATTTCGCAGGAGAAGTCCGTGCCGAGAATGTTCTCGCCGAGAAGATTTGCCGCCTTTGCCTGCTCAATTGCAAGCTCAAGATGCTTGATAGCAAGGGGATATTCCGCTCTTACATAAACTATCATTTCGCTTGCGCCGATTGCATACGCACCGATGAGCATACCCTCAATAAGACTGTGGGGGTCGGACTCGATAACGGCTCTGTCCATAAATGCGCCGGGGTCGCCTTCGTCAGCATTGCAGATAAGATATTTCTCTTCGCCTGCGCTCTGACGGGCGGCATTCCACTTGAACCAGGTGGGGAAGCCTGCGCCGCCTCTGCCTGCAAGACCCGATATTTTTATTTCTTCAATAACCTGCTCGGGAGTCATTGTCTTAAGCACCTTTTCGAGAGCTTCGTAGCCGTCTGCGTTTCTGTAATCCTCGAGTGATTCGGGGTCAATAACGCCGCAGTGACGAAGGGCTATTCTCGTCTGTCTGCTGAGGAATTCTTCATCCTCTTTTGAAATTATGATATGTTCAACGCCCGAAAAATCGCCTGTTTCTGCCGCTGTGACAATGGCCTGAGCATCGTCTGCCGAAACTCTTACAAGACGGTGAACGAGTTCTTTTCCGTCGTAGATATCAACAATAGGTTCAAGGTAGCACATACCGATACAGCCTGTGCTTCCGAGAGTGAAGCTTTCGCTTCCGTTCATAAGAGCGGCAATCGCATTATGAACTTTTGATGCGCCCGCGGCAATACCGCAGGAGCCTTCGCCGATTATAACACGCATTTATTTGCCCTCCTTTGCCTGAATCTCTTTGATAACGGCAACCGCGGAATCGGGGGTCAGATTGCCGTAAGCCTCGCCGTTAATCATAATGACGGGAGCAAGTGAACAGCAGCCGAGGCAGGCAACATTTTCGAGAGTGAAAAGTCCGTCGGCGGTTGTTTCGCCGTTGCCTATACCGAGATATTCAGAGATGGCGGCGGATACTCTTTCGCTGCCGTTGACGTGGCATGCCGTACCCTGGCAGGACATAATAAGATATTTGCCGATGGGGGTAAGTCTGAACTGTGAATAGAAGGTTGCAACACCAACTATTTCAGCGGGAGTAACACCGATTTTTTCGGCTATGTGGTACATAACATCCTTTGGCAGATATCCGTAGATATCCTGAGCCTTCTGGAGAATAGTTATAAGATTAGTGGGGGTGTCGCCGTACTTTGCGAGAACATCCGCAATAAGAGTAAAATCGCTCTGCGGACCGCTGCAGTTGCACATAATATTTCCTCCTTCGCATTTTTCGGACAATAGATAATGTATTATAACATAATATTATATAATATGCAAGCTTTCTAAACCGTAAAACACTATGTAAATTAATGTAAAAATATTTGTAAATGGCCGTTGCCCCCCCTACACGGTTGTTTTAAGAATTATCGTAGGGACAGACCTCCGTGTCTGTCCGTAAAATCCGAAACTGCCGACGGCGGGAGCAAGCCCCCGCCCTACCTTTAATTTGGTATTGAAATTTAACACAAACAAAAAGGACAGCCGAAGCTGTCCTTTGATAAGCAATATCATATTATCCCTTGAGCTTGCCGCCCTTCATCTTGATAAGCTCACGGTAGCTGATAAGCTCAACGCCGTGGTCCTTAAGATATTTATGAGTATAGGGGTCCTTCATAAGCTGATATTCCCAGACTCTGTCCTGCCATCTGCCTGTGATACCCTTGAGTTCGTCGCACTCAACTGAAGGATGGATAAATGTTTCTGTTACGCCGTCTTCGGGGATATCAGTCCAGATTTTGAGAATTGTTTCTCTGTACTTCTCATAGCTTTCACGCATATCATCGTTCCAGTCGGGGAAGAGAAGATAATCGGGAATTACAACATCATACTTCTTGCCCCACTTCTTTGAAAGAAGGGTGATTGCGGCATAGAGGAAATAGGGTGTGCCGTTGGGGCAGATTCTCTTATCGTGCTTTGTGTAAAGACGGTATGCATAGCCGTATTCACCGCATACACGGAGAGTCATCTTTGCAAGACCGAGCCTGCCGGTATAATGACCGTAAAGTGAGCCCATATGGTTATCGGTATGAGAAGGCTTCATACCCCAGCTGTGAGCGAGGTCAATCTGTGCTCTGATTTCAGCCTCGAGGTCTGCATATGATGCGTTCTTCTCAACCTGGTCGCTCTCATGCCACATAAAGCCTTCTTCGTCAATAAGAGTTTTGCCGTTTGTGAGAGGCTTCCAGCGGTATTTGCCCCATTCGCTTGTCATAGTAAGGTGAATACCGATAGCATGCTCGGGATGAGCGTTTGAATATTCAACAGCTTCCTTAGCTGTGGGGCAGGGCATCATAACGGTTGCGGATTTGAGCCAGCCGCCGTCAAAAAGCTCTGCAACAGCCTGGTTGGCTGCGTGACACATACCGTAATCATCTGCGTTAACAATAAGATACTTAGCCATATATGTAATCCCTTTCGTATAAAATCGTTCATTTTAATAATATCACAAAATTCAAAATAATCAATGCTTTTTTGAACAAACGGTAAACTTATACAATTTGCCATTGACATATCGGTCTATTGACGATAGACTGTAAATGTAAGGTTTACTGGTGATAGACCAAGGAGGTTATTTTATGGAAGATATCAGACTCGGTGCTGTTGAGGAGATTTTTGCCGATATCATATGGGCAAACGAGCCTCTTTCTTCGGGTGATCTTGTAAAAATCTGCGAAGAAAAGCTGAACTGGAAAAAATCAACAACTTATACAGTTCTCAGAAAACTCTGCGACAGAGGATTTTTCAGAAACGAAAGCGGAACGGTAACTTCACTTATGTCAAAAGAAGAATTTCTTGCAATTCAGAGTGAAAACTTTGTTGAAGAAACATTCAAGGGCTCTCTGCCCGCTTTTATCGCCGCTTTTTCAAAAAGGAAAAAGCTCTCTGCCGATGAGGTGTCGGAAATCCGAAGGATGATTGATTCTTATAAGGAGGATTAATTATGGATTCTTGGATAGATATATATAACATATTTGCAGGTTTTATCGAAAGATTTTATACAGACTTTTTCTTTTGGGTTCTCAACACAAGCATTTCCGCAAGCTTTCTTGTTGCGGCAATTATAATACTCCGCTTGATATTGAAAAAAGCACCCAAAGCAATAATCGTTGCTCTTTGGGGTATGGTTGCAATAAGGCTTATATGCCCGTTTTCGCTTGAAAGCGCACTCAGCCTCATTCCGAGCAAAGAAACAATACCCACGGAGCAGTTTCAGTACCAGGAAACAAGAAACGATGACTATAACCTTCATATTGTTTCCAATCCGATTTATCCCGAAGAAATAGATTACACAATGCCGGGTGATGTAGAAAGCACCAGTTGGGATTCGATGTATGCTTACTTCGGATGGCTCGGCGGTATGGGAGTTATGCTCATTTATTCTGCTGCAAGCTACATAATAATCAAAAGAAAAGTCAGGATTTCCGCTCCGTACAAGGATAATATCCTGCTGTGCGACGGTATTAAAACTCCGTTTATTCTCGGCGTGTTCAAACCAAAAATATACCTGCCGTCGGATATTTCCGATGAAGAAAAAGAATATGTCATCGCTCACGAAAAGGCTCATCTGAAACGCAAAGACCATTGGTGGAAGCCGCTCGGATTTCTCCTGCTTTCATTTCATTGGTTCAATCCTTTGATGTGGGTTGCGTATATTCTTCTGTGCCGTGATATAGAATTCGCTTGCGACGAAAAAGTTATCAGATCATTGGGTGAAGAAGGCAAAAAGCCTTATTCTGAGGCACTTCTGAATTGCAGCGTTCCGAGAAAAATGATAACCTCCTGCCCTGTTGCCTTCGGCGAAACAGGAGTTAAGAGCAGAATAAAATCCGTTCTTAATTATAAAAAACCCGCTTTCTGGGTAATTCTGATTGCGGTCATTCTGAGCATTGCGGTTGGAATCGGATTTATGACCGACCCGATAAAACATAATTCTCCCGATAACATCAGAGTCAAAGAATGCAGTTCTTCGTTTGAGGGTCTTTCTCTTGAAATCACCGATGCGGATTTCTCGGACTTCGCGCCCTTCATCGAAATCAGATGGATAAACGAAAGCGACAGTGATTTTGTTATCTACGATGATTATCATAAGTTTGACCGCAAGAGCAACGGCGAATGGGTATCCTGCAATATAACCGACAGCCTCTCTTACAGCAACCAGTATCATAAGCTCAATTCGGGCGAAACCTTTACATACCGCTATCCGATTTCTCTGCAGGATATGTCGGAATCGGGTACATACCGATTTGAAGGCGGTTATTACAGAAAAGACGGGGAAGCCAAAATAACCGGCTCCGCCAGCATTGTTTTTGAAGTTAAACACGGAAAAACATTTCCAAACGTTCATCATTTTTCGGTTACCGATTATGTTTATGATAACGGCTCTTATTCCTGGACAGGTCCCTCAGTAGAAGATATCGGTGCATTCAGAATCATTGGCGAAATGAACCTGCAGAAGCACAACGGCTTTGACTGGCAGAAGCTCGGGTATATGGAAGAAATAATGCTCAATGAAGATAATTTTGATTCGAGATTCAGAAACGATGAAAGCTGGTATCAGGGTCTGAGCGTAAAAAGGCTGAAAAATGAAAATAAAAGAGCCTGGCAGCTTTATGCAAACGAAATCGATGTAAAGCCCCTCTATGTTTTGCTTGAGCAGGAAAACGGAGATTTCTATCTCTGCTACGGTTATCACAACGAAGACGGTCAAGTTAACCCTAACTCCGATTCATCGGTTTTCCGTTGGGTTTACAGACTAAAAGCTACGGGTTCGGCGGTTGAGAATACCTCAACGGCAAAGTGGATTCCGAACGGCTGGTTCGTTTCATACGCAGGCTACACAACCGATGCACGGTTCTTTTCCGGCGCAGTCAACGCCGACACGCTGAGCGGCAACACCGTTCAGCATCTTCCCGTATATAAAATCGATACCGATGAAGAATTGGCAGGCTTCAAAAATGAGTTTGCGGATCTGTTTGATTTCTCTTATATCGATGAAAAGCAGACGCCTTTTGACAGTCTTGCAGAAACAGTTGATTTCAGCGAGGATTCGCTTCTTGTTGTTTATGTTACCGCTCCAACACTTCAATATGAATTCAGCGTTGATCTTGTTACGGTAAACAACGGAGAGTTGATGATAAGCGTTATCAGCAATGCTCCCGAACCGGGCGACACCGCAATGTTGGGCAATTTCATTCTGGTTACGGTAAACAAAAAAGACATTGAGGGCTGCAACTCGTTTGATGCCGTGCTCAACAATGTTTTTCTCAATCAGGTTCATCTCGACCGTGCCGTTGAGGCAGCAATCACCGAAAAATATCAGGAGAGCATTTCAAAAGGCGAATACGCCTGTGCAGCATTTGAAATTCTGAAATCGGAAATTATTTTCGATGAATCGCAGGATTTTAAAATAAAACTTTATCTTACAACCTGCTATACAACCTTCTCAACCAAAAACAACAAGCTCGAAACCGCAGGGGCTGTTTCAGATACCGCCGTTATGACCTTTGTGCAAAACACCGACGGCACCTTCTCGCTGCTCGACTATTACGTTCCGATAAAAGGCGACAACTCGGAGGAAGCAAAGAAACTTTATTCGCTTTCTTTTGCTTATGACGGCATCGGCGCTTATGAAATCTGCGTGATGGAAGCACAAAAAGAACTTGGCGTAAAAGCAGAATCGGAAGAGCCGAAGTTTAATCCTGACGGTGAAAATACCGTTACTTATATTCTTCGGAACTCCCCCGACCCGCTTCCGCCGACAGTAATACTTGACAAGGAGAATAAAACCGCATCTTTTCGGTATTCGGGATTCAGCAGCTATAACGGAATCTACAGCTACACCGTTCAAAACAACTCTCTCAGGCTTGAAAGCCTTGAAGAATACGGTTACGGCTACGGTCTTCATTATGTGTTCACAGTAAAAGATGATACGCTTGTTTTTGATAAAAACCGTTCATCGGATATCCCGAGATATAAATACAGCGAAAACGGCGAACCGGAAACTCCCGTTCCTCATAATGCGGTGTTTGAACAGTCAATAAAAAACAAGATTAATACCGTTTGGAGCGAACCTGTTTTTTAACAACACACAGTATAAACGAAATCGTTCGCTTTACTCGCAGTAAAATCTGTAACAAGTTTCGGATGAATATTTCGGCTTTGGCTCAAATGAAATTAAATCCTCCCACCGCATCGATATCGAAGAATTTACCACTCTGTATGGATTCTCTCTGTATTTTGTATCTTTGCTTTTCTTTTTAACGTTGTAATTTTTATGTGTTTTTGCATTCCGTGTTCTTTGCAGTAAAGATAATTGTTGAAACTTCCTTATATATCATAGAGTACGTTTTCCTTAATATCAGTTTTATTAATGTTATTTTTTCGATTAATTTGAAAGTTTTGAATAACAAAGCCGACGGGGTTTAATCCGTCGGCTTTGTTTGATATTATTGTTATTATCCGAGGGCAACCATGCTGAAAACGAGTGCAAAAAGTGCAACTGTTTCGCAAAGACCGACAACGGTGATGTACTGCGAGAATCCTTTGCCTGTTTCGGCAAGAGCATCTGCACCTGCGGCGCCTGCTTTACCCTGAACAACGGCTGAAACTGCCATTGCAATACCCGATGCGATACCGAGACCGAAGAGGAATGCGGGGTCTGCATCTGCCGAGGTCATCTGCTGCATAAGAAGGAAGCCGTAGATGGTCTGTGTAAGCGGCGCACCTGCAAAAACGGTAAGAATGAAGGGTGCTGCCTTGTTGCTCATATAACATTTTTTCCAAGCACGGATTGATGCCTGACCTGCAATGCCGATACCGATTGCAGAGCCTGTTGCGGCGATACCCATCGCCAGAGCTGTTGCTAATAATCCGAAGTTCATAATAACTCTCCTTAATCTTCAATTTGTTCTTCAAAGGGTTTGAATTTATGTCCGCTCCAGGACATATCGAGATGCGATGAGAACTCCAGTGTGTTGAGTCTGATACCGTGAACGATAACCGAAAGAACATTCAGTATCATATTCAGTCCGTGACCGAACACAAGAAGCACAATCGCAATTATCATAAATAAGAAGTTGCCGAGCAAGGGACTTGCAAGCTCATTGACGGTTGCGGATATTGCCGCACCCGCAAGACCGACTGCCCAAAGTCTGATATATGAAACTATATCCGAGAAAACATTTACAACGCCGAGCAAAACGGAAACGATGTTCTTGAGGCTTTCAAGGATTGATTTGCCGATGCTGCCGTTATAGTTCGAGAATACAAAGCTCATAACGAAGCCTGCTATAACCATAACAAGCGCAACCGTGCCGACGGGAATGCCGCTTATCACAAGACCGAACGGAAAAACCTGAGCGTTTACAACAAAGCTGAGCACCACATAAAAGATGCCGACAAGCTGCATTATTGAACCGATGTCGCCGAGAATCTTGATTGACTTTCTGTTCCGTGCGGCAACCTTGATATGCGCTACGGTCAGTTGAACAAGAGCCAGCGAGAAGCAGAATATCTGCAGATTCTGCGCGGTTGTTAAGCCGTATTCTCCGTTAGTCCAGGGCGGATACCAGATTTTGTCGGCATAAACATTTGAAATAACGGGTATCGATAATTTCTGAAGCCACTCGGGCAACTGTTCTGGAGAAAGACCGAACCAGGTGCAAGTGAGCGTTCCCCAGAGAATTGTAGAAAGTCCGAAAAGCCCGATAAGCAAAAATGCAGGGGGAACTTTCTTTTTTGATGCAAGTGTTTTTGCAATCAGAATTCCCGTAACGGCAGAAATAAGCAGTCCGTAGCCGCCGTCACCGAAGATAATTCCGAAGAAAATGAGGATGAATCCGAGGAACCAGCCTGAAATATCGTATTCAAAATATCCGGGTACCGTTCCGAGGAAGTCGGTCAGCGGGTAGATAAGGCTGACAAATTTGTTGTTTTTCAGCTTGGTTGGAACATTATCCTCTTCGGTGGGTTCATCAACAAGGAGACCCCATGAGTTTTCCTTTGCAGTCTGCTTGAGGCATTCAAGATTTTCTTCTTCAACATAACCCGTGAAATACGAAACGGTTACGTCAGAAAGATTTTCGTTTGTCATACCCGTTGCGTAAACCTCAAACTCAATTTCTTTTTCCCAAGCCTTGATTGCTTTTTTGATACCGTCGGCACAGCCTGCAAACGATGAAACCTTTTCGTCAATCTCTTTTATGCGATTATTAAGGGTTTCAAGCTTTTGCCTGATTTCAGCCGTCGATACCGAAGGCATTTCAAGACGGTAAGACTTTAATGAATCAACAACATCATTTTCGCCTTCAACGCCCGATTTGATTAACAAAAATTTTACGGAAGCTTTTGTTTTCTCAAGCGGCAGCGTTTTTATGTTTTCACCGAGATTTTCATATTCTTTTACCGGCATTTCATAAAGCGAAATATCAACGCCTTTTTCAGCAAGAGTACCAAGCTTTTCGGGATCAAGCTCACCCCAGCCCGAAAGACGGTCAAGCTCTGCGGCGAGAGTAATTTTTTTCGCTGAACACAGCTTTTTTTCATCTTCAAGAGAAACAATTTCCTTTGCAACGGAAAAAGCTTTTTCAATATCAATATTTTCTTGCTTTATCTTTTTGTTTTTCTTTTCCGAAATGCTGAAAAGCGCACTTTCAAGCAAAGACACTCTTTCTTTGATTTCTTCAAGCTTTTTGCCCGAGCCTTCAACCGATTCAATGTGAAGAATACCGAGCTTGCGCAGCTTTTTGAGGGTATCGGATTTTTTATCTCCCATAATTATGAGAGAAACTTTTTTCATAGGCACTATCATAATGAGTACACCTCCGTTTCCGAAGATATTTCATTGCGTGCCGCAATTTTGCGTTTTGAAATCTTTGAGCGGACAACGGCACTTACCTGCTGATCCGCCATATAAATTGAGATCTTTTTGATGTTTTCCTCCGTTTCGGGAATTTTTACCTTTTCAAACAGATTGACTCTCTGCGAGGTTGCGTGAAGCTCCTGCTCAAGAAGTCTGACCTGCTCATCCAACACTTCCGCTTCAAGGTCAAGCGACATCGCCTTTTCCATGTGGTTTGCGGCTATATCGACCCAAAGCGGTGTTTCGTATAAATCATAGTCTGCTCTGGAGAAATCCGCACCTTCATAGACGGGAATCGCAACGCCCGCAATATTGCCCGTGCCTTTACGGATATTGCTCACGGTGATTATTCCGTCGGGGAAAGCGTCTGTTTCGCTGAAAACGGCAATCCACGAACCGAAGCCTTTTTCAAGGTCTTCTCTCTCTTTTCTTACCGATTCCGCTTTCGCTTCGATGGTGCGTATTTCAGCCTGAAGCTGCTGCTTTTTGAGTGTCAGAGTAGGCAAATATCTCCGATACATTTTGAGGGCATCCTTCTGTATCTTTAACTCATTTTTAGTCAGTTTGATTTTTGCCACTTCAATCCTCCTTATCTGACGGGCCAGAACTCGTCTGTAAGGTCGGATTTAATACCTGTTTCATCCTTTTCAAAACATTCCGCAAGGATTTTCCAGCCAAGGTCAAGAGCCTCTTCAAGAGAAAGATTGACCGACAAATCCATAAGTCTGTTTTCGAAAAGCTGACCGTATTTGAGAAGTTTTTCGTCCCAGCGTGTCATTGCAAAGCCCATATTCTTCTTTTCGAGTGTTTCTTTATAAGAAGAATACATACGGATCATTGCGTCCATAAGCGCACGGTGATCCTTACGGGTTTTGCCGTTGACGTTCTGCTTAAGTCGTGAAAGTGAACCGAAGGGCTCGATTCTTCCGCCCTTGAGGTAATACTGACCCTCGGTGATATAACCTGTATTATCGGGAACGGGATGAGTAACGTCGTCGCCGGGCATTGTTGTAACTGCAAGAACTGTAACAGAGCCCGAATCGGCAAAGTCAACAGCCTTTTCATAGCGTGATGCGAGCTGTGAATAGAGGTCGCCGGGATATCCGCGGTTTGAGGGAACCTGTTCCTGAGTGATGGCGATTTCTTTCATTGCGTCGGCAAAGTTTGTCATATCGGTGAGAAGAACAAGAACGTCCTTATTCTGCAATGCAAACTGCTCTGCAACGGCAAGTGCCATATCGGGAATCATCATACATTCAACGGTAGGGTCGGATGCGGTATGAATAAACATAACGGTTTTGCTCAGCGCACCGCCGTTTGAAAGTTCTTCTTTGAAATAGAGGAAGTCGTCATATTTAAGACCCATACCTCCGAGCACGATAACATCCGCCTCGGCCTGAAGGGCAATTCTTGCAAGAAGCCGGTTATAGGGTTCGCCCGAGATTGAGAAAATGGGGAGCTTCTGCGAAACAACGAGAGTGTTGAACATATCAATCATCGGGATATTTGTTCTCATCATACGGTTTGCGAGAATACGCTTTGTGGGGTTAACCGACGGTCCGCCGATGGATTTCATATTTTCGGTAAGGGCGGGACCCTTATCTCTCGGCTCGCCCGAACCGTTGAAGATTCTGCCGAGCAAATCCTCGCTGAACGAAACACGCATTTCGTGACCGAGGAAACGCACTTCGTCGCCCGTTGAAACACCCTGACCGCCTGCGAAAACCTGGAGTGAAACAATATCGCCGTCAATTTTGTTGACCTGTGCAAGGGATTTGCCGAAACGGGTGTTTATCTGTGCAAGCTCATTATAGCGCACACCTTCTGCCTTGACGGTGATAACGTTGCCCGTTATGGATTCGATTCTGTTGAAAACTTTATTCATTATCACTCACCGTCCTTTAACAAAAGTTCTGCCGCGGCAGTTGTTTTGCCCTGACCGTCGGCATACATTGCATCAATTTCAGCCTCTGCCTTCGCAAAAGCATCGCTTTCAAATTCCGTATAGTTCCAGTCTATGAACTTCTGACGCATACGGTTGAAGAAGCTGCGGGCATCATCTTTATTATCAAGTGCATAATCACTGCCGAGAACATAAATAAGCTTATCCGTAACATATCTCTGACGCTCTCTCGTGCAGTTTGCATCAACAAGGTCAAAGGAATTCTGCTGAAGATAAACGGAATCAAGCATTTCGGATTTGAGATATACTGTATAATCCTCAAGGCTTGTGCCTTCTTCACCGACAACCTTCATCATTGAGCCGATTTCGTCGCCGTGGAGAAGAATGTTTTTGCAGAAAGCCGATTTTGCGGAATCTGTAACGGTCTTATATTTTGACCACGAAATAAGCGGGTCAATTGCGGGGTATTTTCTTGCATCGGAGCGTTCGCGGGAAAGACCGTGGAATGCACCTACAACCTTGAGGGTTGCCTGAGTAACAGGTTCTTCAAAGTTACCGCCCGCAGGTGAAACCGTGCCGCCGATTGTAACCGAGCCTTTGCTTCCGTCGGGAAGAAGAACATAGCCTGCTCTTTCATAGAAAGCGGCAATGTATGATTCGAGATATGCGGGAAAGGCCTCTTCGCCGGGAATTTCTTCAAGTCTGCCCGACATTTCACGCAGTGCCTGCGCCCAGCGTGATGTTGAATCGGCAAGAAGAAGAACGTTAAGACCCATCTGACGGTAATATTCGGCAAGCGTTACCGAAGTATAAACCGATGCTTCTCGGGAAGCAACGGGCATTGATGATGTGTTGCAAATAATTATGGTGCGTTCCATAAGAGAACGGCCGGTTTTCGGGTCTGTCAGCTCGGGAAATTCGGTAAGAGTTTCAACAACTTCACCCGCACGCTCACCGCAGGCGGCAATAATAACAATATCAACATCCGCATACTTTGATGTGGTATGCTGCAAAACGGTTTTGCCTGCGCCGAAGGGACCGGGGGTGCAATAAGTTCCGCCCTTTGCAACGGGGAAGAAAGAGTCGATAAGGCGCACCTTCGTTTCCATTGTTTCAACGGGTGCAAGTCTTTCCGTATAGCACTTTACGGCTCTTTTAACGGGCCATTTGAACGACATCGAAACGGGAATTTCTCTGCCTCTTTCGTCAGCAAGAACCGCAACGGTTTCGCTGACGGTATATTCGCCTTTATCTGCGATTGATTTAAGGGTATAGTTTCCGAGAAGATTAAACGGAACAAAGATTTTGTGTGTGAAAGGTCCTTCGGGAACGGTGCCGAAGTATTCACCCGCACGCAGGGTGTCACCGATTTTTGCAGTGGGAGTGAACTCCCATTTCTTTTCGGCGTTGAGTCCGTCGGCGTAAATTCCTCTTTCAAGGAACCAGCCTGCCTGCTCGGCTAAAACGGGCAGCGGATTCTGGAGTCCGTCATAAACCTGGCCGAGAAGACCCGGACCAAGCTGAGCTGAAAGCATATCGCCCGTAAATTCAACTTCGTCTCCGCGCTTTATGCCGTTTGTCATTTCATAAACCTGAATTTGTGCGATATCTCCGCGTATACGGATAACCTCACTCTTAAGTTTTGTGTTGTCAACATTAACATAGCAGATTTCGTTCATCGAAACGTTGCCTTCAAATCTTACGGATACAAGGTTGCCGTTAATGCTTAATACCTTACCTTAAGTCGGATCGTAGC
>JAZNRG010000184.1:0-3358 GCA_045590575.1 Acutalibacteraceae bacterium | reverse complement strand
AGCTCTTACTATGTTTTCGGGGTCTTCGAGATTGAAAACGAGAATCGGAATGTTATTGTCACGGCAAAGCGAAGCTGCCGTTGAATCAAGTCGGATCGTAGCCATGTCGTTCTGTGAGCCAAGGAGTTGTACAAAAGGATTGTCTTCCTAAGACCGCTTGGCCTCCGACTTAGCTCTTACTATGTTTTCGGGGTCTTCGAGATTGAAAACGAGAATCGGAATGTTATTGTCACGGCAAAGCGAAGCTGCCGTTGAATCCATTACCTTAAGGTCTTTTTCAAGAACCTCACTGTGGGTTACAACATCATACTTGACCGCATCTGCAAACTTGTTGGGGTCCTTATCGTAAACGCCGTCAACATTGGTTGCCTTGAAGATGATGTCTGCCTTGATTTCTGCCGCTCTGAGAGCTGCGCAGGTATCGGTTGAGAAGAACGGATTGCCCGTGCCGCTGCCGAAAATAACAACTCTGCCTTTTTCAAGATGACGGACAGCCTTGTTTCTGATATAGGTTTCTGCTATCTGATGCATTTCGATAGCACTCTGAACTCTTACCGTTACGCCGAGCTGCTCAAGTGTATCTGCAAGAGCAAGCGAGTTCATAACGGTTGCAAGCATTCCGATGTGGTCTGCACGGGTTCTGTCCATACTACCGCCCGAACGTCCTCTCCAGAAATTGCCGCCGCCGACAACAAGACCTACTTCTACGCCGAGATCCGTAACCTTCTTGACAGCAGTACAAATGGAGGTGATTGTATCAAAATCAAAGCCGTGACCCTTGCCTCCCGAAAGAACCTCACCGCTGAGTTTAAGAAGAATACGGTTATAAACGGGTTTCATATATTAACACCTCTTTCTTATAGTCGCTATTATAATCTATTTTACTTTATTTCTCGTTTTAAGTAAAGCATTATTTCACATTTTATGCAATTTTTTACGCTTATATCCTGTTGTTTGTTTTTATTTTACCACATAGTTTCCGTAAAGTTTTAAAGAAACTGTAAAATCCTTAAAAAAACTTGCTAATATTTTTATTTTAATATATAATATTTTTGTATAGGTTTTAATCAAGGAGAAAACAATGAAGAATCTTATTTTAAGAAACACTCCCGATATAGCTGATTTGTTTGAACTGCGCACAATTGATTCCGTTGACGGCAAAAACACATATGAAGTGTTCTGCGAAAACGGAAAGGTTGTTATATGCGGCGACTGCAAAATCAGCCAGGCAATGGGATACTATGCATATCTCAAAAAATATTGCGGCGTTAACATTTCACATTGCGGCAACCGTGAATTCAGCATTGAAGATGCGCCACTTTTTGAAGGCAGAATCTCGAAGATTATCCCTCAGAAACGTCGTGCTTATATGAATTACTGCACCTTTGGTTATTCCTTCGCCTACTGGAAGTGGGAAGACTGGGAAAAAGAAATCGACTTTATGGCAATGAACGGCATCAATATGCCTCTTTCCGTTGTCGGCAGTGAGGCTGTGTGGTACTACACAATGAGAGATTTCAAATACAGCGAAACAGGTGCACTCTCTTTCATTTCAGGACCATCCTTCTGGCCCTGGCAGCTTATGTCAAACATAACAGGTTATTTCAGCCTCACCGATGTAAAATACATTGAAAGCCGCCTTGAACTCGGCAAAAAGATTATCGACAGAGAAGTTGAACTCGGTATGACCCCTATTCAGCAGGGCTTTACGGGTACCGTTCCTTCAACCGTAACCAAGATTTTCAACAAGGTCAGACTTCATCTGATTCCTTCGTGGTGCAACTTCCCGATTACATATCAGCTTGACCCTACCGACCGTTATTTCAAAAAATTCGGCACTGCTCTCCTTGAAAAACAGCGTCAGCTTTTCGGTGCATATCATTATTATGCCTGCGACCCGTTCCACGAGAACACCCCTTCAATCAAGACAAAGGATTATCTTTGGAAGGTCGGCAGAGCCATTGACAGCCTTTATAAAGACTTTGACAAAGACTCTGTATGGGTTATGCAGAGCTGGTCACTCCGCGAACAGATAGTAAAGGCTGTTCCCAGAGAAAGACTTCTCATTCTTGATATCAACGGACAGAAATATAAGGAAACCGAAAATTTCTGGGGCTACGAATTTGTGCTCGGAAACATCCATAATTTCGGCGACAGAAACACTCTTCACGGAAGCATCAAGGCTCTTGCCGACAATCAGTTCGCTCAGCTTGACTGCGATAACTGCACGGGCACGGGACTTTTCATGGAAGGTATATTCCAGAATCCGCTTTACTACGACCTTGCATTTCAGATGCTTACCGAAGCAAACTCAATCAATCTTAATGAGTGGCTCAAAGATTATGCATATCGCCGTTACGGCAGCAAGGAAAAATGCCTTTTTGATGCAATGAATCTTCTCAGCGAAACCTGTTACAGTGAAAACTGCACAGGCAGAGAAACCGGTTCTGTTATCTGTGCAAGACCCGCAACAGATTTGCGCCACACTGCTCCCAATGATTTCAGAGAGCTTCGTTATGACAACAAAACTCTTTACAGAGCAGCAGAGCTTCTTCTCAGTTCCGAAAACGCAACAAAAGACGGTTTCGCCTTTGATGCGTGCGACCTCGTGCGTCAGGTGCTCAGCAACTATGTTTCCAACCTTTACGACAAGGCAATGTACGGCTACACTAATAAGGATGTAAGTATATTTGAACGTTCGTCAAATGCATTCCTTAAAATATGCGGCGAAGTTGATGAGCTTCTTCAGACCCGCCCCGAGCTCACTCTTCACGAACATCTCAGGCAGGCAAGAGAGCTTGCTTTTACCGAAAAAGATCAACAAAATTTTGAGCTGAACCTTCTCACTCAGGTCACTCTCTGGGGCCCGATTGCAAACACCGTCAACTATGACTATGCCTGGAAGGAATGGGGCGGACTTATCGGCACATATTATGTGAAGCGTTGGCAGAGCTTCTTTGAACGCCTTGCATATGAATTCCCCAAGCGCAAGCTTTTTTCAACCACAACACGCAAACAGCATTGCGAAAGAAACATCTATCGCGGTAATCAGTTCTATAAGAGCTATGCAGAATTCGAAAGAAAATGGCTGTCAACTGCAAACCCCGATGAACCGAGCAACGAAAATACGGTTGAGGTTGCGCGCAAACTTCTCGAAAAATACAAGAGAGCAATTCTTGAAGATTAATAAATAAAGATTAACCGCCGGAATCTCTATTGAACAGGTCCAGTAAAAACGGACAATGAAAAAAACATCCTCCTATGGTAGAATGAATCTATCATAGGAGGAATTTTTATGCCCAGAAGTTACAGACATATCAAGCAATATGAAAAAGAAATATTGGAATTAAGAGCAAAA
>JAZNRG010000183.1:0-3210 GCA_045590575.1 Acutalibacteraceae bacterium | reverse complement strand
TATACAAGAAACGGAGATTATTTTATCCCCGACATCGTACTCAAAGAGAAAGAACACAAACCTCTCGGCAAATACGGCAGAATGAGAAAAGATTATCTCAAAAATCACCGTCCCGCACTCTGGAACCGATTCGTTTTAGGTGACACGCTCGATGACCACCTTCACGAAATTGATTCCAAAGCTCAGACTCGCTTTGATATTCTTCTTCCCCTCTATTGTGAAAGATACGACGTAACAGAAGAACTCAAAGCAACCGACCAGATGGAATGGGTAAGAAGAATGAATAATATCATCAGCGCCATCGAAGAAATCATTCTCAACGAAATAGTTTACAGATAATATCATTAAAAAAGCCGACGGGATTTTAATCTGTCGGCTTTGGTGTTATTAGGTTGTTACTTTGTTAAGTTCATCAACCGAAAATTTTTGAGAAGAGCCAGAGAATGCCGTTGTATTTCCAAGTGAGGCAATCCCAAATAAAATAGAAGAAACGGAGTGAGAAATATTCTTTGGGAGTGTTGATGATTTCTATGAGCTTTTCAGCCCGAGCCTTGTATTCATCGAGCTTTGCCGATGATGTTTTTATACCTTCAACGGGATAAAATTACAGTTTAACAAATTAAGGCTCCACTATATTGAAATCTGCGTTGCCTGCAGAATCAAACTGATTAAGATTATTAACAATAAGCTCAAGCTTTGAAGCATCGCCCTCAAGCCTCATTGAAGCTTTGATTTTATCCATGTCTTTCTGAATAATGAGTGCAAGTGCCTTCCGAGGACAGGTTACGGTAAGCTCTGCGTCATCCGAATTCATGTTTGCATACTGCAGCAAGGCTCCGTTATTGAAATGAAGCATAATTTTTTCCTGCGTATCCGCAATAACAATGTTTATTTTAAAGTTCTCATTTGAAATTGCGTCTTTATCCAAAAGAATGGCAACATAGTCAAACACCATTTCCGCAGTTATATTTCTGATAACGCTGCCGTCTGTTTTTGCATTCGCACCCTTTTGTGCGGCATTTCCGCTTCGCAGTTCAAGTGCGGCAGAAAGATAAGCATTTCTCCACGCACCCGATTCAGCCTGATATCCGAGCTGCTCGAGGGCGTCTGCACAAAGCAATCTTGCCGCTTTGTTTTCGGGGTCAGCAAAAACAAGAATATTCGTAACCTCTGCAACCCATTGATACTCACCTTTATCAAAATCAGCCTTCGCTTTGCGGAGGACCTCATTCGTATCACCGAGATATTCAACCCATTTCTTTGCGCTTTCTGAAGGCTCAAGAGGATTGAGATTGACAGGGTTTGCATCGTACCAACCCATATATTTCTGGTAAACGGCTTTTGAATTGTGGGCAACCGTGCCGTAATACTGGCGGGTATACCAATTCTTTGCAAGTTCATCGGGCAATTCGATCATATTTGAAATTTCATCGGATGAGTATCCCTGATTTATGTAGGTGAGAGTCTGATCGTTGATGAATTTATAGACAGCCGCAGTATCCGCAAGATAATCATTGACATATTCATTGCCCCAATGCGGCCAGTTATGAGATTGGAAGGTGACCTGCACATCGTTTCCGTAAAGAGCAATCGCTTCGGTTATATATTTTGCCCATGCATTTCCGTCACGAATCTGTGCGCCTCTTAATGTATAAAGATTATGAAGAGTTGCCGTGCAGTTTTCGGCAACCCAAAGTGCCTTCATTTCAGGGAACCATATGTTCATTTCTGCCGGAGCTTCAGTTCCGGGAGTCATCTGGAATTCCATTATGACGCCGTCGATTGTGTAAACTTCACCCGTGTTTTTGATTTCGTATGTCGGTCTGATAAAGCTGACCATTCCCGTTGACTGACCCATTCCGATTCCCATTGCCATTTTGCCTGTTTCGGACTGTTCAAGGAAAACGCCGTACTGATAAGACGCTCTTCTGCCCATACCCTTGCCTGCATAGAGATTTTCGCTCACTGCGTGTTCGGTAAAATGCTCGGGAACAATAATCGGGATAAAGCCGCTTGCAAGCTGTTCTTCGAGCGTAAGATTGCTGTCGGCAGCCTGTTCATCTGTCATTATGCCTTTGATACCGCCGTAATGGTCAACATGTGGATGAGAAATAATAACAGCTTTAATAGGATGCTTGCCGAAATTCTTTTCAACAAGCTGCATTGCCGCCTGAGTGCATTCAACGCTCATCAAAGGATCAAAAATTATCCATCCAGTATCGCCTTTGATAAGAGTAAGGTTTGCCATATCATAGCCTCTAACCTGATATATGTTTTCACAAACCTTAAAAAGACCGTAGGCGTGGTTGTTTTTAGTGTTTTCCCAGAGGCTCGGATTTACAGTATCCGGGCATTTTTCATAGTTATCAACAAAGCCGTATGCCTTCTGGCTCCAGATAACTTTTCCGTCAGCATCCTTGAGTTCAAGTTCTTCGGGCGCATCTATAAGTCCCTTTGTAGCAAATTCATATTCCGTTTTATCTTCAAAATCAAGCACGGAATAAATTGCAGAATTAACCTTGACCGTCTGCTCCGTTGCCGCTTTTGTGTCTGCATTCAATCCAAGCTCGGCAACCATATCGGCATCTTGTGTGTCGCAGGAGGCGAAAGCAAACAGCATTGCCGCTGCGAGAATAAATGACATTGCTTTTTTCATACAGTTACCTCACTTTTTATTTCTTTGTCCCCTTTTCTGAAAAGCTTTCTGAAACCTTCAATCACAACGCAGACACCGAGAATTATAATCAGCGTTGCAAACACAAGCTGAAGTATGTCGCCGAAAATGTCTGTGCTTGAAGACATGATAAGTGCTGTTGCTTTGTTATATACCGTCATGCCCAAAGCTGTGAAGGTTACGGCAAGCATTGCGCCAAGAGGAATATACATAAACCATCTTACCTTTTTGCTCCTCTTGAGGAACACCGCACATGCAAGGAACGCAAATACGGACAAAAGCTGGTTTGACGCACCGAAAAGCGCCCAGATATTCTTATAGCCGACAAGCGTAAGACCGTATGCAAGCACAAGGGTAATAATTGTCGCAAAATACTTGTTTGTAAGCACTTTTCTGACTTTACCCATATTGTCATCGGTTATGGAATCGACAAGAACAAGCTCCTGGAAGGATAGTCTGCCGACTCGGGCAACAGAGTCAAGGGAAGTCAGCGCAAAGGCTGAAATTGAAAGAGTGATAAGAGTATAAACTATATC
>JAZNRG010000182.1:0-4884 GCA_045590575.1 Acutalibacteraceae bacterium | reverse complement strand
CGTTGAGTTACCCGTTGAACCAACCTTGCCGATGGTCTGACCCGCTTCAACATACTGCCCTACCGAAACCGTCATTGATCCCGTTATCATATGGGCATATCTGGTCTTGTAGCCGTCGCCGTGGTTGATGAGAATCATATTGCCGTAGCCTGAATTGCTTCGCTGAACAACCTCAACACGGCCGCTTCTTGAAGCAATAACGGGGGTGCCGTTTGCACCGCCGCCTGCCTTAACCAGGTCAATGCCGGTGTGCCAGCCTCTGCTTCGCCAGCCGTAAGCCGAGCTAACGTAATGGCAGCTCGGTGCGGGCCAGAGGAAGCCCTTCTTTGAAGCGGAGCCGATATAAACACCGTTATATGAAGTCTTTGTGCCAATGGTTACGATTTCGTCAACAGGCTCGGTGATTGTTTCATAGTCATAATCAGTATCCTTGAGTACTCCGTCAATGTAAATTTGAGTTTTGGTAACTCTTTCCGTACCGTTAACACCCTTCTGGGTAACGCTTCTGTAACCGCTGTATTTGGTAACATCGCGCTTTGTAACGGTTTCGAATTCAATATCGCGGGTGCTGGTTGTTGTAACTGTTTTTCTGATGCTCACGAGCTTATCGGAGCTTGAAACTGTTATCTGATCTCCTGCTTTGATGTTTTCAAAATCATAGCCGGGATTGTATGCCTTAAGCTGTTCTTCGCTGATTGAGTAGAATTCAGCTATGGATTGAGCTGTGTCGGTTGCAGCAAGAGTGTGATGCATAGATTTGCCGTTTACGGTGTCCGAAAGCTTTGTTGCATCCCACATAATGTTGGCTTCATCGGGGTAAAGACCCTGAACATAGTCTATCGTTTCATCAAGACCTACAACATAGCCGTTTATACGTGCATCTTCTTCATATTCAGCAAGAATATTATCAAATACAGTTTTTGCGTCAGCTTCATTTTTAACCGCGCAGATGAATTCGCCGTTGATGTAAATTCCGCAGGCATGAGTGAGATTATCAACCGAGTTTTCAATGATTTTATCTGAGATTGTGCGGGCATCGTTCAGCTCATCAATGGAAACAAGTTTCAAAGAGTAGCGGGCGTTGAAATCTGCTGACGGAGAGGCTGCAACTGTTTCTTCAACGGTATTGATTGAGTATGCGCCCGAACTCAATCGGTCCTTAACAAGGTCTCTTGCCTCAATATAAACGGATTCATCGCTGATATAACCGATTTTATTATCGTTATAAACAACTTCAAGTGCGTAGGTAACGCTGTTCCAATAATTGATTGTGAGTATTAAAACTGCGAGAGCACCAATCGGAAGAAGAGTGTTGAATGCTGTTTTGAGAAGATTGTCGTGAAGCCTGAACGCCGCTTTGATGTAGTGAGAGATAATGTGAGGCAGGGTAGAGGGCTTTTTAACAGCTTTTTTGATGGCTTTCATACCGTTTTTGATTTCGGTTCTGAAGCGCACGGTTTCTTTGAGAGTGTTGCGCAGGCTCTTTCTGAACCTGATTTTTGTGTTTTCGGTTGCAGCTGAGAATGCACGGAAAATACGAACGAAAGGTACTTTTATAATCTTGAAAAGGAAACCGAAGATTACCGCAAGGAAACGGCAGATGCTGTCACCGAAGCGATAGAAAGCATCGTAGAGTGCGCTGTGTTCTTCTGGCTCGTAATATTCCTGAACAGTTTCCTTAACAGGTTCTTTTTTCTTGTGCTTTTTGCGGAAAAATCCCGATTTTGAAGTTTCTGCGGATTCTTCTTCAGCAGCCTTCGGACCGTAGATGATTTCATCGATTCTTTCAAGCTCTTCCCTGACGGTTTCATGCTCATCTATCTCGGGCATAAGATTGGTCAGCGGCTTGCGCTTTTCTGCTTTTTCGGCAGGCAGAGCATTGTTCTGAGCAGTTTCAAGCTGGAGGGAATATCTTCTTTCAATATCCTCCTTGATAGCCTGCATTTCAAGCTCTCTGCGCTTTTCTTCCCTGAGCCTGAGCTCTTCTTCTCTGCTTCTTGCGGGCTTTTTTCTGGGAGAATCGGAGTAAAGGCTTGTCAGGTCATAGAAGCCGTCCATGATTTCATCAAAGGCATTCTGCTGATTATCATTAGCGTTATTAACTTTTCTGTTTTCGTTATCCATTAAAACGCTCCGTTAATCAATAATTTATCTATTGTATTATAATATAAAAAACTCTCTATTACAAGTCTTAAAAAGAAAAATAACAGAGAGTTAATATGTTATTCATATAAAGAATTAAATGTTCCCGAGGAATCTTTCAAGGGCATCGTGCCAGTCAGGGAGTCTGCGGAATCCGTTTTCCGTGAGAGCTTCTTTTGAAAGACGGGAGTTTGCGGGTCTTACGGCAACTGATTTGTATTCACTGCTCGAAATGGGAATAATCTTTGTTTTTGCTTTTGAGAGTCTCATTATCTCTGCGGCAAATTCCGCCCAACTGCAAAAGCCCTCGTTGGTTGCGTGATATGTGCCGTATTTTTCGGTGCTTACCATTTCACAGAGCAAAACAGCAAGGTCTTTGGTATATGTGGGCGAGCCGATCTGGTCACAGACAACAGTGATTTCGTCTTTGGTCTGAGCAAGTCTGAGCATTGTTTTAACGAAGTTTTTGCCGTTTTCACCGAATACCCATGAAATTCTGACAATGAAATGTTTTTCACAGTTTTCTCTGACAGCGTTTTCACCGGCAAGTTTTGTTTCTCCGTAATAATTGCAGGGAGCGGTTTTGCTGTCGTTTTCAAAAGGTTCGTTGCCTTCGCCGCTGAAAATATAGTCTGTGCTGATATAAAGAAGTTTTATGCCGTGTTTTTTGCAGGCAAGAGCGATATTGAGGGTGCCCTCTTCATTGATTTTTCTGCAGGTTTCTTTTTCCGTTTCCGCAAGGTCAACGTTAGTGAATGCCGCGCAGTGTATTACCGCATCCGCTTTTGTTTCCGAAATAAGAGAATCAATTGCACTCGGGTCGGTTATATCTGTTTCGGGCAGGTCTGCACCGATCACTTCAAATTCTTTTTGTTTTAGCAGGTCGGCAACATCCGTGCCGAGCTGACCGTTTGAGCCTGTAACAATGATTTTCATTGAATCAACCTCCGTATCTGCTGATATTTTATCACAAATCCGGTTTATAAACAACATTTTTTTGAAATTGACTGTTGTTTTTCAAAAATATGTGTTATTATAAATCGGTAAGGGGTGATATGTTATGGCTTTTAAAAATATTGTTGATCTGCATACACACACCGATAATTCTTTTGACGGCAATCATTCCACGATGTTTCTTTGCGAAACTGCGTATATGAACGGCTTGCGTGCGGTTGCGTTTACCGACCATCTTGAGATTGACGGATTCCTGAAAGGTCATTTTGACCGCACGGCTATCCAGTCATATTTTGAGATTGCAAAGGCACGCTCTGCGTTCAGCGGAAAGCTTCTTGTCTGCCTCGGTGCCGAAATCGGTCAGGCTGTTTATGATAAGCAGATAGCCGAAAAGCTTATCGGCACAATGAAATATGATTTTATCTTAGGTTCTATACATAATCTGCCCGATAAAGAAGATTTTTACTATATGAATTTCGACGATGAGAGCATCGACTATATGGATTTGCTCGGTCAGTATTTTGAATGGGTGCTCAGGCTTGCCGAATGGGGCAACTTCGACTCTCTTGCTCATCTGACATATCCTTTGCGCTATATTGTCGGCAACTACGGCAAACCCGTTGACATGAGCAGATTCAGCGAAATAATCGACGAAATTCTCATAACCCTTGTCAGAAACGAGAAAGCTCTTGAAATCAACACCTCGGGTCTTCGCAAGAAGATAGGCAAAACCTCGCCGACAGAGGATATTGTGATGCGTTTCAGACAGCTCGGCGGTAAGTATATTACCGTTGGCTCTGATGCCCATTATGCCGAGCATCTCGGAGCGGGCATAGAAGAGGGCTATAACATTGCGCTTCGCAGCGGATTTGATAAAATCGCTGTTTATCAGGACAGAATGCCAACTCTTATTCCCATAGAGTAACGGGAGGTCAATATGAAAATAACTGTTGATGCACCTGCAAAAATCAACCTTTTCCTCGATATTATAGGCAGACTCGATAACGGATACCACAGCCTTTTTATGGTTATGCAGTCCGTCGGTCTTTACGACAGAGTAACTCTTGAAAATGCCGATGGCGGAATTCACCTTGCCTGTTCGGATTCTAGGCTTCCCTCGGACGAGAAAAACATCGCCTATAAAGCGGCAGCGGCGTTCTTTAAATATACTGGTATTGAACCCGGAGTTAAGATTGAAATTGAAAAAAGAATTCCGTTTGCGGCAGGTCTTGCGGGCGGAAGTGCCGATGCGGCGGCTGTTATAGTCGGCCTTAACGAAATATTCAAAACAGATTTGAGCGAAAGGGAGCTTTGCAAAATCGGTCTTACCGTCGGAAGTGATGTTCCTTTCTGCATCGTAGGAGGTACCTGCCTTTCACAGAATACGGGCGGAGTGCTCTCCTCTCTTGAACCCCTCAAGGATTGTTTTATAGTTCTGGCTAAACCCGAAGCCGGTGTTTCAACCGCAGAAGCATATGCGGCTGCAGACAATACATATCTTTATAAACCCGACAGCATGAGAATGCTCAATGCCTGCGAAAAAGGTGATTTTGAAGGTATATGCAAATATGCGGGCAATGTTTTTGAGCAGGTTATCGAAGTGCCCGAGAGAGTTGAATTCAAGCGAATCATGCGTGATTGCGGGGCGTCGCTCTGCCAGATGAGCGGCAGCGGACCCACCGTTTTTGCTCTTTTTGATAAAGAAGAGGCTGACGAGGATGAGACGGAGAGCTTTTTCGATGAGTCGGAGGATACTGAGGAAAGGATACCCTCCGCTTATATTGGTGA
>JAZNRG010000181.1:0-17545 GCA_045590575.1 Acutalibacteraceae bacterium | reverse complement strand
GACGGCAGTAACAAAAAACTCACAACATACGTTAAAACCGATGAAGAGAAATCAAAGGTATTCGCTAAATTCGGTCACGAGCTCAAAGAGCCCACTTTGCGCATTAACAGGGCAAATATCAGCGAAGAATGCTGCTTGAGTTCATTTCTCAGAGGAGTATTTCTTGCTTGCGGTACAGTTACTGATCCCGAAAGGGGATATCATCTTGAATTTGTTGTTCCTTATAAAAAGCTTTGCACCGATATGATGAAGTTTATGGACGAGCTTGAATTAAAGCCTAAATACATAGTCCGTAAAGGCAATCACGTTATTTATTTTAAGGACAGCGAAAGCATTGAAGATATCCTCGCGATTATCGGTGCTCAGGATGCTTCACTTTATGTTATGGGCATTAAAATCGAAAAAGATGTCAAAAATAAAGTTAACCGCAGGCTTAATTTTGAGATGTCCAATATAAATAAAACCGTTGATGCGGCAAACATTCAGGTTGAAGCTATTGAATATATCAATGCAAAAGCGGGTATTTCATCTTTGCCTGATAATCTTCAGAGAATCGCCGAATTGCGTCTTGAATACCCCGAAGCAAGCCTTAGTGAGCTCGGAAAATTATTGGACGAGCCTATTTCGCGCTCGGGAATCAATCACAGACTCGGCAGAATAGTCAAAATAGCCGAGAATCTTAAAAACGGAGAAAAGTAATGTCTTTTACACACCTTCATGTACACAGTGAATACAGTCTGCTTGACGGCGCCTGCAGAATTGAACCTATGCTTGATAAAATCAAGAGCATGGGTCAGACCTCTGTTGCCATAACAGACCACGGTGTAATGTACGGTGTTATTGATTTTTATAAAGCAGCGAAGACGAGGGGAATTAAACCCGTTATCGGCTGCGAGGTTTATGTTGCCCCGAGAACAAGATTTGATAAGGTGCACGGCATTGATAATGAGAGATATCATCTTGTTCTTCTTTGCAAGAATAATGAAGGTTATAAGAATCTTATTAACCTTGTTTCCGAAGGCTGGGTAAACGGATTTTACACTAAGCCGAGAATTGATAAGGAGCTTCTTGAAAAGCATCATGATGGCATCATTGCTCTCTCCGGTTGCCTTGCGGGTGAAATATCTCAGGCTCTTCTCAAGAATGATTATGAGGAAGCAAAGAAAATTGCTCTTTGGTATAACAATGTTTTCGGACAAGGTAATTTCTATCTTGAAATTCAGAATCACGGTCTTGAAGAGCAGATGCGAATCAATCCCGATATTATCCGTCTTTCAAAAGAAACGGGTATTCCTCTTGCCGCAACAAACGATGCACATTACGTCAACAAAGATGATGCAAAGATGCAGCAGGTTCTTATCTGCATTCAGACTAATCATACCCTCGGCGAGGATACAGGTCTTGAATTCGGCACGCAGGAATTCTATCTGAAGAGTGAAGATGAAATGCTTGAAGCATTCTCTATGTGTCCCGATGCGGTTGAAAACACGGAAAAAATCGCCGATATGTGTAATGTTGAATTTGAATTCGGCAACACAAAACTCCCTCATTTCGAGGTACCTGATGGATATGACCATTTTGAATGGTTTTCACTTCTTTGCAGAAAAGGTCTTGTTAAGAGATATGGTGATAATCCGCCGAAGGAATATATAGACAGACTTAATTATGAGCTTGATGTTATCAACAGAATGGGTTATGTTGATTATTATCTCATTGTTCACGATTTCATAAAAGCTGCAAAAGACAGGGGAATTCCCGTCGGACCCGGCAGGGGTTCGGGTGCGGCAAGCATCTGCGCTTACTGTATTGGAATCACGGGTATTGACCCGATGAAATATAATCTTCTTTTTGAAAGATTTCTTAATCCCGAAAGAGTCAGTATGCCTGACTTCGATGTTGACTTCTGCTTCGAAAGACGAGGAGAAGCAATCGATTATGTTATCGGTAAATACGGCTCAGATCACGTTGCACAGATTGTAACATTCGGTACCCTTGCTGCAAAGGCGGCAATTCGAGATGTCGGCAGAGCGATGGGAATGCCTTATAATGTTGTTGATAATATTGCAAAGCAGGTTCCGAATGAACTTAATATAACAATAGACAGAGCATTGAAGCGTTCGGTTGAATTCAAGGCTCTTTACGATAATGACGATGAAGCAAGAGAACTCATCGATATGGCGCGCAAAGTTGAGGGTATGCCGAGGCACGCATCAACACACGCAGCGGGTGTTGTTATTACTCACGACCCCGTTGTTTCATATGTTCCTCTTGCCAGAAATGATGAAGCGATTGTAACGCAGTTTCCGATGACAACCCTTGAAGAACTCGGACTTCTTAAGATGGATTTCCTCGGTCTGCGAACTCTTACTGTTATCAAATCAGCCGAAAAGATGATTCAGAGGAATCTTCCTGATTTCAGAATTGATAACATTGATATTGATGATAAAGCGGTTTATGAAATGATGTGCTCAGCTCAGACTGAAGGTGTTTTTCAGTTCGAATCGGCAGGAATGAAGAGTGTTCTTTCACAGCTCAAACCCGAAAGCCTCGAGGACTTGATAGCTGTTATTTCGCTTTACAGACCCGGTCCTATGGATTCGATTCCGACTTATATTGAGAACAGGCATAATCCGAGCAAGGTCAGATATAAAACTCCTCAACTCAGAAGCATTCTTGATGTTACCTACGGCTGTATGGTCTACCAGGAACAGGTTATGCAGATTTGCCGTGAGCTTGCAGGTTATTCTTACGGCAGAGCAGATATTGTCCGCAGAGCTATGAGCAAGAAAAAGCACGATGTTATGCTTAAAGAACGCGAACATTTCGTTAACGGTATGACCGATGAAAAAGGAAATATCATCTGCGAAGGAGCTGTCAGACGCGGTATTGATGAAAGGGTTGCAAACGAGATATTTGATGAAATGATGTCTTTTGCATCTTATGCTTTCAATAAAGCGCACGCTGCCGCATATGCCTATGTTGCTTATCAGACCGCATGGCTCAAATGCCATTATCCCTGCGAATTCCTTGCTGCAATGCTAACGAGCTTCCTTGACAGAACTGACAAGGTTGTGCAGTATATCAACGAATGTTCAAGGCTCGGCATAAAGATTCTTCCGCCCCACGTCAATCAGAGCTCGGAAGAGTTTGCCGTTTCAGAGGGTAATATTCATTTCAGCCTTATTGCCGTTAAAAACCTCGGCAGAAGTTTTATAAGACGAATGACGGATGAAAGAAAACGAAACGGAGATTTTGTTGATTTCTATGATTTCTGCCGCAGAATGCACGGCAAGGATTTTAATCGCAGAGCGGTTGAAAGTCTTATCAAATGCGGTGCGTTTGACGGTCTGGGTGCCAACAGAAGGCAGATGATAACGGTTATTGATGAAATAATCGAAGACCTTGAAAATTCAAGAAGAAGGAATGTTGACGGTCAACTCGGTTTCGGTGATCTGACATCCGGTTCAGATGATAATTTCGAATCAGCTGAAACATCTTTTGTTTATCCTTTTCTTGAAGAATTCCCTCAGGATCTTTTGTTAAAATATGAAAAGGATGTTTCGGGAATGTATCTTTCAGGTCATCCGATGGCAAAGTACCGTAACCTTTCCGAAAAACTCGGATGCGCAAGGATATCAGATATTCTTGATTCCGATTCGGTTATTTATAAGGATAATGACAGAGTCAAGATTCTCGGTCTTCTGACTTCAGTTAAAAAGAAGATAACCAAGAATGATTCGACCATGGCGTTTCTTACGCTTGAAGATACATTCGGCGGCATTGAAGTTCTTGTTTTTCCGAAAACGCTTATGGAAAAGCCTGCGATTTTTTATGAAGGCAACGTTGTTCTTCTTCGTGGCAGAATCAGTATGCGTGAAGATGAGGAAACAAAGCTCGTCTGCGAATCGATTGAGCCTTGCCCCGATGAAGCAGCTGTTCCGGAAAAGAAAACCGAAAAGAAAAAGGCAAAGGGTCTTTTCTTAAGGTTTGACACGGAATCATCACCGCAGGTTGAATGCTGCAGAAAGCTGCTTGATATTTTTGACGGAAATACACCTCTTTATTATTATTTCAACGATAAAAAAGAGTATAAACGCAACCCGACAGGTCAGGGGATTGACGTTAATGATGTACTTCTCAGGGAGCTTCGCAAAATCCTCGGTGAATCAAACGTTATCCATAATAAATAATTTGCAAAAATTTAGCAAAACTTGTTTATTTCATTGACATTGTGGAATAAATTGTGTATTATATATGCTGAACATTTTTAAGGGAGAGTATTTACTATGAAGACAATCGGCGTTTTGACAAGCGGCGGTGACGCACCCGGTATGAATGCTGCTGTTCGTGCAGTAGTCAGAACCGCTTGCGAAAACGGACTTAAAGTTATTGGTATCAACAGAGGCTATCAGGGTCTCATCGAGGGAGACGTTCGCGAACTCAACATCAGAAGCGTGTCCGATATAATTCACAGAGGCGGCACGATGCTTTATTCGGCAAGATGCAAGGCTTTCAGAGAAGAAGCAGGTATGCAGCAGGCTATCGACACTTGCAAAAAGTTCGGCATTGAAGGTATTGTTGTTATCGGCGGCGACGGCTCATTCAGAGGTGCTCGTGACCTTTCACTCCGCGGAATTCCCTGCATCGGTGTTCCCGGCACAATTGATAATGATATCGTTTCATCAGACTATACAATCGGTTACGACACCTGCCTTAACACTGTTATGCAGATGGTTGACCGTGTAAGAGATACCGTTGAATCCCATAGCAGATGCATCGTTGTTGAAGTTATGGGTAACAGATGCGGTGACCTTACTCTTAACGCAGGTATCGCAGTCGGTGCAACAGCTATCGTTATTCCCGAGATTCAGAGCGATATTGAAAAGCACGTTATCGAAAGAATCAGAAGAACTCAGAAGACAGATAAGAAGCACTTCATCGTTATGGTTGCCGAGGGTATCGGCGGCGTTGAAGAGCTTGCAAGAAAGATTGAGAAGGAATGCGGCGTTGAATCAAGAGCAATCGTTCTCGGTCATGTTCAGAGAGGCGGTTCGCCCACAGTTCGCGACAGAGTTGCCGCAAGCCAGATGGGCTACAAGGCTGTTCAGCTTCTTATGCAGGGTATCGGCAACAGAGTTGTTGTTCAGAAGGATGACCACATTATCGATTATGATATCTACGAAGCTCTCAGCATGGAGCGCACAGTTAATGAAGAGCTTTATAAGATTGCTCACGAAATTTCCATCTGAGGTATAAAATGGTTTCTAACGAATTTATATCACTTCGAAAGAAAATAATTGAAAGAGATTTTAAGAATCTCAATGATATGCAGAAGAAAGCGGTTCTCTCTACTGAGGGACCGCTTTTGGTGCTTGCAGGTGCAGGAAGCGGTAAAACAACCGTACTTGTTAACCGAATAGCAAATATAATGAAATACGGCAAAGCTTATTACAGCGAAGAATGTGTTTATGAGCCAACCGAAAATGAAATGGCACTTATGAGGGCAGCAGCAGACGGTTTGGTTGATGATTTGTTTGATATTGAGCCTCTTCTTAAGGTTGATGCCGCAAAGCCGTGGGAGATTCTTGCGATTACATTCACAAATAAGGCGGCTGGTGAGCTTAAGGAAAGGCTTGAAAGAATGCTCGGCGACCCTGCAAGGGATATCTGGGCAAGCACATTCCATGCCTGCTGTGTCCGTATTCTCAGAAGAAATGCCGATTATCTCGGATTTTCCTCGAATTTCACGATTTATGATACCGATGACAGCAAGAGAGTTATCAAAGACTGCCTCAAGCAACTTGGTTTCAGCGATAATATTCTCACTCCGAAGGGTGTTCTTGCAGCTATCAGTGCCGCAAAGGATATGATGATTTCTCCCGAGGAATACATAAAAGAGAATTATATGGATATCCGCAAGCGCAATATCGGTTCTGTATATGAAATGTATCAGAAACGTCTTAAGGCGGCTGATGCGATGGATTTTGACGATATTATTGTCAATGCAGTCCGTCTTTTGCAGAATAATCCTGAAGTGCTCGAATATTATCAGCGCAAGTTCAAATACATTATGGTCGATGAATATCAGGACACAAACCACGCACAGTATCTTCTCACGGCTATGCTTGCGGGAGGATACAGAAACATCTGCGTAGTCGGTGATGATGACCAGAGTATTTATAAATTCAGAGGCGCAACGATTGAAAATATTCTTTCGTTTGAGCATCAGTACAGCAATGCAAGAGTAATCCGCCTTGAACAGAATTACCGTTCAACTCAGAATATTCTTGATGCCGCAAATAAAATTATTTCACATAATCAGAACAGAAAGGGCAAGAATCTCTGGACCGATAACGGAAAAGGTGACCTTATCAATTATCATACAGCAGATTCAGACCGTGACGAAGGCATTTTTGTTGCGGAAAAGGTTTTTGACGGCATCAGAAAAGGTATGAAATACAGCGATTTTGCCGTTCTTTACCGAATGAACTCGCAATCTAACCTTGTTGAGCAGGCGTTTGTGAGAATGGGCATTCCTTACCGTCTTATCGGCGGCCATAAGTTCTATGACCGTAAGGAAATCAAGGATGCACTTGCATATCTGAGTGTTATTGCCAATCCCAATGACAGCGTCAGACTTCAGAGAATTATCAATGTACCCAAGAGGGGAATAGGCGATGCATCCGTTTCGGCTGCACTTGAAATTGCCGACGGTCTCGGAATCAGCCTTTTTGAGGTTATCTGCCACGCAGACAGCTATCCCGCACTCAGCAGAAGTTCAAGAAAAATGCTTGAATTTGCTCAGATGATGGAAGAATTCATTGAAGATTCAGGCGAAATGGAGCTTTCTGAACTTTTTAAGAAAGTTATAATCAAATCAGGTTATGTTGAATCTCTTTCACTTGAACCTGAAACAAAAGAAGACAGAAAAGCCAACCTCGATGAACTTGCAAACAACTTAACCCGTTATACGGAAGAAAACGATGAGCCGACCCTTAACGATTTCCTGCAGGAAGTTGCCCTTATGACGGATATCGACAACTACAATGCTGAGGCTGAAACGGTTGTTATGATGACAATACACGCAGCAAAGGGTCTTGAGTTCCCTGTTGTTTGCCTTATCGGTATGGAGGAATCCATATTCCCATCTGATATGTCGTCAATGAGCGGCGAGGATGAGATTGAAGAAGAGCGCAGACTCGCTTATGTTGCCGTTACAAGAGCCAAGAAGAAGCTTTATATCAGCCGTGCGAAGCAGAGAATGCTCTTCGGTCAGACAAGGTTCAATCAGCCATCAAGATTTATCAGAGAAATTCCCGATGAGCTTCTTGAAAGAACGGGCGAAACGATGAAAACCTTCACGAATTCAATCGGTTCAGCACCGTCAAGACCTCAGGCACCTTCAAGAGGATTCACTGCGACAAAGCCTTCATTCTCCGCACCCTCAAACAACAGCGGTGTTGTTTTCAATGCGGGCGATACGGTTAAGCACAAGGCTTACGGCGAAGGTGTTGTGCTCAGCGCAAAGCCGATGGGTAACGACACATTGCTTGAAATTGCATTCACAACCGCAGGCACAAAGAAGATTATGGCAAACTTTGCCAAAGTAGAGAAAATATAAGATTAAGGCAGGGAGAAATCCCTGCCTTTTGTCATAAATTATGGACTTGCTCATATATTTTAGTATGAATAGAACAGAATGTTAAGGAGTTTAAAATGAGCAAATCCAAGAAATATAAGGTATATAACGGAAAAAAACTGAAATCATTATACGAAAACTCAAGAATATACTTGCTTGTCTTATTGTTCGCAACAGGAATTATAACGGGTGCACTGAATATCAACCGTGATAACCTGATAGCGGATGAACTTAAGATTATTGTTGAATCTTTCACCGATATGAGAGCAGGGCAGGGGATATCGGGAATTTTTTTCAATTCTTTTCTGATGAACGGCATTTTTGTTATTGTTAATTTGTTTCTTGCTTTTTGTTTAACAGGATATCCTTTAATACTTTTTATTCCGTTTCTCAAAGGTCTCGGTATCGGTGCCGTCAGCGGATTTTTATACAGTTCATTCGGTTTTACGGGTCTCGGGTATTGTATGCTGATAATCTATCCGGGAGCAGTAGTTTCTTCTTTTGCGCTTGTTAATGCGTGCAACGATTCCTGCGAATATTCAAAAAACTCCTTTAACAAGTCAATACTCGGTAAAGGAGTTTTCGAGAAAAATGAAACTAAAGTTATGCTTATAAGACAGTTGATTTTTATCGGTGTTACTGCATTATCATCAGTTACCGACGCATTGGTTTCAATCGGATTTTCAAGATTTTTTGAAATTTGATGGGTTGTTAAGAGGATTGGAGTCAACAGCCTGTTTGAGCTGGTCATCGTGTATATGAGTGTAAATTTCTGTTGTAGAGAGATTTTCGTGACCGAGAATTTCCTTAAGCTGTAATGGGTCAACATCGCCGTATTGATACATAAGGGTTGCGGCAGTGTGTCTTAATTTGTGCGTTGAAAAACCCATTCCCGCAAGACCGCTTTTGGCAAGAGCTCCTTCAACGGTTTTCTGAACGGACTGCTTGCTGATTCTTGTTTTACGGTTACTTATAAACAGCGCATCACGGTCAATAACACCGTCTTTAGGTCTGACTCTCAGATAATCTTCAATAGCTGTGAGGCAGGCTTTATTCAGGTATACTGTGCGTTCTTTGTTGCCTTTACCGAGCACGACGAGTGTGTTATTATCCTTGATATGCGAAATATTGATTCCAACAAGTTCCGAGAGACGCAGACCGCAGTTGAGAAATAAGGTGAGCATACAGTAGTCACGTTCTTTATTTTTACCTTCAACGCTGTTCAGAAGCTTTACGCTTTGTTCAAGTGTGAGGTATTTGGGCAGCGACTTTTTTGTTTGCGGAGATTCAAGGAACGCGATACGATTAACTGAAATTCTTCCGTTTACTTCAAGATATCTGTAAAATCTTTTGATACACACAGCTTTTCTTGCTCTTGCATTATTATCATTCTGGCGTTCGTTTCTGCAGTAGGTGAGAAAGCCGTATGCTTCGTCAAGGCTCACTGAGCAGATAACTTCATCGCTCATCATTGAAATGTTGATTTCATCGAACGGAATGTTCTTTTCTGCAATGCCTCTTGTTTTTGCAATGTATCGGAAAAAGAGCCTTAAATCTGAACCGTATTCAAGAACGGTCAGCATAGATTTGCTTTTGACGCCCGAAAGGTAGTTCAGATATAAACGAACAAGATTCGGGAGGGTTACCAATTCTTCCTGTCTCATAAAAAATCCGCCTTTTAATAAGAGGGTATGTTATAAATTGATTATAACACACCCTAATAAAAAAATCAATATAATTATACAAAATAAATGTTTTGTATAATAAAGGGGAGGGTTTGCAGAAAATTTGCTAAATACAATATTATATAATAATGTATTATAATTCACACAGCGGCAGGATTCCTCCGATATCCGTTAACACATCATTGTTCAGTTCAATGATTTCTGTGCAATGCTTTGCGGTGAAATCTATTATCTTATTATAATCCGTGTGGCTTTCGATTCTTCCGTTGAATGCGATTATATTCTTATCAATCTTGCCTGTGCATCCGCCGATGAATCCGTAATCGTAGCCTTTCAATCGAATAGAATTTTTTGAAACGTATAATGTATCGTCAAAGAAATTCTGAGCGGCTGCAAAAATGCCTTCATCATCTGTAATTATTGAATTTTCGTCAACAACACAGATTGAGCATCTTGAATAGCCCTGGTTAACGTTTATAACTGTCAGACCGACGGATTCGGCATATTCAAGTATTTCACGGGCAACGGTTTTCTTATTACATATAAGTTTATTTCCGATTAATGCGCAGTTGAGTCTGACATCGTCGGGATATTTATTTCCCGCCTTATAATTAATATATTTTATATTATAATTTTTGTTTTCCAGTCCCTCGAACGAATGTTCTTTCTGAGAAAATATATTATTACCGCCAAGATGCAGCAGTTGCATATCTGCATGTGAATTAACCGGCTTCGGAAGATACGGAGAAGATTTAATATTTACAGTTTCGATGCCAAGGTCATTTAATTTTTTGATTGATTCCCCTGCCGACTCGCTGATTGCGGCGAGCACTACCCTGCTCTGCGGCAGATTCGGTTTTTCTATATATTTCATACGGATGCGTTGAAGGCTTCGTTGACGTTGCTTGCGCCGACTATTTCAATGTTGCCTTTAAAGCCGTCTGAAAGTGTTTTAAGGTTATGTTTCGGAATAATACAGCGGCTGAAACCGAGGCGTTCAGCTTCTTTGACACGCTGTTCACAGAATGAAACTGCACGAAGTTCGCCGCCGAGACCGATTTCGCCGATAGCAAGAGTATCATCTCTTATCGGAGTATCTTTCAGGCTTGAAATGAGCGCAAGGGCAACGGAAAGGTCGGTTGCGGGTTCGTCAAGTCTTAAACCGCCGACGATATTGATATAAGCATCACTTGTGCTGAAGAAATAACCAGAACGTTTTTCGAGCACGGCTAAAAGCATTGACATACGGTTATAGTCAAAGCCCGTTGCCATTCTTCGGGCGTTACCGTAGTTAGTTGCGGAAACAAGACCCTGAACCTCTGCGAGAATGGGTCTGCTTCCTTCCATTACGCAGGCTATACAGGTTCCTGCAGTGTTTTTAGGCTTGCCTGAAATAAGCATTAGAGACGGGTTTATAACTTCAACAAGACCTTTATCGAGCATTTCAAATACGCCGATTTCGTTTGTTGAACCGAATCTGTTTTTGACTGCACGAAGAATTCGGTATGAAAGATGACGTTCGCCCTCAAAATAAAGAACGCAGTCAACTATGTGTTCAAGCACCTTGGGACCTGCAATATTGCCGTCCTTGTTGACGTGACCGACAAGAATGGTGGGAATACCGAGTCCTTTTGCGCAATGCATAAAAAGATTTGTTGATTCACGCACCTGAGTTATGCTACCCGGTGATGAGCTGATTTCAGATATGCTCATAGTCTGAATTGAGTCAACGATAACAAGATCGGGTTTATCGGCTTTGATATATTCAACAATGCTTTCAACATCAGTCTGAGTCATTATAAAGAGGTTTTCGGTTGATACGCCGAGTCTTTTTGCCCGGAGTTTAATCTGCCTTGCGGATTCCTCGCCCGAAACATAAAGGATGCGGAGATTTCTGCCGAGATATTCGCAAATCTGGAGAAGAATTGTTGATTTACCGATACCGGGGTCACCGCTTAAAAGAACAAGAGAACCTTTGACGATACCGCCGCCGAGCACACGGTCAAGTTCCTGCATACCCGTTCTGAATCTGATTTCGTCGTCAACATCGATTTCATCAATGCGGAGTGCTGATACGGATTTAACGGAAGTTTTTGATGATTTCTGCTGCTGAGCGGTACGGAATTCTTCTTCCATTGTGTTCCATTCACTGCAGCCGGGGCAGCAGCCGTACCATTTTGCGCTTTCGTGGCCGCATTCGTTGCAAATATATAATGTTTTGGCTTTTCCTGCCATATTAAATCTCCTCCGAGTTAATTAAATAATCTCTGACGCCGATTGCAATGAGCAAGGCGAGTTTTCGCTGATAGGCTTCATCTTTGAGCATTTTTGTTTCTTCGGGGTTAGACATAAATCCGCATTCAACCATTACCGACGGTCTTTGAGAATGCTTCAGAAGATATATTTCTGAACCGCTTGCCTTGATTTCTCTTGAATTATCCGTTTGCAGATAAGAGATAACGGGAAGCCTTATTGAATCGGCAAGCACAGCGGATTCGGGATGATTTGGCGAATAAAACACCTGAAGTCCCTTATATTTACTGCTTGAAAAATGATTCTGATGAATACTCACAAACACGGAATTTTCGGTTTCGTTAATAATTTTCAGTCTGTTTTTTATATCGGAAACCTTCTTTTCTCTGATTGTACCTGCAGAAGAATCGTAGATTGCATTATCATCGGTTCTTGTCATAACAGTTCTGATTCCCATTGATTCAAGCATATCTCGGAGTTTTATCGCAATCATCAGATTGATATCTTTTTCAAGAGTGCCGTCTGCTGAGCTTGTGCCGCCGTCAGGTGAGCCGTGACCTGCATCAATGATAACAGTTTTATCTGCAATATTATCTGCAGAAACATCAACTGCCGTGAATTTATCAAAAACATAATTACCGATAAAAACTATCGAAAAGACGGATACAAGTATACTTATCAGGCATAGCTTCGTTTTCAGTTCTTTGGTTGTGACTATCTTCACAAAAATCCCTCCACATAATTATATTAAATAATATGCGGAGCGGAAAATATTATTTTTGATTTTTTCTGAAATCAATATAATCCTGAAGAATCATTACTGCGGCAACCTGGTCAACAACGGCCTTTCTTTTTTTGCCGCGGGTGTTTGTTGAGTTGAGTATGTTGTGCGCGCTGACAGTTGAAAGCCTTTCATCACGCATTACGGTTTCTATTCCTGTTGCTTCAAAAAGTGAAGAGGCAAAATCCTTGCATTTCTGAGCCCTCTCCCCTTCCGATGAATCCATATTCTTCGGGAGACCGACAACAAACCGGTCAACTTTATATTGCTTTGCAAGATTACTGATTTCATTGATAAGTGCATCTGCATTCCACTGATTTATTGAGCAAATCGGTGATGCAAGCATTTCGAATTTATCGCAAACGGCAATACCCGTTCTTGCATCGCCGTAGTCAACTGCCATTATTATCATATAATCTTTCCTTTTTAAAACAGCGGAGTTTGCCTGAAAACAAACTCCGCATATTCTTATCTGTTTTCTACTATTTCGTTCAGCACGCCGCCGATACCTTCTACTACCTGACCGACTGCGTTGCTTATTGAGCCGTCGGAAGGCTTGGTTGAATCAGCTGAGGAACCGCCGGAGCATGAAGTGCAGACAGCGGGAAGAGATGAAATCTTATACCAACCCTTTGCTGTTGACCCGCAGCTTGAACTGGCGAGTCTGCCGCTGTAGGTGCAGTATCTTTTTTCAATTGTGCCGGTGCTCTTTGGGAATTCTTTTTCGGCAAGACCTTTATGAATTTCATCAAATACAGTCATAAAGATTGTGCCGCCGGGGTTACCTGATGCACCGAGGCTTTCGGGTTTATCAAAACCGACCCATACAGCCGCAACATAATAAGGAGTGCCAGCACAGAACCAACGGTCCTTATCGCTGGTTGTTGTACCTGTTTTAGACATTATCTGGAATTTGCGTACGTTGGGGGCACTGCCGTATCTGCTTGTGCTGACGCTCTGAAGAAGCTCACACATAACGTCGGAGGTTTCTTCACTGATTGCACGCTGGGCTTTGGGCTCTTCATTGCTGAGAATAATCTGGGTACCCTGACTGTTGGTTACTTTATAATATGAATAGGGCTCATAGTATAAGCCGCCGTTGCCGAAGGTTGCATAAGCCGCTGCCATTTCAACGGTTGTTGTGCCGTTGGTGAGAGCACCCGTTGCAAGAGGAGCAAGAGAACGGTCATTGGTTTCATCAAGTTTTGAAAGATGGAATCTGTCTCTGAGGAAATTGAATGAGGTGTCAACACCGAGGTCATAGTTGATGATTCTCGCGGGAACGGTGTTATGGGACTGCTGAATTGCATATTCAACCGTAACGTTATTGCCTGAACCAAGCGTTCCGTTAACATTATGAGGCCAGAATTTTCCGTTTACCGGAATAGCATAGTCTTTGATTTTGCTTGAATAATTATATAAATTCAGCTCGATTGCGGGAGCATAGGTTGAAAGTGGCTTAATTGTTGAACCGGGCTGACGGAAAGAATTTGCCGCTCTGTTGAGGCAAAGTGGACCTTCTTTTTCATCTGCCGCACCGACAATGGCTACTACCCTGCCTGCATAATCCATAATGGTCATTGCGGACTGAACGGGAACGCCCTTCTTGCTCTTGAATTTGGGGAATGATTTTCTGTTGACATAAACATCTTCAAGAGTTTCCTGAACCTGAAGATCAACTGCGGCATAAATCTTGAGACCGCCGTAGAGAATCATATCGGATGCCTTCTGTTTTGTATAACCGTATTCCTCCATGAGATCCTGCTGAACGCATTGACGGACATAGTCAACATAGAAACTGTGGTTTGTTTCTTCTTCTTTTGAGTTGATTTCTTTTTCATCTTCATCGGGCACATAATCTTCGCTGTTGGTGAATATGAGTTTATAATCAACGGCTGCGTTATATTCTTCTTCGGTAAGAGCACCGGTTTCTTTATACATATTCTCAAGGCAACGAAGCTGACGCTCACGATTGTTTTCGGGATTAAGCAAAGGATTCCATTTGGTGGGCGCCTGAGTTATTGATGCGATTACAGCGCATTCAGCTGCATTGAGCTCACTGATATCCTTGCCGAAATACTTTTCGGAGGCGGTCTTAACGCCGTAGCATCCGCTGCCCAGATAAACCGTGTTGAGATATGCTTCGATAATTGTGTCTTTATCATAGTTCTTTTCAAGATTCAGAGCACTCAGAATCTCATAGAATTTACGAACTATCGTTACCGATTTGTTTTCGGTAAGGTTTTTGATAAGCTGTTGGGTTATGGTTGAACCGCCCTGACCGAGGTTTTTGGGAACAATAATAACACCGATGGTACGAATCCAGTCTACACCCTTGTGTTTTTCAAATCTTGTGTCTTCAAGAGCAATAAATGCTTCCTTCATATAGGGTGACATATCATCGAGGTCGACCCATACTCGGTCTTCTTCGCCGTGAAGTCTTGCGAGCTCAACAAGATTGTTATCTTTATCATAAGCATAGATGAATGATGTCTGGTTCTGATTCTGTTTGTATTCCTCAAGGTTTACCGCAATATCACCGTTAACGAATGATACAACGTGGAATAAAACATAGCTCACAACTACAACTGCTGTTACCGCAATGATGCTTACGAGTGCATAAACAGCCATAAGAAATTTATTAGCTTTTTTATTCTTATGTTTTTTTTCGGGATTGGCGTTAAAATTATTCAATTCGCTCAACCTCCTTGGATTAATATGGTAATAATATAATTATAAAATAATTTCAGAATTGTAAAGATATTTATTTCATTTTATTGCCGTAAAGAATCTGATTCTTAATGAATCCGAAAAGAAGAAGCAAAAGCCATAAGGGAAGCAGACCGATGAGAATAATCACGGCTGAAATGATAATGATTAATCCCTTGCTGCTCTTTTTTACGGTTGAATCGGGTTTTATGAATTCAAACTTTTCAAAATCTGAACCGTATTCGGAAATATAAGGATAAACATTTAAAAGTGAATTATAAGAATCGATTTTGTAGTTATAAAGTAAAGGTTCTACAAGCTCGGAAGCGGATGGAACCACTTTAATTATCTTTTTCAAATCGATATGCAGTATTCTTAATACACTGTCGATTATGCTGAGAAATCCCATAACAATCTTATACATCGGTGTTTCGGGCGGATATTTGTTCTCTCCGCCGAAAAGATTGAGAACAAGCTCGGATATAACATCAACAACTTTAATATTTTTAATATTTTTATAGTCAGCAGGCTTAAGACCTGTTTCTTTCTTTGTCCATTTTGCAACGGTGCCTACTTTAAGTGAATTAAGGAATTTGAAAATAGGTTTCAGTATCCAGCCGATTTTATATATTAACTTGGGTTTTATGCTGATTGCCTGGGCGGCATATGCAAATTTATCTGTATCCTCGCCCGCAACTTTAATCATGTTTTTGATAACGCCGATAAGCTGATATTCAAGAATGTTTCTGAGGTCTTTTCCCTCTTTTTTCATTGAATCGGGAGTTTCAACAAATACCGTTTTAACATCAACTTTATCGTTATCACGGTCAAAAACAACCTCTCTGAATGCGCCGGGATAACCGATTGGCGAAGCCGAGCAGATATCGTAGATAACATTACCTTTTTCGCTCTGATATGCAGATGTGTTATGAATATGAGTATGACCGGTGAACATAAACTGAATACCGAGGTCTGCAAGCTGAGGGAGTCTTTTATCGTAATCTCCGAGCATATCGCCTTTTCCGATAATTTCATAAATCGGGCAAGGAGCAATAAGCGGATGATGAGTCATTGCTATAATGAACTGGTTTTCAGCCTTTGCTTTTTCAGCTTCTTTTGTTATCCATTCAAAGCATTCATCGGAAAATCCGCTTTTACCGCTTAAGTTTCTGTCGTCATTAAGTGCAAAAAGACGGTAGCCGTCGCAAAGCTGAACTATATATGACATACTGTCGCGGTGAACGGAGATTGCTTCTTCCGGACCGAATTCGCGGTACATATCAAAGAGCATATCTCTTGAAGCCGTGGGAGTCTGAATCTTATTATCGCCGTCATAGGCTTCGGTGAATCCGCTGTCTCTGAAATCGTGTGTTGCAGTGATAACATAAACTTTTTTGCCTGCGGCTTTGAGGTCACGGAGCATATCAATGAATTCACTATGAGCGTTCAGCTCACCGTTATTGGTCACATCACCGCTTATAAGCACGATATCGGATGTATCGTCGGTTTTTATCTGATTGAACGCAGATTCAAGAACCTCTTTGCTGCCGGCAAGCAGCTTCTGACTGCGTGAATTCGCAGTATCGTAAGCCGCACCGCTTGTCCCGTTTTTTTCGGAATAATAGTGGGTGTCGGTCAATACTTTAATTTTAAGAGGAGAAAAGCTCATTTATTTTTCATTCCTTCTTGCGATTTCGCAAAGATTCTTATAGCTGATAGCCATTGATTCTCTGGGGTCGATTTCGCAGATATCCTGCTCGATTACGATATATTTAACGCCGCTTTCTTTACATTTGTTATAAATTGCATCAAGATTGAGATTGCCCGTACCGATTTCAACAAATTTCGGAGTGTGGTCGGTTATACCGTAGTCCTTGAAATGGCATACCTTCATTCTTCCTGCAATCTTTTCAATATAATCGCAGGGATTAACGCCGCCGAACTGGAACCAATATGTGTCGCCGATAAAGCTGAATTCCTCGGGCTTGGTGTCTTCTATAAGCATATCAAAAATTCTTCTGCCGTTTTCAAGTTTAGCAAATTCGAATGAGTGGTTATGATAGGCAAACTGAAGGCCGTTGTCATGCATCCTTCTGCCGATTTCGCCCGTTACCCTTATGAATTCCTTTATACCGTCAATACTGCCCTTATATTTATCGGGCATACCGCCGATGCCGAGAGTGTCGCAGCCCATCATCTTATGCTCTTTCATAACAGAATCAAGGTCAGTAAGCATACGGTCAAACGAGGTGTGGGTTACGCATACATCCATATTGTATTTCTCAACGAGATAAGCTACCTTATCCGCAGGAATAGGACCAATGCCTGAAATCTGGATAACATTTATACCGATGCTGTTTAAATATCTGAATGTTTCTTCGCAGTCTTCATATGTCTTGATATAATCTCTCAAAGTATAAAGCTGGGCACCGAGTTTGATTTTTTCCATATATGACACACCTCTGCATTATAATTAAT
>JAZNRG010000180.1:0-2441 GCA_045590575.1 Acutalibacteraceae bacterium | reverse complement strand
TTGATGCCGTCACCGACCATTGCAACCTTGCCGTGTTTTTTCAAAGATTGAATAACGTTCTCTTTGCCGTTCGGAAGTATTCCGGCGTAAACCTCGTCAACTCCCGCCGCTTTTCCCACGGCATCTGCGGTTTTTTGATTGTCACCCGTGAGCATAACAACCTTTATACCCATTTTTTTCAGTTCGTTTATTGCTTGGATGCTGTCATCCTTTATCATATCGGCAACAGCGATAATGCCGATTGCTTTTCCGTCTTTTGCAAAAACCAAAGGTGTTTTGCCGTTTTCGGAAAGCGAATCTGCGGCTGATTTTATTTTCTCTGAAACCTCTGCGTTTTCATAAATGAATTTAAGATTTCCTCCGATGATTTCGGAAGTGTCAATTCGTGCGGATAAACCGTTGCCTGCAAACACCTCAAAGTCTGCCGTTTCATCTGCTGTGATTCCAAGCTCTTCAGCTTTTTTTATAACTGCTTTTGCAAGCGGATGCTCGCTCTTTATTTCAAGTGAATATGCAAGCCTGAGCAGTTCATTTTCACTAATATCTTCTGTAACAATATCCGTTACGGCAGGCTCGCCTTTAGTGATTGTACCCGTTTTGTCGAGTGCAACAACCTTGATTTTTCCTGTTTCTTCGAGCGAAACCGCATTTTTGAAAAGTATACCGTTTTTTGCGCCCTTGCCGCTGCCGACCATTATCGCAACGGGGGTTGCAAGACCGAGTGCACACGGGCAGCTTATCACGAGCACGGATATTCCTCTTGCAAGCGCAAACCCGAAGTCTTTGCCTGCAATGAGCCATATAATTGCCGTTATAATCGCAATTGATATAACCACAGGCACAAACACGCCCGAAACCTTATCTGCCGTTTTTGCAATCGGAGCTTTTGATGCCGCCGCATCGCTGACGGTTTTTATTATCTGCGACAGGGTTGTATCCTCACCGACTCTCGTTGCGGAGCACCTGATATATCCCGATTTGCATATCGTTGCGGCAGATACCGCGTCGCCTGCAGATTTATCCGCAGGAATGCTTTCTCCCGTGAGTGCGGATTCGTCAACTGCCGCCGTGCCTTCGGTGATTATACCGTCAACGGGAATGCTTTCTCCCGATTTAACAATGAAAACATCGCCCTTCTGCACCTGTGAAACCGGCACGGTTGATTCCTTGCTGTTTCTGATAACGGTTGCCGTTTTCGGTGCAAGACTGATAAGACTTTTAAGAGCATCTGTTGTTTTGCCTTTTGACCTCGCCTCAAGCATCTTGCCAACGGTTATCAGCGTCAGTATCATTGCCGCCGATTCGAAATAGAGGTTATGAATATATTCGCCTGTGTCGGGCGTTGCGGTCATTCTGAACACAGAGTAAACGCTCCATATGAACGATGCTCCCGACCCGAGAGCAACAAGGGTATCCATATTCGGTGATTTGTTGATGATTCCCTTGAATCCGTTTATAAAAAACTTTTGATTTATTATCATTATAATTGCCGCAAGAATCATTTGCAGCAGCGAAAGCGCAAGATGATTCCGTGCAAGGATTGAGGGCAGGGGAAAGCCCCACATCATATGTCCCATCGAAATATACATTAATATAATCAGAAATCCGATGGAAGCAAGAAGCCTTTTCTTCAATGCGGGAGTTTCGGTATCTTTGAGCGAATCGTTTTTGCTTTGTTGGCTGTTGCCTTTAACGGATGCACCGTAGCCTGCGTTTTCAACCGCAGCTATTATTTCATCATCGGTTGCCGTGCCTTCAACGCTCATGGAGTTTGTTAAAAGATTTACGGAGCAGGAAGAAACACCTTCAGCTGTAGAAACAGCCTTTTCAACCCTTGAACTGCAGGCGGCACAGCTCATTCCGCTGATATCGAATTGTTTCATATTAACCTCATTTCATCAGCTTTTGCAAGGTTGCAACAAGCTCGTCAACGGTTTCGTTTTTGCCTTCTTTTATATCATTTGCAACGCAGGTTTTGATATGATTCGAAAGCAGCTCTTTGTTAAATGCATTTATAGCCGCCGAAACCGCCGAGGACTGAACGAGAATATCCGTGCAATAAGCGTTGCTTTCAATCATACCTTTTATTCCTCTTATCTGTCCCTCGATTCTGCTCAGACGGTGGATAAGTTTCTTGTATTCATCAGGAGCGCGCTGCTTTGTTTTTTTGCAACATTCTTTTTGCATAAAAGTCACACCTTTCAGCTTCTATTATATACCCTATAGGGGTATATGTCAATAAAATCAAAAGCAAAAAATTCAGACCTGCAAATGCAGGTCTGAACCTTTTAAGCGGCGTTTTCAAGTGAATCTTGGGTCTGAATCATACGGTTTGCAAAAATGCCGTAGCCCTGAGTCGGGTCATTGACAAATACATGGGTTACTGCACCTACGAGCATTGAGTTTTGCACAATGGGACTTCCGCTCATCCCTTGCACAAT
>JAZNRG010000179.1:0-4439 GCA_045590575.1 Acutalibacteraceae bacterium | reverse complement strand
AAGCCCTTTGTAACCTGATTTGAGTACCAATTCAGATATTTTTCGGAATTGAAGCACGGAAAACCGCCTGCTGTTGCAAACGGCACTCCGCTCCAGTCGCAATGCCATCTCGGCAGCATACCGTATGACTGACCGCCCCATTTCTCGCCTTCCTTAGGGAAGGCAACCCATTCGCACATCTCGGGGTCGTTATAAAATTTACTGCCGTTTTCATCGGTCGTTGCACCGTCACCGAAATAGGTTGAATAGTTCGTGCAGTCATCCATCTGGAAATAAACAGGCACGTTGTATTTTTCAGCGAGTATAAAAACGTGATTAACTTCTTCGTTCATCTGCTCAATCGACTGTGTCAGGCACATCGGACCGATAACACCGAAAGCATACATACGCTTTGAATCGGAATCGATTTTACCGTGAAGCTCAACCATTTGTTTTACATAAGGTTCAAGATTCAGGTAATGAACATTTGTTACCATAAATACGACGTATTGCGGGTCATCCTCAAAATATTCGGGAACTTCGGGATTTTTACCAAGCGACGGAAAAATCGCAATTATCAATGCTGTTATAAAACTGATTATTTTGTTAAGTAGGGACAAGATAACACCTCTTTTATGATGTGAGAATAATTATTATATAACATAGATTTTTACTGTTATCAACAGTATTTTTCATCATCTTAATAGTATTAATTTAAATGAGCGTCACAAAAAACTCAGCAACAACCGGAAACACATATAAAACCGTCAAAGGCTTATGCCATCCTCTCAAGAACTTCAAGGGTTACCTCGTAGCGAGTTGAGGTTCCCGAAACGAACCTTTCCATTTCTTCCATCATATAATAAGCCATTCGCTGAGGCTCGTTACCCGTACTGCCTGCGATATGCGGTGTAAGGATTGCGTTGGGTACCCAGAAAAGAGGGTTTATAAATGGAAATGTTTCTCTTTTAAGGACATCGGCAACAAAAGTTCTTGACGGATGGAGTATGAGGGATAATGCCAACGAGTATTCCGCAACCTGTGCTCCCCTGCCCGTGTTTATAAAAGTTGATCGCTTTTTCATCCTTTTAAAGAGCTTATAATCGAAAATGTTTTCAAGCTCGGGCTTATTGGCAAGGTGGTTACTGATTATATCACATTCGCTGAAAATTGTTTCCATATCAACAAGGGTAACTCCAAGTGATTTTGCCGTTTCTTCTGAAATAAACGGGTCGCAGGCATAAACCTCAACGTCGAGAGCCTTCAGCCTTTCTGCAACCATTTTACCGATTGCACCAAGACCCACAAGTCCGACTCTGCAGCCGAAATTACCCGTTGCTGAATTGGCGAAAGAAAACGAACGCAAAGGCAGTATACGGTAATATTTAGCCGCCTGAAAATAACCTTTAGCCGCAAGAGTAATCTGCGCAAAGGTGTATTCCGCAACCGGTACGGCGTTTGCTGCAAAGGCGCTGTAAACCTTTACTCCGCTCTCAAGAAACGGGCGCGCAAAATACTGAACCGTGCCTGCAGAGTAGAAAACTGCCTTGAGGTCAGGCATATACTCGGCAATTTCTTCTTTTGAAAATTGCGGCATACCCCAGGTAGCAAAGGCGATTTCACAGTCCTTGAGGAACTCTTTGTTTTCTTCAATATTTTTCTTATTTATCCTTGGCGAAAGCTCACCGTATTCGCTTAATTTATAGAGCACCTCGGGTGTATAAACTTTGGAAAACTGTAACTGATTTTCGCCGAAAAGCGCAATTTTCATTTTGCCTCGCCCACCTTTTTAAGTATTATCATATCTTAATCATACATAACGGTAATCCGGAATAACCGCAGAAATAAGTTTATTATATTGCCGTCAAATTCAGTTTATCATATTAATTGCCAAAACTCAATATATAAACGGATACTGAGAACGTACTACATTCAAATAAACATAGCCACAGCTATGGTTTTTCCACGGATTGAGAGGTTGTAAAAAAAGCCCCTTATTGCTTGCATACATAATTTTTACTTTTTAAAAAGGATTTTACAAATAAAGGCTCCCTCGTCAGAGGGAGGCAAATGTTATACAAACCTTTTCTGTTTATTTATACCTTTACAAAATATTTGGGGCTGTTTTTTTACAGCCCCTTTGATAATTATTTGAGTTTTCCAAACATCCAGTTGAAGATGAAAACAACGTGGCTTGAGAGCCAATGAAGTGCATCCCATATGAAGTAGAACAGACGCATTGTGAAATATTCGCAGGGATCATTGATGATTTCAATGTGCTTTTCAGCCTGAGCCTTGTATTCATTGAGCTTTGCTTTTTCTGCTTCACCCATATTCTCATCTGTAAGGAGTTCATCAATCTTTGCTTTGAGGGCTTCAATATCATCTTCCCAGAAGATTGTTACTCTTTCTTCGTCAAACATTTCAAGTTCAACGCCGATGTCGGCAACATTCTTTTCTGCCGCTGCGATTTCATCAAGGAGAGCTTCAAAGCCTGCCTTGATTTCTTCATATTCAGCCTTCTGCTCGTCGGTGAGATTATCGGGATTTACTGCTTCGATTTCAGCAATCTTATCTTCAATAGCTGCCTTGTCGTCGCTTGAAACATTTTCAGGATTGAAGTTGTTTTCGATACCCTTGATTTCTTCAAGCTTTTCTTCTGTTTCTGCAATCTTTTCTTTGAGCTTTTCAATTCCGTCAAGGATATCTTCAAGTTTCTTTTCCTCTTCGTCGGTGAGGTTGTAAACGTAGCGTTCCTTGAATGCATTTATTTTGCCGGCAAGCTCGTCAAGAGCGGGAACATCGCTTGATTTGACCGTATCTTCGCTGAAGCTTGCATAGTCTTCTTCAACGTCTGCAATGAAGGACTCAATGCTGTTGATGATGCCGAGAATCTCCTCGCAGTCCGCCTTCATTTCGTTCCATCTTTCCTTTTTGTTTTCGGGCGCAATATCCGTTACTGCGTTGTTGAGCTGATCAAGCACATATTCAAGGCTTTCTCTGTCGGTTGATTTAACCTTCCATACTCTCTCATATACACCGTTGATTTGAATGTATACAAGCTCAATGTGAGAAACGCATTTTGTGTCAACTGCAATTTCATAAGCAATCTTCGCTTCACCCGTGAAGTTGCCGGTGCCCGTTACCGTGAGCAGATATACGCCCACGTTTGTTGCCTTGTTGCCGCTGATATCAAAGGTTGCTTCAAGGTTATTTGTTGTGAGCACCTTTTCAACGGTCTGAGTCTGCTCTGTGCCGTTATAGGTGAGAGCATCGCCGAGGATGATGAAGCCGTCGGAGATATCCTTGGGAAGAATGTTGGCTTTGGTCATAACAGTATATTTTGCTTCAGGAACGGTCACCATTCCGTATTCAAAATCATAATTATTTGCACTTTCTTCGTCAACATCATAAGATATCGCAACGTTAATATTTTCACCTGCATCAGCCTTTAAATATGAACCGCCGAGAACTTCGTATTCGATTATGTCGCTGCCGGCAATTCCGTCAAACGTGATTGTTACCTTTGAAAGGTCAAGATTTATTGTTCCGTCATAAACCTTATCGGGGGCGGTTGCGGTGACGGTTACAGCTTTCTTTTCAATTGTGAAATCCGCTGTTGCCTCTGCAGAATTAATCTTATCTGTTTCGGCAACTGTGATTCTGACCGTATATTCACCTGCGTTTACGGGAGCTTCGGTTGTATAAGTGCTGTCATTTGCACCCTTAACCTTATACTCAACGGTTTCGTTGTAGTCAATGTTGCTTGCCGCAGGTGAGGAATCGCTTGATTTGCTGATTTTGTAGTCTGCGGTTACGGGCTTGCCGTCATAAACCTTGCCGAAATCGGAAATTTCAATCGTTACATCAGCTTTTTTAACAGTAAGAGGAATTGTCACCTCTGCAGGCGCATCGCCTTCGGCAAAGGCTTCACCCATAGGGTTAAAACCAACCGTAATAACGTATTTGCCTGCTTCAAGAGTTTCAAGAACATCGGATGAAACTATAATCATATTTCCGAGAACTTCGTAATCTTCCGTGCCGAGAACGGTTTCGCCAATCTTAACGTAAGCAACGGTGTTGCCGTTGAGGTTGAGATTGAATGACTGGCTTGCATTTTTGGTGAGAACGTAAACAATCTCATCCTTGAAGGATGTGTCGAGTGTGCTGTCGGTATAAAGCACGATACCGTCGGAATTTACGATTACATATCTGCCGGAGTTATCGGTTACTTTTGCATAGATAATGTTTTTGCTGTTGGGACTGATACTGACCGCACCCGTATATTCAGCCCATTCAATGTTTGCGAAATCTGTGATTTCTTCGGCTGCAACAAAGTATTCAACGTATGCGATGCCGCTTTCGGTATCATCTGCAATAATGCTGAACGCTTTTGCTTCTTTAAAGAACAAACCGAATGAAATTGCAGTTACGCTTGATTTCCACTCATATTCGTCGAT
>JAZNRG010000178.1:0-3808 GCA_045590575.1 Acutalibacteraceae bacterium | reverse complement strand
ACGGCTACGGACTCAAGAGCATAAAAACGATTGCACAGAAATATGACGGCGATGTTTTCGTTTCCTGCGAGGGAAATATCTTTTCAACAAGCATCAACATCTGCAACACTTTTGAACATTAAATCCACACTATTGCAGAGCGTATTTCAATCGTTTGATTTTTAATTTATCATTAATACTGAAGCGGCGGAGGCGAGGCTTCCGCCTTTATTTTTGCTTCGCAAAAGTGATATACGCTTTGCGTGTTAAATATTGCATACGCAATGTGATATTTTTGCCTTTGGCAAAAGTGATATTCGCCTGACGGCGAGTTAAGGGTCTGCGACGCATTATATATTGCTCCGCAAAAGCTGAAAAAGTAATTCAAAGGATGTGATATTAAATGAAATACTATTCAATCGTTGCTTTGATTTCTGCGGTTGTTCATTCAGCACTCGGAATTTCAATTTGCCGCAATATGCTCAAAGCCTTCGTTAACATAATGTGTAAAAATCCCGAAAGATATAAAATTCTCGGCGGATATTTCATTGCCATAGGCTTGATTATGCTCAGCTGTGCCGTCGTGACGCTTCGGGAATCAACGGGCGCAATTATTTATCTTGCAGTTTCAGCAGTTGTTGTTTCAATAATCATTTCACTTATCAGGAGGGAAAGCGTGTGAAGAAAAAATATAATTATTTCAGCAACTTAAAATTTATGCTGAAAGAGCATTGGGGTTTTGATAAATCCTATGTGATTATGCAAATCGGTCTGACCCCGCTGGGCGCAGTAAGCTCGGTTGTGGCGGCATATCTACCGAAAATCGTTCTAGACTGCGTTGAAAACAAAACACCTGCTTCGGAGCTTCTGCTCAAAGTCGGTATTCTTTCTGTTCTGCTAATTGCGTTCGGATACCTGAATAACGTTATGTATAACAAAAGCCACCAGGGACGAATGCTTGCAAGGGATATTATGCTCCACAAACTTGTCTGCAACAAAGTTATGAGCATGGACTATAACAACTATACCTACAACGAAACCCGTGTTCTTCGTGAAAAAGCGTGGAATGCAATTCACGGCTGGGACGGAAGCGTTGCAAGATTTATTGAGCTTAACGCAACTGTTGCTTCATCAGCTTTCGGCTTTTCGGCATTCACGGCGATTATCGTTGAATGCAATCCGTGGTTTATCCCCATTCTCATTCTCTGCTACGGCATCAGCATGGCAGGCTGGCTGATTTTCAACAAATGGAAAGAAAAAATGAAGGACAAGGTTGCCGAAATCTTTCTTCGTCTGCACTACGTCACCTACCGTTCAAAGGATTTTTCAAACGCTAAGGACGTCCGCATTTACAATATGTCCGACTTCCTTATGAGAAAAATCGATAAGCACCTTGACGATGCAACTTGGTGGAATATCAAAAGGAACAACGGTCACTACTTCAACTGCATGCTTGAAGATGTTTTCAAATTCGGCGTAAGCCTTGGTGCATATATCTATCTTATTTATCTCAAGCTCAATTCCGAGATGACACTCGGCGATTTTTCTCTCTATTTCGGTGCGATAACGGGATTCGGTCAGTGGCTTGCAAGGCTTGTTGACTCAATTTCGGAAATTATTTCCGGTGCACACAACGTCAGCGATTTCAGAGAATTCCTTGATATTGAGGATAAAATGAACACCAAAGAGGGCGAAAAGCTGCCGTCAGGCAAGGATTTACCCTGCGAAATCGAGCTTAAAAACCTTACCTTCTCTTATGACGAAGCCGAAAAGCCTTCGGTTGATAATCTTTCGCTGAAAATAAATAAAGGCGAGAGAATTGCGATTGTCGGGGTTAACGGTGCAGGTAAATCAACGCTTGTAAAACTCATCTGCGGACTGTTTATTCCGAACGAGGGACAGATTCTCATAAACGGCATTGACAGCAGACTTTTCAACCGTGACGAATACTATCATTTATTTTCAACGCTCTTTCAGGATTGTGCGTTGTTGCCTGCAACTGTCGCAAAGAATATCGCACTCTGCGAAGAAAATAAAATTGACCGCAAAAGACTCCGTGAATGTATGAAACTTGCAGGAATACTCGATAAGGTTGAAAGTCTGCCGCAGAAAGAAAACACCCTGCTTGTTCGTGAAGTTCACGAGGGTGCGGTTGCGTTTTCGGGCGGCGAACTTCAGAGGCTTCTGCTTGCAAGGGCACTTTATAAAGATGCTCCGATAATCATTCTTGACGAGCCGACTGCCGCACTCGACCCCATTGCCGAGAACGATATGTATCTCAAATACAGCGAGCTTACAAAAGACAAAACCGCAATTTACATATCTCACCGACTTTCGTCAACCCGTTTCTGCGATAGAATCATTCTTCTTGACGATGCGAAAATTGCCGAAATTGGAACTCACGAAGAGTTGCTTGAACTCGGTGGAAAATACGCCGAAATGTTTGAAACACAGAGCCGATATTACAGAGAGGAGGCGATTATATGAAGAGTTTCAAAGAAGATTTTGAGATAATCAGACAAGGCTTGAAGCTTGTTAAAATCTATCTCGGCAAAAACTATTTTTCACTCAATCTCATCGTTAAAATCCTACGTGCCGTTACGCCTTATATCACAATTTACTGCACGGGTCTTGTCATCACTGCACTCACCGAAAAGCAAGGCTTTGAGCAGATATTGAAATACGTTCTCATCGCAACAATCACAACACTCGTTATTGACGTTATCATCCGAACAATCAACCGAAAAGCTCTAATTATGCTCAACAGCTGTTGGGAAAAGCATTCCGCACTTCTCTCCCGAAAGGCTCTTGAACACGACTATGCAAAGGCGGAAAGCTCATCCGTTCAGGAACTCCGTGGCAAAATCGAAGAAAATGCAAACAACGGCAACGGTCTTACCTGGGTTGCCGAATGTGTAGCCGAAATGATTTCCTGCGTTTTCTCGATTATCGTTGCAATTGTTATGATTTCGGGTATGGTTTTCAGCAAATCGCCTGCACCGCTTACGGGATTTATGGCGTTTGTTGATTCACCCCTGCTCGGTATGTCGCTTGTTATTTTTTCTGCCGTTATGATTGCACTTTCCGTTAAGTATCACAGTCTGAGCGAGAAAAAGCAGTTCAATATTTTCAACAGAGTTGTGAAATTCAATCCGATTCTTGAATACTACAATCAAAAATATCTCAACGAAAACGAGAGCGGCAAGGATGTCAGAATTTTCAACGAAAAAGGACTTATCAACGAAGAAATCACCGAAAAGATTTATAACCCTACCGCAAAGATGAGAAAGGATACTTTCAGAGTCTGGGCAACCATCGGTCAGGTAAGCACGATTTCAACAAATCTGCTCGGCGGTCTTGTTTATATTTTCGTCGGTCTCAAAGCGCTTGCAGGCGCATTCGGTGCAGGCAAGGTTGTTGAATATTACGGCGCTATAACAAAGCTGATTTCTGCCTGCACGGATATTGCAGGCAACGCAGGCTATCTGCGCGCAAACAATGCTCAGTTAAAGCAGGAGATTGAATATCTCAATCTTGTTTCCGATATGGAAAACGGCACAAGAACGGTTGACGGCATCGACCCTGCAAACTCTGTTTTTGAGTTTCACAATGTTTCGTTTGCCTATCCCGAAACCGAGCCGATGATTTTAAAGAATTTCAGCATGAAGATTAAGTCGGGAGAACGTCTTGCGGTTGTCGGTATGAACGGCAGCGGTAAGTCAACGATGATAAAGCTCCTTTGCCGTCTTTATGACCCCACCGAAGGAAAAATCACTCTCAACGGAATTGACATCCGTGAGTTTGACTATGCCGAATACTTAAAGCTTTT
>JAZNRG010000177.1:0-15692 GCA_045590575.1 Acutalibacteraceae bacterium | reverse complement strand
TAATGAACGGGGATTTCGGGGCATACATCGTGGAGATACTCATAGCAGACGTCCTGGCAGTTGTAGCCGCCCGCTTCGTTACCGAGTGACCACATAATAATACCCGCACGGCTTCTGTCGCGGAGATACATTCTCTTTACTCTGTCAAGATATCTCGGAGCCCAGGCAAGGTCGTGGCTGATAAGATCAAAGTTATCGTGGGGGTCACAAGCACAGCCGTGGGTTTCGATATCGGCTTCGTCAACTACATAAAGACCATAGATATCGCAGAGAACGATGAACATAGGGTCGGGAGGATAATGAGAGGTTCTGACGGTGTTGACATTCAGCTCTTTCATCATTCTGATATCTTTTTCGATATCGTCATAGCTCATAACATAGCCGTTCTTATAATGTGTGTCATGGTGGTTAACACCCTTGCACTTGATGAGCTTTCCGTTTACGGTAAATTTATCTTTCTTAATCTTAACTGTCTTGAAACCGATATAGTTTCTCTCGGTCATAACCTCATCGTCACCGTGATAAAGAGTTACATATGCAGTATAGAGAGTGGGAATTTCGGCATTCCAGCTGATAACATCAAGATTCTTGAAGCTGATTACATATTCATTTGATGCTTCAAGGCATTTCTTTGCAACAAGCTTGTTCTTTGCATTATAAATCTCAACCTCAACGCAGTAGCCGTCTGTTTCGCCTTCGAGAGCAAGGTTAACATCAAGATTCCAGCCTTTTGAGGTTTCTTTTGTTCTGAAATAAACATCATTGAGATATGTAGCGGGCATTTCATAAAGAAGAACATCTCTGAAAATACCGTTTTCTCTGAACATATCCTGACATTCAAGGAATGTTGCGTTTGACCATTTATGAATGACCGCAAGAAGCTCGTTTTCGTCCTTTACGAGATAATCAGTGAGGTCAAATTCTGCGGTGTTGTGTGCACCCTCGCTGTAGCCAACGAATTTACCGTTGATATAAAGGTCGATGCAGGGGGTAACACCGAGGAAAGAAATGATGTATTTCTTATCGGTATCTGCAATATCAAATGTTTTTCTGTAAACACCGACGGGCTGCTCTTCGGGAACATAGGGAGGGGGATTATCGAATGCATAAGGACAATTGATATATGCAGGGGAGTCGTAACCGATTCTCTGCCAGGTAGACGGAACCTTGATTTTATCGAATTTAAAATCAGCAGTATCGATAACATCGGGAAGATCTTTATTGGTTGAAAAATATCTGAATTCCCATTCACCCGAAAGAACTCTCACGATATCCGAAGAAGTTCTTTCTTTTTTAAAGGGAGTCTTTTTGATTGTTTCTTTTGAAGAATAGGGGATAGCATAGCCTCTGCCTTCGAGCTTGTTAATCTCATAGACGGAGAAATCGTTGAAATTGGTTTTGTTGATGCTGTATTTCACGGTTATTTCATCTCCTTCATTTTATTAATCATTATTTTAGCAGCTTTATAAATATCGCCGCATCCGAGCGTGATGATAAGGTCGCCTTCCTTTGCGTTCTGCAGAGCATAATCCGCAACTTCCTCAAAAGTGTTGAACCATACGCTGCCGGGAATCTTCTCGGCAAGCTGTGAAGTATAAATATTATAGGTGTTGATTTCTCTTGAACCCATAATCTCGGTCATTATGCAATGATCGGGAATCTGAAGAACTCTCACAAATTCATCAAAAAGGATCGATGTTCTTGAATAGGTAAACGGCTGAAATACTGCCCAGACCTTGTTATATCCCATTTTCATTGCGGTTGTGAGCGTCATCTCAAGCTCCTTGGGATGATGGGCATAGTCGTCTGCAATCGTGATTCCGTCAATTTCCGCAAGAATCTCAAAGCGTCTGCCTGCGCCGTGGAAATCAACAATACCCTTGACGCACTGTTCAAAGCTGACGCCCGATTCCATAGCCGATGAAATAACTGCAAGAGCATTATAAACATGGTGTTTACCGGGGATTCCGAGAGTAACTCTGCCCAGATTCTCGCCGTATCTGATAAGGTCAAACGAAGCAAATTCATTCTTGAGCTCAACATTGACCGCTCTGTAGATATTGCCGTCGTCAAGACCGAAGGTTATAACGGGTTTACCGCAAATCTCAACAGCAGGAACAACGGCGTCAACGGTATTGAGGTCATCACCGTTATAGATTATCATCTTTGTTGCCATAGAAGCGAATTTTGTGAATGATTTCTTTAAATTATCAAATGTTTTGAAATAATCAAGATGGTCTTCATCAACATTGAGAATAACTGCAATATCGGGCGATAAATCAAGGAAGGTATCAACAAATTCGCAGGCTTCACAAACCATATGCTCACTGAGACCAACAAGACCGTTGGAGCCGGTCAGCGGAAGTTTGCCGCCGATAACCGCAGTTGGGTCAAAATCAGCTTCAATAAGCACCTGGGTGAGCATTGAGCAGGCTGTTGTTTTGCCGTGAGTACCGCTGATGCAAATACTGTTGGGATAAATTCTTGTTACGGCTCCGAGGAGTTTACTGCGTTCATAAGTTGGAATTCCCGAAGCCTTTGCAGTAACAAGCTCGGGATTATCGGGCAGGAGAGCGGCAGTGTAGATAATCATCTCCGCACCATCAATGTTCTCGGCTCTCTGACCCATTGCAACAGGGATTCCGAGTGAACGGATTCTCGCAAGTGTGTCTGTTTCGTTATTATCGGAGCCGCTGAGCAGATAGCCTTCTTTGTGGAGTATTTCCGCAAGGGGGCACATACCCGAGCCGCCGATACCGATAAAGTGAATTCTTCTGACAGATTTTAACTGTTCATCTATTTCAAACATAGTTAAAACTCCCTTAGTTATAGTCACAATAATTATATATCATATATAGGTAAAAATAAAGAGGAAAATTCAAAATAGTTGATTTTTTTCTATGTCAATGAATCACGTTCCGTCATAAACTGAAATATACGGAGGTGAAAACTTGAAAAACAAAATCTTAATCATCGGAGGAGACAGCCGTCAGCTCTATATGGCAGATTATCTCGAATCAAACGGATGCGAAGTAATGATTTATGCATTGCCCGAAAAGAACCGTGAATGTGTTCATAATCTCGGCGAAGCTGTAAAATCATCCGATGTTATCATATTTCCGCTGCCCGTCAGCAAAGACGGCAAAAATATTTTTGCAATAACTCCCCACGGAATTACCGTTGAAAACGCAGTAAGATATATAAATGAAAATCATATTGTTTTCGGCGGTATGATTGATAAATCAACTAATCAGAAACTTCTGAAAAAAACCGATAAAATCAACGATTATTTCAGGGACGAGGAAGTAACTCTCAGAAACACAATTCCGACCGTCCAGGGAATTCTTAAAATTATTATCGATAACATTGAATACACAGTCTGCGGCTGCAGGATTGCGGTATTCGGCTACGGAAGAACAGGCAAGCTGACTGCGGAAACGCTGAAAGCCCTCGGAGCAAAAGTAACGGTATGCGCAAGAAAAAAAGCAGATATTGTTTCGGCTCGGGTGAGGGGAATGAGAGGATGTTATATAACCGATTTTCACAATCAGGCGAATGAAATCGATATTATCGTCAACACAATTCCGTCTGTTATAATTAACCGCAGTATACTTGAGAATTTAAACAAAAACTGTTTGATTATAGATGTTGCCTCCGCACCCTACGGCACGGATTTTGCAGTCGCTTCCGAGCTTGGCATCAACGCAATGCAATGCCCGTCTTTACCGGGCAAAATCGCTCCGAAAACCGCGGGAGAAATCATTGCAAATGCTATAATAAACACATTAAAGGAGGAAAACCGTGAATAATATAACTGCCGGTTTTGCTCTTTGCGGTTCGTTTTGTACCTTTGATAAAGCAACAGAGCAAATCAGAAATCTTGTTAAAAAAGGATGGAATATAGTTCCGATAATGTCTTATAATGCTTATTCAACCGACACAAGATTCGGTATGGCTTCGGAACATATTGAAACAATAGAGGAAATCTGTAACAGAAAAATCATTGCAACTATCAGGGATGCCGAACCCATAGGACCGAAAAAAATGCTTGATATTCTTATAATTGAACCCTGCACGGGCAACACAGTCGCAAAACTTGCAAACGGCATAACGGACACGCCCGTTACCCTTGCCGCAAAAGCTCATCTGAGAAATGAAAAACCCCTTCTTATTGCCGTTTCAACCAATGATGCACTTTCAATTGCAGCTTCAAATATCGGAAGACTGATGAATAACAAACACGTTTATTTTGTGCCCTTAAGGCAGGATGATTCGGAAAAGAAACCGCGTTCGGTTGTTGCGGATTTCACAAAAACTTATGATGCGGCAGTCGAAGCCTTAAACGGAAAACAGTATCAACCAATGATAATCTGAGAAACGGGAGCATTGCTTGAGATAGGCAATGCTCCTTGGGAATAAATGTTAATAAGCTCTTGAAAAATGAATAAAACATTGATATAATAAAAGTAATTATATGGTAAAATGGAGGAAGTATGGAAGGAAAACTTATTGTTATTGAAGGTCTTGACGGCAGCGGCAAATCAACTCAGGAAGAACTGCTCAAAGAAAGACTTGCAAAGAGCGGTCTTAAAATCAATTTTATAAAGCTTCCAAATTATGATGACCCCGCCTGCGAGCTTGTCAAGGAATATCTATCGGGCAGATTCGGCAAGAAACCCGGCGATGTCAACGCCTATGCCGCATCGGCATTCTTTGCCGTAGACAGATTCGCAAGCTTTACCTGCTATTGGAAAGAAGCATATAACAACGGTGAAATCTTCCTTGCAGACAGATACACAACCTCCAACGCATACCATCAGCTCACCAAAACGCCGAAAGCCGAGTGGGATTCATATCTTGAGTGGCTTGAAGATTTTGAATATAACAAAATGGGTATTCCCAAGCCCGATGCGGTTATTTATCTTGATATGCCGATTGAAGTTTCGCAGAAGCTTATGACGGGCAGATATAACGGCGATGAATCAAAAAAAGATATTCACGAAAAGGATGTTGAATATCTCAACAACTGCAGAGAAGCAGCTGGTTACGCCTGCGAAAAGCTCGGCTGGAAGCGTATTCAATGCAGCAAAAACGGCGAACCTCTTCCCATTGAGGTGATTTCTGATGCCGTTTTTGAAGCGGTAAGCAAGGCAATAGGCTTATGATAAGATTATCAACCGAAAAAGATATTGACGGAATAATTGCCGTCTGGCACGAAGCATTCGGCGATTCCGAAGAAGATATCCGTTTCTTTCTCGACAGAAAGTATATACCTGAAAACACTGTTGTTTATGAGGATAACGGCAACGTTGAATCCGTATTATTCCTTCTTGAAGGCAATATGAGCATCAACGGTAAGGGTTATCCGTCATATTATCTCTATGCCGCCTGCACCTCAAAAGAAAGCAGAGGCAAGGGAATAATGGGCAAGATGCTTGAATATTCAAAAAATCTTGCAAAGGGCAGGGGAATAGAGTTTATCTGCCTTCGCCCGGGTGAAAAGAGCCTTTTTGATTATTATGAAAAGCACGGATATAAAACCGTTTTTTACAGCAAAAAGCTCACGGTAACACCCGAAAATAAAAGAAGCGGGACAAGCAGCCAAGCAAAACCGTATGACTATTTCAAATGGGATGATGAAGCTGTCAGATTTGCCGTTGACCATAATAAACATTTCGGCGGCGATGACATCTCAGATTATAATGGCAATTTACTTTACACTACTTTTGACGATTATGTGTATGTTAAGGATTACACCTTTACAAGCAACAAAATCCTTTATTATTCAACAATGTTGATGTCAAGCAATTCGCTTTACAAGATTGTATTTAACCTGCCTTGTGTATTCCCGACCGATATCGGTGAATATGTAGTTGAACCCGACGGAATGGCAATTTCCTGCGGCGACATTGATGTTAATAGTATTAATAACGGTTTTCTCGGACTCACTCTCGAATGATTGGAGATAGTTTATATGTTTTATATGTTTTTTGCAGACGGTTTTGAAGAAGTTGAAGCCATTGCAACGCTTGATGTTATACGCAGAGGCGGTATCGAAATAAAAAGCGTGGGCGTTAACGGTAAAGAAATAACTGGTTCTCACGGCATAACCGTTAAATGCGATACTGTTACCGATGATATCTCATTCGATAATCTCTGCGGTATTATTCTTCCGGGCGGTATGCCCGGCACAACCAACCTTATGGAAGATTCAACCGTCAACAACTTTATTGATTATTGTGCCGAAAACGGTTTGTTTATCTGTGCAATCTGTGCCGCTCCGATGATTCTCGGCAGAAAAGGTCTTCTTGACGGTAAAGAAGCAATCTGCTTCCCCGGTTTTGAAGATGAGCTTAAAGGTGCCGTTATTTCGGAATCATTTGTCTGCAGAAGCGGTAACATTATCACCGCAAAGGGTATGGGCAGCGCAGTAAACTTCGGTCTTGAAATCGTTAAAGCCGTTAAAGGTAAACAATTTTCGGACGAGCTCCGTGAAACACTTCAGATTTCATGAATAAAAAAGATTTAAGAATCCAATATAAGATAATAAGAAATTCGATTGTCAATAAATCAGAAGCTGACCATAAAATAGCCGAGCACTTTATTAATTCACCATTTTTTCATGATTTTGACATTTATTTGTGTTATGTATCGATTGGAAGCGAAGTTGATACATCAATTATAATTGATAGTTTTTTATCAATGGGAAAAAGGGTTGCCGTTCCTCATTGTAAAAACGGAGTAATGCATTTCTATGAAATAACCTCTGCAGAATATCTTGTTGACGGTGCCTACGGCATTCCGACTGCCGATATAAATATATCAAAAAAAATAACCGATTTCACCCGTGCTCTTTGCATCGTGCCCGCTCTTTCATTTGATAAATCAGGTCACAGGCTCGGATACGGCGGCGGTTATTATGACAGATTCCTTTGCGATAAAACAATCGATACTCTCGGTTTATGCTATGAGAAATGCATCTCGGAAAGACTTCCCGCAGAGGAGCACGATATTAAAATCAATTCGGTTTTAACCGAAAACGGATTCATATTTTAAAAGGAGGATACATATGAACGATAACAAAAAAGACAACCTCTTTAAAGTAAATATAGAAGACGACGGCTTTTTGAACCCTGAAGATCTCGATAATATTGCGCCGCCTCCCGTATCTCCGCCCAAAAAGAAGTTTGAAGTGCATATTGAGGACGATATGACTTTCAGCCCTGTTGTTGAAGATCAGACTCCCAAATATAACGGCGAGGTCTACTTTTCAAGCCGTAAACCCGTTAAACCTGTTCAGATTCCCCAGCAGAAGCACACTTCTGCCAACAAATCAAACAAGACTTCAAAAGCAGGTCATTCGGCTGTTGCAATTTTTTGTGCGGTTGTTATTATTTTTTCAACCGCTATTTCCGCTTTTGCAATATCCTGCATCAATGATATTCTTGCATTCGGCAGAAGCGATGAGAAGGTAACGGTCAATATTCCCAATGGCTCAACAACCGATGAAATCATTGATATTCTCGCCGATAACGATCTTATCAAGCAGAAAACATTCTGTAAAATGTTTTATAAAGGTTTCACATTTATAAAAAACATCAACAAAACCAAAAAGCCTGCCGAACCTGTTTATTTCGGAGATATTTATTATGTTGAAAAAAATATGGGTCTTGAAGGCTATCTGACCGAATTCAGAGAAGAAGCAAAAACCGCCGATACTGTTAAACTCGTTTTCCCGGAAGGCTGGTCGATTTATCAGATAATCGATAAGCTCGATGAATATAATGTCTGCAAAAAAAGTGAGCTCATTGCTTCTATTTCAAACGCAGCATTCGATTATGATTTCATCAGCATTCTTCCCGATGACCCCGATCGTACCTTCAAACTCGAAGGCTATCTTTATCCCGATACCTACGAATTCTTTGAAGAAAGCAATGCAAACAGCGTTATAAGAAAATTCCTTGACGGTTCAAAGAACAAATGGACTGATGAATACGAAAAAAGACGGGTTGAACTCGGTCTTACCCGTGATGAAGTTATTATCATCGCTTCAATCATTCAGCGTGAAGCAGCCGATGTTGATCAGATGGGTCTTGTTTCATCCGTTCTCCATAACCGACTCAACCATCCCGTTTCATGGCCTCTTCTCGGATGTGACTCAACATCGGGCTATATCAGAAATTATGTTTCTCCGAATATAACTCCCTCGCAGGCTATGGTTTTCCAGCAGAATTACGACACTTATATTTCTCAGGGACTTCCTCCCGGACCTATCTGCAACCCCGGTAACGATGCCATCAAGGCTGCACTCTTCCCCGAGGATACCGATTATTACTATTTCCGCCATGATAAATACGGCGAAATCTATATGGCAAGAACTCAGGCTGAACACGACAGAAACGGTAACGAGGTTCTGAGAGTCAACAGCCGCTAAGGAGAAAAGATGATTATTAATAACAAACCCGAAATCCTTGCACCTGCCGGTGATTTTGAGCGACTGCACGCTGCAGTTGAATACGGTGCAGATGCGGTTTATCTTGGTTCTGACTGTTTCGGAATGCGTACCGCTGCCGCATCATTCGGCGGAGATAACCTTAAAATCGCTTGCGATTATGCTCATTCAAAGGGTGTCAAGGTATATCTTACCTGCAACACAGTGCCAAGAAACAACGAAATAGAACTTTTACCCGCATTCTTTGAATATGCGGCTGCAAGCGGAGTTGATGCATTCATAATCACCGATATCGGTGTTATGGGTCTTGCGAAAAAATATGCACCTCAGGTTGAAATTCATATTTCAACCCAGGCGGGTATAACTAACTATTCCGCTGCTAATGCATTCTATCAAATGGGCGCAAAGAGAATTGTTACGGCAAGAGAACTGTCTCTCGAAGAAATTGCGGGTATCAGAGCAAAAACCCCCTCTGACCTTGAAATCGAGTGTTTTGTCCACGGAGCAATGTGCGTTTCATTCTCGGGCAGATGTCTTCTTTCAAACTATATGACGGGCAGAGATTCCAACCGAGGCGATTGCGCTCAGCCCTGCCGCTGGCATTATAATCTTGTTGAAGAAAAGCGTCCCGGTGAATATTTCCCAATTGAGCAGGATGATAAAGGCACTTATATTATGAATTCCCGTGATATGTGTCTTATTGAGCATATTCCCGTGCTTGCAAAAGCAGGCATCAACAGCTTCAAAATCGAAGGCAGAGCAAAATCCGCTTATTACACCGCTGTATCTGTAAACGCATACAGATGCGCCGTAGACGGCTATGTTGAATCGGGATATTGTGATACATATAAACCCGAGCAATGGATACTCGATGAAGTGAGAAAGGCGAGCAACCGTCAGTATTGCACGGGATTCTATTTTTCAACCCCTATGGATGATGCGCAGATTTTCTATAACGGCGGATATGTCCGCGAATGGGATGTTGCCGCAATTGCCGAAAAAAGCGAAAACGGAGTGCTTTATGCATCCCAGCGCAACCGTTTCTTTGAAGGCGACGAGCTTGAAATAATGATTAAGGGCAGAGAACCTTTCAAAGTTAAAGTAACCAATCTCCGAAACGAAGCCGGGGAGTTGATCGATAACGCTCCTCATCCGATGATGAAGGTCTCTTTTGAGTGTCCCTTAGATGTACCTGAGGGTGCATATCTCAGAATGGAGAGAAAGAACGGTGTTATATTATGACATCCGCCGCTTATCTGCCGATTATTATTCTTTTTATCATCATTTTTATCACATATCAAAATGAAAAAAAGGTTGTTTTCAAGAATATAATTCAAAAGAAAAAAGGTCGTGGATTTATGAATGAAGTTATTCAGCGTTATATCGGCAAAGACTGCCTTATTTATTTGTCTTTAAGTTCAACCGTTGTGACAGGTAATGTAATCAGTATTAACAATAATTGGCTTACCGTTAAAACAAAAGACGGCGAAGAAACCGTTAATCTTGATTACATAATCAGAATCAAGGAGCATCCCGTCAACAAAAACGGCAAGAAAAAGAATGTTATATTTTAATAAATGCTTCAGCATTCGGCAAAATACTGTCGAATGCTTTCTTTTTGTCATTTTTTTGACACACATTTTATGTTATTGTTTACAAATAATAACAACCGATAGTGCTGATGCTTGACATTGATTCAAGATGTGGTATAATGCTATTGGTAAAAAATGCGACTTTTGGGAGGACTGACCGAATGGCTAAAAAACCCGAATATAATAACGAAAGTATGACCCTGCTCAAGGGTCCCGATAAAGTTCGTAAAAGACCCGCCGTTATCTTCGGATCAGACGGCCTTGACGGCTGTCAGCATGCCGCATTTGAAATAATCTCCAACTCCATTGACGAAGCAAGAGAAGGCTACGGAAATAAGATTATCGTCACAAGATATGCTGACCATTCAATCGAAGTGCAGGACTTCGGCAGAGGTCTGCCCGTTGACTATAACAAAAAAGAAGAACGTTATAACTGGGAGCTTGCTTTCTGCGAAATGTATGCAGGCAGTAAGTACGATACCAACAACAACGGTTCATATGAGTACTCACTCGGTCTTAACGGTCTCGGTCTTTGCTCAACTCAGTTTGCTTCTGACTATATGGAAGCCGAGGTGCACACGGGCGGCTACAGATACACACTTAACTTCAAAAAAGGTTTTATCGTGGGCGATATGGTCAAGGAAGAGTATCAAAAAAAGGATACGGGCACAAGAATCAAATGGCTTCCCGACCTTGAGGTTTTTACCGATATCGATATTCCGCTTGAGTATTTCCAGGATACCCTCAAAAAGCAGGCGGTTGTTAATGCAGGTGTGCGTTTCATTCTGAAAAATCAGGTTGGTAAAAGCTTTGAAACCTACGAATATATTTATGAAAACGGCATTGAGGACTACGTTAAGGAATGCGTAGGCGAGGATGCACTCACCTCCGTGCAGACCTGGCAGGGTGATGCGGTTGGCAGGGACAGAGAAGACCTTCCCGATTATAAACTCAAAATGAACTTCTCGCTCACTTTCTCAAATAAAGTTCAGCTCAAAGAATTTTATCATAACTCAAGTTTTCTCGAAAACGGCGGTTCGCCCGATAAGGCAACAAGGCTCGGCTTTGTTTCGCAGATTGATGCTTTCATCAAGCAGAATAATAAATATCAGAAGAGCGACAGCAAAATAACCTTCCAGGATATCGAAGACTGCCTTGTGCTTGTTATTTCTTCGTTCTCAACCCAGACTTCCTACGCCAACCAGACAAAGAAAGCTATCACCAATAAATTCATTCAGGATGCGATGACGGATTTCATCAAGCATCAGCTTGAAATCTATTTCATTGAAAATCCCATTGAAGCAAATAAAATTACCGACCAGATTCTTATTAATATGCGCAGCCGTGTCAAGGCTGAAAAAACAAGGCAGGGCATGAAAGAATCTCTCATTCAGAATGTCGGTAATCTTACAAACAGAATTCAGAAGTTTGTTGACTGCAGAAGCAAGGATATTGATAAGCGAGAGCTTTTCATCGTTGAGGGTGATTCGGCTATGGGCGCCTGTAAACAGTCCAGGGACTCAGAATATCAGGCAATTATGCCCGTTAGAGGCAAAATTCTTAATTGCCTTAAATCAGAATATGACCGAATATTCAAGAGCGATATCATAACAGACCTTATCAAGGTTATCGGCTGCGGCGTTGAGGTCGGTTCGAAGCAGAAAAAAGGCAAGGATATGATTTCATTTAATCTCGACCTTCTTCGTTGGAATAAAATCATCATCTGTACCGATGCCGACGTTGACGGCTTCCATATCAGAACTCTTATTTTAACAATGATTTACCGCCTTATGCCCACTCTTATAGAAGAAGGCAAGGTATTTATCGCTGAATCTCCGCTCTACGAAATAACCAGCGGTGACGAAACCTGGTTCGCATATACCGAAAAAGAAAAGAGCGATGCTCTCGAAGAAATCGGCAACAAAAAATATACCATTCAGCGTTCAAAGGGTCTTGGCGAAAACGACCCCGATATGATGTGGCTCACCACTATGAATCCTGCAACAAGAAGACTTATCAAAATCGAGCCTTCATTTGCGCAGGAAACAGCCGATAAATTCGATTTGCTTCTCGGTGATAATCTTAACGGCAGAAAAGAGCATATCGCCGAAAACGGTCATCTTTATATTGATATGGCAGATGTTTCTTAAAAAAATATTGATGGAGTAAAACTATGGCTAAAAAATCTAGCAAGGGTCACGAAAGACCCGTTGAAACTCTTGATGATAAAACTCATATTTTAGGTGCGGGCGATATTCTTAATCAGCAGATTACAGATACTCTCGAAATGAACTTTATGCCTTATGCAATGAGTGTCATTATGAGCCGTGCCATCCCCGAAATAGACGGATTCAAGCCTTCCCACAGAAAGATTCTTTATACTATGTATAAAATGGGTCTTCTCAGCGGCAACCGTTCAAAATCGGCTAATATCGTCGGCCGAACAATGCAGCTCAACCCCCACGGCGACGCTTCGATTTACGAAACAATGGTCCGTCTTTCAAAAGGCTATGAGGCGCTCCTTCACCCTTATGTTGATTCAAAGGGTAACTTCGGTAAGGCATATTCAAGAGATATGATGTGGGCGGCTTCAAGATACACCGAAGCAAAGCTCGACAAGCTCTGCACCGAGCTGTTCAGCGATATCGATAAGGATACCGTTGATTTTGTTGATAACTACGATAACACAATGAAGGAGCCCGTGCTTCTTCCCGTAACCTTCCCGAGCATCCTCGTCAATGCCAACACCGGTATTGCCGCAGGTATGGCAAGCTCAATCTGTTCATTCAACCTTGAAGAAATATGCCAGACAACAATCGAGCTTCTCAGAAATCCAAAGCACGATGTAACCGAAACCCTCAAGGGTCCCGATTTTGCGGGCGGCGGATTCCTTATCTATAACCGCGAACAGTTTGAAGAAATCTACAGAACGGGCAGGGGAGGCTTCAAGGTAAGAGCAAGATACACTTATGATAAATACAATAACTGTATCGATGTTACCGAAATTCCTCCGACAACTACTTCTGAAGCAATCATTGATAAGATAATCGAGAAAATCAAAGCGAATTCAATCAAGGAAATCAGTGATATCCGAGATGAAACCGATAAGAGCGGTCTTAAAATAACGATTGATGTCAAGAAGGGTACGGATGTTGAAAAGCTGATGAAAAAGCTTTATGATTCAACACCGCTGCAGGATACCTTCTCCTGCAACTTCAATGTGCTCATCAAAGGGTCACCCAAGGTTCTCGGCGTTACAGACCTTCTTCTTGAATGGATTGATTTCAGAAGCGACTGCGTAAGAAGAAGAACGGCGTTCGACCTTAAGCGTGCTTCCGACAGACTTCATCTGCTCCGAGGACTTGAAAAGATTCTTCTTGATATTGACAAAGCAATCAAGATAATCCGAAACACCGAGGAAGAGGCAGAGGTAGTTCCCAATTTGATGATCGGATTTAAGATTGACAGAATACAGGCTGAATATGTTGCTGAAATCAAGCTGCGTCATCTTAACAAAGAATATATTCTTAAGAGATTGCAGGATATTGAAAAACTTGAAGAAGCAATCAAGGATCTCAATGATATTCTTGAAACACCCAGACGAATCAAACAGATTATCATCGCTGAGCTCAAGGAGATTATCAAGAAGCATTCAAAACCCAGAAAAACAGAGATTATCTATTCAACTGAAATAGATGACACTCCGTTTGAAGAAGAGATTCCCGATTATCCCGTTCATCTTTTCTTCACCAAGGAAGGATATTTCAAGAAGATAACTCCGCTTTCGCTTCGCATGAGCGGTGCAAACAAGCTCAAAGAAACTGACGAAATCATTCAGACCTTTGAAACAACCAATGCTAAAGAATTGCTTTTCTTTACTAACAAGTGTCAGGTATATAAAACTGTTGCTGCAGCTTTTGACGATTCAAAGGCAAGCGTGCTCGGTGATTATATACCTGCAAAGCTCGAAATGGATGAGGGTGAAGTTCCCGTTTATATGGCTGTAACGGGGGATTATACGGGATATATGCTCTTCTTCTTCGAAAACGGCAAGATTGCAAAGGTTGATATGAAGGCATACGAAACAGTTACAAAAAGAAAGAAGCTCATAAAGGCTTATTCCGATAAATCTCCTCTTGCCGCAATAATGCATATAGCTGAGGATAAAGAGCTTGTTGTTGTTTCAAGCTCGGGCAGACATCTTCTCTTTAATACAGCCGTTATCCTTCCTAAAACAACAAAAGATACTATTGGCGTAAGCGTAATGACACTCAAAAAGGGTCACAGAATAATGGCTGCAAGAGATTATGCTGAGGGAGAATTTGCAAAGCCTCACCGCTACAGAGCAAAAAATCTTCCTGCTGCAGGTGCACTTCTGAGCAACGATGACGAACCTGAGCAGATGACTTTCTGATTATTTCCGATAAAATCCGAACCGCCCGCAGTCGGGCATCCCCACTGCGGACGGCATAAGCGAAGATAATTGCAAACGCACTCCGTAAATCATCTTCGCAGTTATAATTTATGCTGAGAATTCAATTAAATTCAAGGTATTTTTTTCAAAATAATTAAAAAACATCTTGCATTTATAAATAAGATGTGTTAAAATCCATTAGTAAAATAATTTTTTGGAGGTTTATTACCTATGCAGTGGTATGAAATTGTATTGGGCGTTGTGCTTCTTATCACCTCAATTGCTCTCGTTGCTATGGTTCTTCTTCAGGAAGGCCGTCAGCAGGGTCTTTCAGGTGCTATCGCAGGCGGCGCTGAAACATTCCTCGGCAAGAGCAAGAGCAAAACAATCGAGCAGAAGCTTGTTAAGATCACAAAGATTCTTGCAATCATTTTCTTTGTTCTTTCACTTGTTGCAACACTCGTTGTTCTTTTCGTTCAGTAAATCAGAATTCATTGAACCGTCCTTCCGGGGCGGTTCTTTTTCTTTATCTTTTTCCGTCAGCATTTTACGTATTTTTTCAATAATTTTCTTTTCTATTCGGCTGACGTATGACCTTGATATTTTAAGTTTTTTTGCTATTTCAAGCTGAGTCATAGGCACGGTGCCGTATAGTCCGTATCTGAAAATGATTATCAGCTTTTCCCTCTCATCATCAAGACTATTTATAAAATCATATATTTTCTTTATCATTATTTTTTTATCAATATCATCCGCGATTGTATCCTCAACGCTGATTATATCCATAAGAGTAAGCGGATTGCCTTCACTGTCGGTATCAATCGGTTCGCTTATCGAAATCTCCTGAGATGTCTTTTTCTGGCTTCTGAAATACATAAGTATCTCGTTCTCAATGCATTTTGAAGCATAGGTTGCAAGCTTTATTCCCTTATCATCATTGAATGTATTGACAGCTTTTATAAGTCCGATTGTGCCTATGGATATAAGGTCATCCTGTTCTGCGGGATTTGCGGTATATTTTTTAACGATGTGAGCAACAAGGCGCAGGTTATGTTCAATCAGAATATTCTTTGCATTCATATCTCCATTTTTATATTTTTCAAGATAGTTTTTCTCTTCCTTTAAAGAAAGGGCAGGAGGGAACACACCCGAAGGATTAATATGTAATGCAAAGAAAATAAATCCTTTTGAAAGAAGGTTAATCAATAATTCAATCATATTATCACTCCCATAA
>JAZNRG010000176.1:0-20834 GCA_045590575.1 Acutalibacteraceae bacterium | reverse complement strand
TCAGGGTGACGATATGAAAATCATCGACATTTCCCGAAAATTCTTTTCCTGCGATATATATCCCGGTGACCCTGAGCCGACGGTGGAGCAGATTTGCGAAATCGGCGAAAACTCGGAATGCAATCTTTCCGTTGTGCGTGCCTGTGTTCACACGGGTACCCATGCCGACGCACCGCTTCACTTCATCAGCGGCGGAGATTCAATCGACAGCCTGCCGCTTGACCCCTTCGTCGGTCCGTGCAGGGTTATCGAAGTGCCTGAGGGGGTTATAACGGGCGAATATGTCGACAGACATTTTCCCGAGGGTTGCGAGCGTCTTCTCATAAAGGGCGGCGGAAAAGCATTTTTTATGGATTCCTCCGCGCAGGAGCTTGCGCAGAGAAATCTTAAGCTTATCGGCACAGATTCGCTTTCCGTAGGCTGCAAGGGTAATCAGACGGGTCCCCACAAGGCGTTCCTCGGCGGCGGAGTTGCCGTGCTCGAAGGTCTTGACCTTTCAAGGGTCAAGGCGGGTAATTATTTTCTCTTTGCCCCTCCCGTGCTCTTTGACGGGCTTGAGGGCGCTCCCGTGAGAGCCGTACTTATCGAAGATTATGTTTTTTGGTCAAAATAACATAAGAGGTGTGAAATGAAGCGAGCTTTTGACTTTACGGTGAGCCTTCTGCTCATCATAATACTGCTCCCCGTATTCCTGCTTGTGAGCCTTGTCGTGCTCATTGATGCGGGCGCTCCCGTTATATTCAGGCAGTACAGGGTCGGCAAGGACAATAAGCTTTTTTATATCTATAAATTCCGCACAATGCGTAAGAATACCCGCAATGCTGCAACGGCAGAGCTTACGGATTCCGATAAGTTCATAACAAAAAGCGGCAGAATTCTCCGTAAAACAAGTCTTGACGAGCTGCCTCAGCTTGTTAACGTTCTTCTCGGCGATATGAGCTTTGTCGGTCCCAGACCGCTTATCCCCGAAGAAAAAGAAATCCGTGCACTCCGCAAGGAATATAATGTATATTCCGTAAAACCCGGCATCACGGGTCTTGCGCAGGACAACGGCAGAGATAATCTCTCAATAGAAGAAAAAGCCCTGTTTGACAAGGAATACGTTGACAAACAGAGCATCGGTCTTGATATTAAGATTTTGTTCAAAACGGTTATGGTTGTTCTCAGAAGAGAAAACATCAAAGAGGGCGGAGAGCCCGATAACACAAGAAAGATTTAAGCCAATCCAAGATATTCTTCAAGGCACTGACCGCTTGATTCCATTGCCTTGGCGGCTTCAACGCCGACATATCTCCAATGCCACGGCTCATAGATGATTTTTGTTATATCCTGCTTGTTTTCGGGGTAACGCAGAATGAATCCGTAGTCCGAGGCATTTTCGCAAAGCCATCTGAATTCTTCCGTTTCCTCAAAATTCTGCTCAAGTGAGCAGATATCCATTGCAAGGCCTGCGTTGTGCTCGCTTGTGCCGGGAGGAAGAATAATGGTTGCCGCCATCTGGGTTGCTTCTGTTTTTGAATAACCCTGGTCAAGATATGTGTTTATTTTGCGTTCGAAATTGTTCCTCTGTCTTTCAACGGAGCGGTAACCCGAAATCGGAACAAGCTCAATGCCGTCTTCAAGCGCCGCAAGATACATTTCGTTGTAGAAGGGTGCAACGCGGCTGTCGAGCTTAAGGCTGTCGGGGTCGGAGGTTATGCAGGGAGCAAGGTCTGCTTCGTAATCATCGGGGAGAATGTAATCTCTGTTAACGAGAATCATTTTCCAGTCCTCGATTTCCATATTTGCATAGTAGGGCATAAAGCCTGCGTATGCATATTCATAGTCCTCGATTCTTTCCGCTTCGGGAAGAGTCGGAACCTGAGTTTCGGAAACGGCGGTTGTTGTTTCGGGAGTTTCATCGGAATATTTTCCGTTGATGATTATGCCTGCCGCCGCAACGGCAACGATTGCGCACACAAGAAAGATGAGAATGGTTTTCATTTTTCTACCTCATTTTTATTTTTCTGCGCTATATTTTAATACGATTAATATTAATTGTCAAATGATTTGACGATTGTTTATAAAACATTTACATAGAGAAGACAGATCTGAAAGGAGTGTTTGCTGATGAAAGCAAGCGAAAGCGTAAAAAATTATCAGTCTGAAAGAAGAATGTATACCAACTATGCCGCAAGAGGCATAAAAAAGGTGTGCAAGGAAATCGGTCCCAGATTTTCGGGCACAGAGCAGGAAAAACAGAGCATTGAATTTTTTTCCGAAGAGCTCAAAACCTGCTGTGATGACGTTAAGATTGATTCCTATACCGTTCATCCCAAGGCATTCCTCGGCTGGATTCCCATGTCGGGTATTCTTATGATTATCGCATCTCTCGTTTTCTTTGCTGCTCAGTTCTTTGCGATAACACCGCTTTTCTTTGTGCCCGCCGTTCTTGCGGCTGTCTGCATTTTCTTCGGTGTTACCGAGTTTGTTTTCTATAATGAAACCCTTGACCCGTTTACACCGAAAAAGACTTCATACAATACTTACGGTGTGCGCAAGGCATCGGGCGAAACAAAGCGCCGCATCATCTTCGGCGGTCACGCAGACTCATCAATGGAATGGCGTTTCAGCTACTACGGCGGCCCGAAGCTCCTCATAACCGTGCTCGGCGGCAGCATTCTCGGTCTTGCTTATGTTACCGTTGCAAGTGTTTTTGTTATTGTTAAAACCTTCATCAACCCCGAATTTGTAAATTCTCTTACTGTTGATATTCTCAGCTATATTGCCCTCGGATTCATTGTTTTCTTTATTCTTATTACATTTATGTATGATAAGAAGCGCATTGTTGAGGGCGCAAACGATGACCTCAGCGGCTGCTTCACTTCGCTTGCCGTGCTCAAGTTTATGCAGGATAATGACATCCGCTTCGAAAACACCGAGGTTGTTGCAATCTGCACAGGCTCCGAGGAAATCGGTCTTCGAGGCGCAAAGGATTTCATAAACAAGCACGCTGATGAATTCTCCGATGTTGAAACTGTTTTTGTTGCGGTTGATACCGTGCGTGATTTCGACCATATGGCTATCTTCAATAAGGATATGAGCGGTATTGTAAAGAACGATGCTGATGCCTGCAGGCTTATGCAGGAAGCAGGCAAAATAGCCGGCTACGAAATTCCCCTCAGCACGGTTTCTCTCGGTGCAACCGATGCGGCGGCTTTCTCAAAGAGCAAGTGCTCAATCAAGGCTGCATCATTTGCGGCTATGGACCCCGCCCCCGCAAGATATTATCACACAAGACTTGATACCCACGAAAACATCGATATGAAAACTCTTGAAGCAGGTGTCGGTATTTGCCTTGAAGCCGCTTTCCTTTTCGATGAAAAGGGTCTTGATGTATAATTTTATTAGGCAATATCAACAAAGCGTAACGCAATATTTTTTTCAGTTTCCACAAAAATTTTTATTTCACAAAATATGGGTGTTTTTTATGCGCTGATATGGTATAATATTGCATTATAATCCGTAAAGTACCCTATGGGTGTTTGCGAAAGGAGACATAATAATGAATAAAAAGATTCTTGCAGTAATAAGCGTTGTTCTTGTTTTCTCATTCCTTTTCGGCTTTGCAGGCTGTTCTTCAACAACTGAGGAAGAATCAACAACAACCACAACAATCAATGTTAAAACTCCTCTTCCCACAGATATCACAACATCTGTTGACGAAGAAAGCAACGTTATAACAGACACAACCTATTCACCCGAAGCTCTCGCAGCAAACACTCAGACCATCTTTGATTATTTCAACCTTCATATCAATGAAGTAAAGGGCGCAAAGGCAGCCGTTGAAATGAGCCAGAGCAAGAGCATCGAGAAGTCAAAGGATGCAGAAGGCAACGATATCGCAATGAGCGACAACGAATATCTCAACGCCGCTATCACTTCTCTTGACAGCTATATGCTCCACGAAGACGGTGCATCTGCAGCATACGGCGATGACCTTGCAGCATTCATTCCCGTTAAGGGCGAAAGCTATGTAAGCTCACTCACTCTTGAAGATATCGAAAGCGCAACCTGCGTTGATAACGAGCTTATCAGAACAATCACCGTTACCCTCAAGAGCCCCGTTCTTCCCGCAACTCTCGAGAAGGCATACGAGCTCGGCAACGTTGAGGATGTTCTCGCTGAGTTTGATAAGGCTGAAAAGTATATGACTGTTGCTCAGCCCACTCTTACATACAACGACTGCCAGATTATCATCACTTCACACGTTGAAACAGACGAAGTTCTTTCAATCGAATATGTTAAGAACATCGATGTTAAAACAGAAGTAACAGGCCAGGGTTCACTTGCTGATATGGGCACCGTTCCCGTTCAGTTCCGCTACAGAAACGCTGTTAAGTACAGCATCGACAGAAACGAACCCGCAACAGAAGCATAAAACTCAAAGGCGTACCTCGGTACGCCTTTTTTGTTATGTTTGTAAACAGAGTGAATAATAGCGCAGGGGCGGTTTATCCACCCTGCGTTTTTCTTTTCTGTGACGGAGAATTGAAATTTTTGCAGAGCTTTGCTCTGCCCGGGTCGTCGAGTCGCCGACCTCTACAATGCTCCGAAATCAGCTTTGCGGAGCAATATAAATTGCGTCGCAGACCAATAATTTTTCATTCTTCTCTTTTCATTTTTCATTAACTATATGTAAACAAAATTATAAAATATTGACCTTATCAATTAAAACTGTTATAATAAATTAATTATAATAGGAGGAGTGTTCTTATGATCAAAATTTCTCCGTCGGTGCTTGCGAGTGACTTTTCATCTCTCGGTGCTGAAGCTGCAAGAATGGAAAAAAGCGGAGCCGATTATCTGCATCTTGACGTTATGGACGGCAGATTCGTTCCCAACATCACTTTCGGTGCGCCCGTTATCAAAAGTATAAGAAACAAAACAAACCTTGTTTTCGATGTTCATCTGATGATTGATGAGCCTTTGAAATATATTGACGATTTCAGAAATGCGGGAGCAGACCTAATTGTTTTTCATATCGAAAGTTCTTCGCCCGCAGAGGAAACGGTTGATAAGATTCTTACCTGCGGCTGTAAGGCCGGCATCAGCATAAAGCCCAAAACAGCAGCGGAAGAAGTTTTTCCGTATCTGGACAAGCTCGGTATGGTGCTTGTTATGACGGTTGAGCCCGGTTTCGGCGGTCAGTCATTTATGCCCGAAACAATGGATAAAATAAAGACCCTGCGAGAAGAAATCAAACGCAGAGGTCTTGATGTTGATATTCAGGTTGACGGCGGTATCAACGAAAAAACAGTTGAAACAGCCGCCGCCGCAGGAGCCAATGTTTTTGTGGCGGGCAGTGCGGTTTTCGGAGCAGAGGATGCGTCAAAGGCTATTGCGGATTTGAGAAATCTTGCAGAAAGGGCTTATTCATAAAAGCGAAACGGCGTTTTCCGCAATCAGCTCGCGCCAATGCTCTTTTGTGAAATCGCAGAGCAGAGGACAGGCGTTTTCGGTGGTGCCGAATTCGCTGAGCAGGCTGCGGATAAGAGCGGGATTTTCGGATGTGTTGACAACGAGGCGGTATTTTCCGCCGAGCTCATAAAGACTGCTTTCCGTGCAGTTGTTGAGCCTGAGAACCTGAGCCGCTTTATACAGCGAATCAATGCAGTCAAAATCGCAGATTATGTTGCGGGACTGCTTTTTGAGAAGCTGTTTGCGGGGCAGATATCTTTTTCTGTCGTCAAGAATGGTGAAGCTCAGTACGCAGCCGCCGTTTTTCGGCATCGCTTCGATTATCATTCTTTTTGTCGGGTCAAGCTCTCTGCCGAGTGCCTTGCCCGCTTCGTCAAGCAGAGTCCATATAACCCGTCGGGTTTCGATTGTGGAATAGTCCATTTCTTCATATGTAATTTCAAGTCCGAGCATATCCTGTTCGGTAAGTTCAACGATAATTTTATCCTCGGCAGGGGAATTGATGTTCATATTTGCCGCCTCCTGACACTTTTTGTGGTACTATAATAATATGATTTCTGCGGTAAGTATGCAATGAATAAATAATGGAATTTCAGGGGTGACAGCATTGGCTAACAATGCCTCAAAACAAAATAATGTTATCAGCAGTGCGGGAGTTTTCGGCGATTATCTGATTATGCTCATTGCCCCGTGCATTGTTGCATTCTGGTACTACGGTTCATCGGTGCTTGCTGTTATTGCCGTGAGCATTGCAACTGCGCTCGGATGCGACTTCGTTGCAAGCGTGCTTCTCGGCAGGAACTTCAAGCTCAGGGATTTAAGCAATATTTTTATCGGAACTGCGATTGCTCTGATGATGCCCGCAGGCGTTCCTCTTTATATTCCTGCAGTTGCCGTATCTTTTGCCGTGCTTACGGCAAAAATTCCGTTTGGCGGCGCGCTTCACGCACCGTTTGTTCCCGCTGCGGCAGGCTTTGCGTTTGCAAGCGTATGCTTCAAGGAGCAGATTTTTAACTATACGGTTGGCAGCGAAGATAAAATTTTCGGCGCAAATTCTCTTGCATCGATTCTTGCAAGGGGCAATTCCGTAAGTCTTAATTCCGCCGCAACCGCATTTGATATTCTTGCAGGCAACGTTGCCGGTCCGATGGGTACGGGATGCGCAATTCTTATGATTGCCTGCTGTGCATATCTTTTTGTGAGAAGAAGAAAAGCTCTTCTTGCAACCGCAGGCTTTGTTGCCGCCTGCGCCGTGTTTGCGATGATATCCCCGAGAATCAACGCCTCTGTTTTTTCGAGCGTACTTCTTGAGCTTTCTTCTGGTTCGCTTCTTTTTGCTTCGGTATTCCTTATTACAGACTATGCAACCTTGCCCCGCAATAACATCAACAAAGTTATTTACGGAGCGGTCTGCGGTATTCTGTGTATGATAATGAGAAAAATGGGAACATTTGAAGAGCCGGTCTGCTTTGCGATTCTTCTTGCAAACGGTCTCAGACCCGTGCTGGATTCCGCGGTTAATGCCCTTCCCTCCGTTCTTCCCAAAAGAAAGGAGGCGGCACGCAAATGAACAATAATGTTTCCTTCAAGGATATGCTTATAAAGGGAGCGGTTATTTTCAATCCCGTTCTCATTCAGCTTGTCGGTCTTTGCCCCGTTGTGGCGGCATCAACCACTCTTTCAACCTCGGTTGTGCTCTCGGCTGCACTCTGCCTTGACCTTATCCTGACCTGCGTTATAGCGAGTGCGCTTTTCAAGAAGATTCCCCGTTGGGTGAGAGTTGCTCTTTATCTTATCATCGGTCTTGCACTGGTCTGCCCCGTTCTCTGGTATATCGAAACCTTTACCCTCATCAACCTCGGTCTGGGTCTTAAGATTTATCTTCCTCTTCTGGCAATCAACTCCGTAACCGCCGTTCACTGCGAACAGTTTGCGGTCAAGAATGATGTTAAGCCGGCTTTCTACGATGCGTGCGCCGTAGGTATCGGCGGCTCGGTTGTGTGCATTCTTGTGGGTACCGTGCGTGAGATTTTCGGTCTCGGTTCTCTTGCGGGAGTAAAACTCGATCTGCCCGTAACCTTCAGAGGAATGGCTCTTCCGTTCGGCTGCCTTGTTCTTTTAGGCTTCCTTGCGGCAGGCCTTAAGGCATTTATCGGTTATAAATATCCCAATTATCTTGAAGAAAGTGAGCCCGATACCGTTCCTGAATATGAAGATGCAACGGAAGTTGAAGTTTTTGATGAATTCTGGATTTCGGAAGCTCAGGAACCCGTTCATGCTTTTGAAATCGAGCAGACTCCTCAGCCTGTTCAGTATGCTGAACCCGAACCCGTTCAGCCGCAGACAGCTCAGGAAATCAGAGAAAGTGCGGATCTTGACATTGATGCATTCTTCAAGTCTCTCGGTCTTGACATAAACGAAAAGGGGGATGAGCAATGAGAATAATTTATGAAATGCTTATGACTGCCCTTTACACCGTTTTTGTTCAGAACCTTGTTCTCAGCTCTGGCCTCGGAATGAGCGAGGCTATCAGAGTTTCAACAAAACCCGGCACCTTCGGTAAGTTTGCCGTTATGATTTCGGGATTCTCCGTTGTAACAAGCATTCTCTGCAGCCTTCTCGGTGCACTTCCCGAAATGGAGAATATGACCTATGCGCTCAGAGCCGCAATCTACGGCGGTGTGCTTGCATCGGTTTATATCATCGTTGCTCTTGTTTCAAAGTTTGTTTTCAGAGCATCAAAGAAATTTCTCGGCACTCTCGGTATTGCCGCGCTCAATACTCTTGTTTTTGCGATTCCCTATATCAACCACTCTGCAGCTTATTCGTTTGCCGACAGCATCGGTTCCGGTCTCGGTGCAGGCTTTGCGTTCGTGCTTGCTGCCGCCCTCATCAGCAGCGGTTCACGCATTCTTGCGGAAAACAAGAATATCCCCGCAGTTTTTAAGGGGACACCCGCAATGTTCTTCTATGTTGCGATGATCTCGCTTGCATTTACGGGATTCAGCGACACCAATTTGTTTGTTTAAGAGGCAATTTATGATAGAAAAGGGAAAAATAGAAAAAACAATAAAACCCTCGGAACGCAAGAGCATAACTGATTTTTCTTCGCGTTTCGGCACGGGTCCGACCTACGAGGAAAGAGTCAGATTCAAAAGAATTGCCTCTGTTCTTCTTGTCACGGCGGGCATTCTTGCGTTTATCGGCATAGGTTATTTTGCAACCGATGTGCTTATCGGAATAACTGAGCTGCCCTATATTCCGCCCGCAGCATAATTTTTATTTAAGGAACATTTCAATGGATTTTATACCCTATAATTCGCGTTTAAAATATCATAAAAAGCCCTTCGGCGCAGTTAAGTGTGGCGAAGAGGTGACCCTCAGAATAGTTATGCCCAGAAGTTTCTGCTGCACGGGAGCGAGCCTTGTGCTGACCCACGACTGCGGTGAGGCTTCGGTGTATCCTATGAGCTGGGAGCGCATGGAGGGCAATAACGAGGAATGGTGGACAGTCACTTTTGCTCCCGAAAAATGCGGTCTTTACTGGTATCATTTTGCCGTTGCCAACAAAGACGGCGGCAGTCTTATTACTAAATTCGACGGTTCAACGGGCAGAATATCGCCTGACGGCACGGGGTTTCAGCTGACCGTCTGTTCAAAAGATTTTGCAACCCCCGACTGGATAAAAGGCTCGGTTATCTATCAGATTTTCCCCGACAGATTTGCTTCTTCGGGTACAAAAAAGAAGAATGTTCCCGCAGAGAGAATTCTCCGCTCCGACTGGGGAGGAAAGCCTGCGTGGGAGCCTGATGCCGACGGCAGGATAACAAAATACGATTTCTTCGGCGGCGACTTCAAGGGCATTGAGCAGAAGCTTGATTATCTTGTATCGCTCGGAGTGGGATGCATATACCTCAACCCCATTTTCGAGGCTCATTCAAACCACCGCTACGATACCGCAAACTACGAAAAAACCGATGTTCTTCTCGGCACGGAAAAGCAGTTTGAATCCCTTTGCAAGGCAGCGGAAAAAAGAGGAATCCGTATTGTGCTTGACGGCGTTTTCAGCCACACGGGGTCCGACAGTATTTATTTCAACAAAGAAAAAAGATATGATACTTTGGGGGCATATAACAGCAAGTCCTCGGAGTATTATGAATGGTATAAATTCAGAAACTTCCCCGATGACTACGAAAGCTGGTGGGGAGTTGATATCCTGCCCGAAATCGATGAGGAAAATGACGGCTTCATTGATTATATTGCGGGCGAAAACGGAATTCTCCGCAAGTGGTTGAAGGCGGGCGCAAGCGGCTGGAGGCTTGACGTTGCGGATGAACTTCCCGATAAATTCCTTGATGCGCTCAGAAGTGCGGTCAAGGCGGAGAAGCCCGATGCCTACATCCTCGGCGAGGTGTGGGAAGATGCTTCCAACAAAATCAGCTACAGCCAAAGAAGGCGTTATCTTCAGGGTGACCAGCTTGATTCGGTTATGAATTATCCCTTTGCGGATTGCCTTATTGAATTTGCAATCAGCGGCAGAGCGGAGGGCTTTAACGACAGAATTTCCGAAATCTGCGAGAATTATCCCAAGCCTGCGGTTGACTGCCTTATGAATCATATCGGCACTCACGATACCTGCCGTGTGCTCAACCGTCTTGCAACTCTCGGTGAATACCGTAATGGTTGTGACGGAAGATATCCCGGCGGTCTTAATGAATATCAGGCGGAATACGGCAAAAAGCTTCTCAGACTTGTTGCCGCAATGCAGTTTACCCTTCCCGGAGTGCCCTGCGTTTATTACGGCGATGAAGCGGGTCTTGACGGCGGTGAAGACCCCTACAACAGAGGATGCTATCCCTGGGGTAAAGAAGATAATGAGCTTATTGAATATTTCCGTGCTCTGGGTAAAATCCGCAGGGACCACAAGGTTTTTGCAGAGGGTGAGTTTGTGCCCGTTTCAGATACTCTCGGATGCGTTGCGTATGAAAGATGCGGCGAAGGCGAAAGAATAATGACGGTTGCAAACCGTAATAACCACTCAATAGTTTATATTTTGCCCGAGGACGGCTACGAAGCGCTGATCGGCGGCACGGTCAGCGGCAGAGAATTATATATCGACAAAGAAACTGCCGCAATAATTATCAAACGGTGAATCTGTTATGTTTAAACGAAACAACAACGGACCTTTCAAAAAGCAGAAGCAGGCAATGGATGCCGAAACAAAACGCTTTTTTGTGATTTTCTTTCTGTGCGTATTGCTCGTTCTTCTTGTATCTTGCCTTGCTATTCTCGGCAAGTATGATTTCAACCTGAAAAATGCTGTCAACGGTGAGGCGCAGGCTGAAAGCACTGTTTATGTTGATAAAGATGATGTTCCCGAAATCAGCGGAGAAAAAACCTATCTCTTCTGGTGCGCTGAGGAAGACGGGTCAGGCATTCATTTTGCGTGGCTTGTCAACATCAGAATGCCCGAAAGAGAGCTGAAAATCTATACCGTAACTCCCGAAACCGTTGTTGATGTTGACGGTGTTGCAACAAGCCTTGAAATGGTTTATTCAAAGGCGGGCGAGCGTGAGTTTGCGGCGGCGGTTGAGAAAGCATCGGGTGTTAAGATTGACGGTTATGCCTGCTCCGACGGCGACAGCTTCAGAGCTATGATAAACAGCTTCAGCGGTATTAGCATAACAGTGCCCGAGCAGGTTGAATACAGAGGTGAGGGTCTGACCCTTGTGCTCGTCAAGGGCAAGCAGAATATGAAGGGCGACACGCTCTATAAGTATATGCTCTATCTTGAATCTCTCGGTGCAAAGGGCAGGTCGATGCAGGCAAATGTGCTTGCGGAGATTTTTGATTCAATATTCAAGCCGTCAAATATCAGCCGGATGTCTTCTCTCTTCTCTAAATTCTCAAACACACTCAAAACAAATCTTACGATAGTTGATTTTTCTCAGGCAGAGGAAGCGGCAAAAATTCTTATGGAGAACGGTTTTGTGTCCCTCAAGCCCGTTGATTCGCCCGAAGAATTCGGAGAATAAACAATGAAAAAAATATTGTCTTTTCTTTTCAAGGCGGCTGTCTGCTTGCTTGCGCTTTATATCGGCATTTTTGCGGCAAACAAAATCCTTGAAACGGTAAATCCGTGGGACGGTACAGCTCCCGTTGAGCTGACGGAATACGGAGGCACCCATAAATTTTATTATGACCGTCTTTCCGATAAGGAGAAGCACGCTTATAATGAAATACTTTCGCATATTTACGATATGCCCGAAACAATCAGAATACCCGAAATCAACGATGTTGAATTCCGCAAGGTTTTTTCGGCATTGCTTTATGACAATCCCGATTTGTTTTTCATAGGCAGAAAGTGTTCGCTTGTTTCGAATTTTCTTGTTACGGAATGTTCGATTGAATACACAATGACAGCCGAGGAGTATGCCGAGAGCAAAGCAAAGCTTGACGAGAAATGCGACGAAATTCTTTCTTCGCTCTCAGATCCCGATGATGAGTGGCAGACCGAGCTTGAAATCCACGATTATATAATCGAAAACTGCGAATATAAGCTTGTTGAGGATGAGTTTGTCTATTCGTCGTCTTACGGCGCAATTGTCAATGGAGAAGCGGCGTGCGAGGGATATTCCAAGGCAGCAAAGCTGCTTTTTGACCTTGCGGGTCTTGAAAGTGCGGTTATCGTCGGCGAATCCGACGGCGGTGACGGAGCGGGTCCGCATATGTGGAACGTTGTGAGCGTTGACGGTGAATATTATCACCTTGACTGCACCTGGGACGATGCGGGCAGAGAGGACGGCGAAAGGCTTTCCGACTATGCGTATTTCAATCTCAACGATGAAATGATAAAGAAAACCCATTCGGATTTTTCCTATGAGTTCAACTGCAGTTCAACCGAGGCGAATTATCACGTCAGAACGGGCGGATATTTCGCAGCCTACGGCAGAAGCGATGAAAAAAGAGTTGCCGATATGGTTCAGAAAGAGATGGACAGCAGCCGCACAGCGATACGTCTGCGTTTCGGAAGCGGCAGCGAATATGAAAATGCGGTTTATGAGCTTGTTGATAAAGAACGGATTTGTTATATTATGCAGAGGGCGGCGGAGAAATCCGATGTTGAAAAATATAAGCTCTCCTGCGCAAAAAATCCCGACCAGTATGTACTGACTTTCATTATAGAAGGGTGAAATTTTAATGGATAAAGCAAGAATAGAGGCGGCGGTAAGAGAAATCCTTATCGCAATCGGCGAGGATCCCGACAGAGAAGGTCTTGTTGAAACACCGTCGAGAGTTGCCAGAATGTATGAAGAAATTTTTTCGGGTCTTGAGGATAACCCCGAAAGACACCTCAAGCTCTTTAACGAAACAGGCAACGAAGAAATGGTTATCGTGAGGGATATCCCTCTTTATTCGATGTGTGAGCATCATCTTATTCCGTTTATGGGCAAGGCGCATATTGCCTATATTCCCTCAAACGGCAAGGTTATCGGTCTTTCAAAGCTCGCAAGAATTTGTGATTGTTTTGCGAAAAGACCCCAACTTCAGGAGAGATTAACTGCTCAGATTGCGGATTTTCTTGAAGAAAATCTTCAGCCTCAGGGTGTTGCGGTTGTTATTGAAGCGGAGCATCTTTGTATGACTATGAGAGGTGCGAGGGCTTCGGGTGCGGAAACAAGAACATCTGCGCTCAGAGGCACGATGAGAAGCAACGCCAAAACAAGGGCGGAGGCAATTTCGCTCCTTACCGGAGGCAGATAAATGTTCAAGGCTGGTAAACACGAATTTCCTCTCGGCAAGAGAACCTATGTTATGGGAATTCTCAACTATACACCCGATTCTTTTTCGGACGGCGGAAAGTATTTCACCCCCGAAAGGGCGCTTGAGCGCGCTCTTGAAATGCAGGAGCAGGGTGCTGATATAATCGATATCGGCGCAAACTCAACAAGACCCGATGCGGTTATTCTTACAGCAGAAGAAGAAAAAGAAAGGCTTGTTACCGTGCTTGAAGCGGTATGCTCAAAGGTTACTGCGGCAGTTTCGGTGGATACCTTTTATCCCGCTTGCGCTGAGGCAGCGCTCAAGGCGGGAGCGGATATAATCAACGATGTGAGCGGTGTTTTCAATCCGGATATGGCAAGGCTTGCGGTAAAATACGGTGCGGGATATATTGTTATGCACAACCCGTGCGGTGCAGCAAACACGGCAAAATATGAAAACGGTGTTGTTGCCGATGTGAGAAAGTTTTTTGTTGACGCAATAACCCTTGCAGCTCAGAGCGGACTGCCGAAAACTCAGCTCTGCCTTGATCCGGGTTTCGGCTTCGGCAAATCATATGAGGATAATCTGGAGCTTATCGCAAACACGCAATGGCTCAAATTCAAGGGCATTGCCCTGCTTGCGGCAGGCTCAAGAAAAAGATTCATCGGTACTGCAAGCGGCGAAGAAAACAGCGCAATGCGTGATGCAGGCACCGTTGCGGCGCATACTGCGGCAATTGCGGGCGGTGCGGATATAATAAGAGTTCACGATGTTTTTTCAGGCGTGCAGGGCGCAAGGGTCGCCGATGCCGTCTGCAGGAAGGTTAAAAGCAATGGATAAAATACTTGTCAGGAATTTAAAGATTTTTGCCTATCACGGGGTTAATCCCGAGGAAAAGGAAGACGGGCAGAATTTTGTTTTCGATATTGATGCATATGTTGATATCAGCGTGCCGTGCGTAACGGATAACGTTGAGGACACGGTCAGCTATGCGAAGATAATAAAAGAAACCGTGCGCATATTCACTCTTCAGAAGGATGACCTTCTTGAGAGGGCGGCGCAGAGGGTTGCTGACGGACTTTTCGAGAGCTTTGATAAGATTCAGAGCCTCAGAATTCTCCTCAAAAAGCCCGAAGCTCCCATAAAAGCGGATTTTGAATATGTGGGCGTTGAAATTTTCAGGGAAAGGGCGGAAAAATAATGGGCGAAGCAGTAATAGCTCTCGGTTCAAACCTCGGCAACCGTATTGAAAACCTCAATGCGGCGGTCAGAGCAATTGCAAAGCTGCCGAGTGTTAAGATAGTTAAGGCATCGGCTGTTTACGAAACCGATCCCGTTGACTGTGAAGAGGACGACAGATACCTCAATGCCGCAATCCTTGTTGAAGCGGAAATCTCACCGTACATGCTTCTGGGCGAATGCCTCGGTATCGAAGCTGCGATGGGAAGAATCCGCACCAAAAAGAATGCGCCGAGAATAATTGATCTTGACCTAATTCTTTATGACGGCTTCAAGGCGGACAGCTTTGAGCTGACTCTGCCGCATCCGAGAGTGCTCGAGCGAGCCTTTGTTATGCAGCCGCTTCTTGATCTTTATCCCACAGGCCGTGCACCGGGAATGTTTTTCGGTCCGCACCTGAGAGATTTGGGTACCGACGGCATAACCAAAACGGAAAAAGAGATTATCATTCCCATTTACTGAGGTGATTTTATGGCGTCGTCAATTTGTGAAAACTGCGCTTATTACGACTATAACGAGGAATACGAATGCTATGAATGTCTTGTCAATCTTGATGAGGACGAGCTCTACCGTTTTATGCAGGGCGGCGCATTCGAATGCCCTTACTATAATCCCTATGACGAATACAAAGTCGTCAGAAAGCAGAATTAGGAGGTTTTATCCGTGAGCAAGAACAAAAAAAACGAAGAAGTCAGAACTGAAAAGCAGGGTATGAAAAAATCCGTAAAGGCAATCATCGTTGCCGCCGTTGCGTTATTTGTTGTTGCGGCGGTGCTTATCGGTGTTTTTGTTATAAAGCCTGCAATCGAAAAGAAGCCCGACACAGGTAATACCGACATAACCTTCACTGATTCCCAGCAGAATGAGGGCGAAACCTACGAATATGTAAACTTTAAAGGCACAAGAATGGCAAAAGAGCTTGCTCTTATGCTTGAACAGGCAGAAAAAGACGATGCCGCATGTATTGAAAAATACGGAACTGCATTTGAAGTCGGCAACTATAAAATTTCAAAGGGCGAATTCACACTTTTTTATATGGATCAGTATTCCAAAAAGAATATTGAGGTCCGTTATTCAATCAGCTCAAAGGGTCAGAATTTAGTTGGTTATGAAGTCGACAAAACTCCTATGGAGCAGAAGTATCCCACCTCTGATTATCTTTGGTCTGATAAATTTACGGCTGATTCCCTTGATGAAATCCGAAATCTTTATGCAACCTTTGATCTTGCTCTTGAAGAAGGAATAACTCTCACCGAAGTTGAAATTTTTGACCTCGTAAATTCTTATGAAAGAGCGGAAAGAGCTGCAGATGTGGGTAAAACCACCGATGAATTCCTTGAAGGTATTTACGGCAAGGGCGTAACCTATGCGATGTTTGCAAGAAGAGAAATTATGCAGAAGTATGCTGTTGAATATGAAAATCTGAAGTCTCAGGAATATTTTGATGCACAGAATGAAGAGAATATTGTAGCTGAGCTTGAAAAGAATCCCGATAACTATAAAGCAGCAGATATAAGAGTTTATCCCATTCAGGGTGAATATGATGCGGCAGAGATTTCTGCAGTCAACACAGAAGAAGAGTTCCTTGAGTTTGCAAAGAAGAATTATCCTCAGGAAAACTATAACGCAGAAATCATCACCCGTATTTTCAACACAACCAAATCTCAGATTGCCGCATCGTTCGGCGATGAAGTGGCTGAGTGGGCTTTTTCGAAAGACAGAGTTGAGGGTGAGGTTGCGTTGATAACGGGTCAGCTTTATGAATATCTTGTTTATATCAAGGAGCTCCCGAATTACGATTACAGCCACAGCATCATATTATATAACTATTTGTTTGAAAGCGGCGAAACATCGGAAGAAAAGAATAAGGTTTACGAAGAAAAAGAGAAGATCTTCAAAGAATTTGAAGGCAAACAGATCAGCGCCGATGAGTTCATAGAGAAGCTTCAGAATGTAGATTACGGATGCACACCGATGGATGCAAGGGCAACCGATTTATACTTTGAGGTTTCGGACTGGATGCTTGAAGAAGAAAGAAAAGAAGGCGACACAGCAATGTTTGCCGGTGTTGATGAAGGTATTTTCATCGTGTATTATGTAAAGCCCAATCCCGATGACCTTGACTGGAAATTCTATATCAGAACAGAGCTCGGAAATGCCGCATATATGGAAATGTACAATGATTTTATCGAGGATTATCAGGTAAAAGAAAACAGAACGGTTATCAATGCGGTTATCAGCGAATCGGATTCGATAATAAAGAAGAAAATTGCGGCACAGACAAATCAGTAATCAAATAACGGCAAGGGAAACCTTGCCGTGTTTTTTATAATTCGTTCATATAATTTCTAAAAAATAGTAAAATAACTCTTTTATTTTATAATAAAAGGTGGTATAATACTATCCGATTGTAAATAATGCCGTATTATCGGCAAAACGGGAGGATAAAATGTCTGAAATTATTAGTGTAAATAAACTCAGCAAGTCCTATGGCAGCCATCAGGTGCTCAAAGACCTTTCTTTCAGCTTCGAGGGCGGTCAGATTATCGGCTTGCTCGGCCCCAACGGAAGCGGCAAGACCTCGCTTCTTAAAATTCTCACAGGTCTTATCCACGATTATTCGGGCGAAGTGCTCATCGACGGCGACGCACCCGGTGTTGTGACCAAAGCAAAGGTTGCATACCTGCCCGAAAAAACCTATCTCGCCGATTGGATGAGATGCGTTGACGCAATCGAATTCATGGCGGATTTCTACAAGGATTTCGATAAGAACAAGGCTTACGGAATGCTTGATATTTTCAAGCTTCCCCCCAAGCAAAAAATCAAGACTATGTCCAAGGGCATGCAGGAAAAGCTCCAGCTTCTTCTTGTTATGTGCAGAAACGCAAAGCTCTACGTTCTTGATGAGCCCCTCGGCGGCGTTGACCCCGCAGCAAGAGCTTTTATTCTGGACACCATTATGAAGAATCATCCCGAAGGCTCAACCATTCTTCTCTCAACCCATCTTATCTATGATGTTGAGAAAATATTTGACTCCGTGCTTATGATAGGCAGAGGTCAGGTGCTCGTTAAGGCAAAGGTTGAGGATATCACAGCTTCGGGCAGAACAATCGAAGATCTTTTCAAGGAGGTGTTTGCAAATGCTTGGCAAATTGATTAAGAATGAATTCAAAGCAAATATCCACACAATCGGTATGATTTATGTTGTTGCCGCAGCTGCAATCCTCATTATGATGGCGGCATTTATCGTTAAAATCAATTGGCTCAGTGCTCTTGCAACAATCGTTCTCATCGCAACCGGTGTTCTTGCAGTTGTTATGACTTTTGTGAGCGTTGTATCAAACTTCAAAAAGACTCTTTTCGGTGGTCAGGGTTATCTCAGCTTCACCCTCCCCGTAACCAGCGGTCAGCTTCTTGCGGCAAAGACAATTACTTCTTTCTGTTGGATGCTTCTCAGCTATGCTGTTGCGGCCGGCATTTTCATAGGAGTTTATCTTTACGCAACCGCGATGATAGGTGAAGATGTCAAAATGGCTCTCCAGATGATAACAATGCTTTTTGAAGGCTTCCCCGATGCGCAGACAATCAAACTTACCATCGCTCTCGGTGCTCTCATCATCTTCATCAGAATAGTTGTTCTTATCGCTCAGCTTTATTTTGCAATCACCATTTCAAACACAAGAATTATGCAGAAGCTCGGCGGCTTCTCCGCTGTTGTTATGTTTTTTGCGGTGTTTATCGTGATGCAGATAATCAGCGTTGTTCTTGCTCATTATGTTCCGTTCTCAATCGTTCTTACCGCAGACGGACTTTTCTACAGCACAACTTCAACCATGGCAGACCCTCTCGGTCTGAGCTTCGGCATTGCGGGCACAATCTTCAATGTTGTTTGTGCGGCGGGTCTTTTTGTCGGTACCGCAAGACTTATGAATTCAAAGGTTAATATTAAATAATAAGTGGTGATACCCATTAAAATCGGTGTTTTCGGAGGAACATTCAATCCTCCCCACAAAGGTCACGGGAGGCTGATTAATTCGGCGGCTGATATAATCGGAATGGATAAAGTTTTGATTATTCCGTCCTGCATACCTCCCCATAAAATGCCCGGCAAGCTCGCAAGCGGCGATGAGCGTATGGAAATGTGCCGCATCGCTTTCGGGAGTGACAGCCGTTTCGAAATATCGTCAGTCGAGCTTGACAGAGGCAGCAAAAGCTACACGGTGGAAACTCTCCGTGAGCTGAAAAAGATTTATCCCGATGATGAGCTTTATTTTATTATCGGTTCCGATATGCTCAAAACCTTCACCCAATGGTATAAGTGGGAAGAAATTCTTGAGCTTGCGTTTATCTGTGCGGCATCGAGAGAAGAAGGGTTCAAAGCGGATTTATCCGTATATACTCCTGCTCAAAGGGAAAAAATATTTTTCCTCGATATTGAGCCTTTTGAGGTCAGCTCAACCGAAATCAGAGTTGAGATTGCAAAGGGAAAAGAATCCTCGCTCATTGACCCGAAGGTTTACGAATATATCGAAAAGAACAATCTTTATGACGACGGTCTTTCGGATTACAGAGAAATTCTCAACCAGAAGCTCGATGAAAAAAGACTGTACCACAGCGAATGCGTGAGCGAATGCGCCGCCGTGCTTGCGGAAAAATACGGTGCGGATGCAGAAAAGGCGAGGCTTGCGGGTCTTATGCATGATGTTATGAAAAACGCTTCGCCGAACGAACATCTCGACCTTATGCAGAGGAGCGGCGAAGCACTTTCAAAAGTTGATTTGACCAATTCGAAGGTATGGCATCAGCTTTCGGGTGCGCAGTATCTTAAAGAAAACGGCATAATTACCGACGAAGAAATTCTCGGTGCTGTCAGGTGGCACACCACGGGCAGAGCGGATATGACTCTGCTTGAAAAGATAGTCTACACTGCGGATTTTATTTCGGCGGACAGGGACTATCCCGATGTGGGCGTTGTCAGAAGGCTTGCGGATGAAAGCCTCGAAAAAGCAATTCTTTACACAACGAATTATACAATCAAAAAACTTGTTTCGGGCGGAATGCCGATTCATCCGGCAACCGTGGAATGTTATAACTGTTTAGTTACAGGAGGATGATTTATGGATTCAAACAATCTTGTTCTTGAGATAGCAAAAGTTCTTGACGAAAAAAAGGCAATTGATGTTACCGCTATCAAAACCGAAGAGGTAACAATCGTTTCTGATTATTTCGTTATTGCATCGGGTACTTCAAATACCCATGTAAAATCACTTGCAGACGATGTTGAATACGAAATCAAGCAGCGTCTCGGCGTTGACCCCGAGCATATTGAAGGCAGAGCAACGGGTTGGATTCTTATTGACTACGGCACGGTTATTGTTCATATCTTCGGTCACGAGGAAAGAGATTACTATAATCTCGAAAGACTCTGGGCAGACGCAAGCGTTGTTGATTTAAGCGGCGTATTGACAGAGGACTGATTTGAATGAAAAGTGAAAAATGAATAATGAATAATTAAAAATCAAGGGTCTGCGACGCTTATAATACCGGGTAAGGGCGAAGCCCTTCCGAAATTATTCATTCTTAATTATTAATTTTTTCATTTACTATAAGGTTGAATTTGAAAGGAAGCTGAACCAAAATGGCTCATTATGATTACGCTAATATAGAGAAAAAGTGGCAGAAATATTGGGAGGATCACGAAACATTCAAAACGGATGTGTGGGATTTCTCAAAGCCCAAATTTTATGCTCTTGATATGTTCCCTTATCCTTCGGGTGTAGGTCTTCATGCAGGTCATCCCGAAGGCTATACCGCTACGGATATTATTTCAAGAATGAAGAGAATGCAGGGTTACAACGTTCTTCATCCTATGGGTTACGACTCTTTCGGTCTGCCTGCAGAGCAGTATGCCGTTAAAACAGGGCATCATCCCAACGGATTTACTCAGGAGAACATTCAGACATTCTCAAAACAGCTCAAGGAGCTCGGCTTTGACTACGACTGGTCAAAGATGATTGCCACCTCGGACCCCTCATACTATAAGTGGACACAGTGGATTTTCAAGCAGCTTTATCTTAAGGGCTATGCAAAGCTTGTTGATATTCCCGTTAACTGGTGCGAGGAGCTCGGCACAGTTCTTGCAAACGACGAGGTTATTGACGGCAAGAGTGAGCGCGGCGGTTACCCCGTAAGTCGGATCGTAGCCATGTCGTTCTGTGAGCCAAGGAGTTGTACAAAAGGATTGTCTTCCTAAGACCGCTTGGCCTCCGACTTCTTGTTGATATTCCCGTTAACTGGTGCGAGGAGCTCGGCACAGTTCTTGCAAACGACGAGGTTATTGACGGCAAGAGTGAGCGCGGCGGTTACCCCGT
>JAZNRG010000175.1:0-17577 GCA_045590575.1 Acutalibacteraceae bacterium | reverse complement strand
TCCTAAGACCGCTTGGCCTCCGACTTAGAAGCGGTAAAGATGTTATTATGGTGCTCGGTTCAGGTCCTATCAGAATTGGTCAGGGTATTGAATTTGACTATTCATCAGTTCACTGTGTATGGACTCTTAAAGAACTCGGCTACGAGGTTGCTATCATCAACAACAACCCCGAAACCGTTTCCACAGACTATGATACAGCAGACAGACTTTATTTTGAGCCTCTCACACCCGAAGATGTTATGAACATCATCAAGGTTGAAAAGCCCATCGGCGTTGTTGTTGCATTCGGCGGTCAGACTGCTATCAAGCTCACAAAATTCCTTGACGAAAACGGCATCAGAATTCTCGGCACATCGGCTGACGGTATCGATACTGCAGAAGACAGAGAAAGATTCGATGCACTTCTTGAAAAGTTCGGAATCCGCAGACCCAAGGGTATGGGCGTTATGACAAAGCAGGAAGCTCTTAACGCTGCAAACTCTCTCGGCTACCCTGTTCTTCTCCGTCCTTCATACGTCATCGGCGGTCAGAATATGACCATCGCTCACGAAGTTGCAGACGTTGTAAGATATATGGATATCATCCTTTCGGGTGAAATCGAGAATCCCGTTCTTGTTGATAAATACATGATGGGTACAGAACTTGAAGTTGACGTTATCTCTGACGGTAAGGATGTTCTTATCCCCGGTATTATGGAACATATCGAAAGAGCAGGCGTTCACAGCGGCGACTCAATCGCAGTTTATCCTCCCTATAACCTCAACGATAAGATGCGCAAGACAATCTGCGACGTTTCTGAAAAGCTCGCACTTTCACTCGGCACAAAAGGTCTTGTTAACATTCAGTATCTTATCTATCATAACGAGCTTTACGTTATCGAAGTTAACCCCAGAGCATCAAGAACAATTCCTTATATCAGCAAGGTTACCGGTGTTCCCATGGTTGACATCGCATCAAAGGTAATGGTCGGCCACGCACTCAAGGATCTCGGCTACGGCACAGGTCTTTACAAGACTCCCCCCTACTTCACCGTTAAGGTTCCCGTGTTCTCATTCGAAAAACTCTCGGATGTTAACTCCATCCTCGGACCCGAAATGAAGTCAACCGGTGAAGTTCTCGGTATCGGCAAAACAACTGCTGAAGCACTCTTCAAGGGCCTTAAGTCAGCAGGCTTCAATATGCAGCTTCCCACAGCAGAAAAGAGCATCGGTATGCTCCTCAGTGTTGATAAGCACGATGTGCTTGATGCTGTTTCGCTTGCAAAGAAGCTCGATGACCTCAAGATCAAGATTTACGCAACCAAAGATACTGCTGATGCTATTTCTCAGCTCGGTATTGATGTTGAATACGTTAAGGGTATGGATGAAGGCAATGATATCTTTGAGCTTCTTGAAAGCGGCAAGATTAACTACATTGTTTACACAGGTGCTCTCTACGATTCAACTATGGGCGACTATATTGCTCTCCAGAGAAGAGCTATCCAGCTTTCAATAACCTGCATCACATCGCTTGACACCGCAAACGCTCTTGCAGATATCATCGCTAGCCGTTTCAATCAGGAAAACACAGAGCTTGTTGATATCAACAATATGCGTGCAGAAAGAAGCACTCTTAAGTTTGCAAAGATGGATGCATCTGGTAATGACCATATCATCATCGAAAACTTTGACAATGCAATCACCTGCCCCGAAAGCCTCTGCGTAAGCCTTTGCGACAGACATCACGGCGTTGGCTGTGACGGTGTTGTGCTTATTGAAAAATCAGACGTCGCTCAGGTTAAGATGAGAGTATTCAATCTCGACGGCTCCGAAGGCAGACAGGGTGGTAATGCAATCCGCTCCGTTGCAAAATACATTTACGACAAGGGTTATGTTGATGCAGATGCAGAAACAGTTTCAATCGAAACCGCAAGCGGCATCAGAAGTGTTGAGCTCTATGTTATGAACGGCAAGGTAAGTTCAGTTTGCGCAAACATGGGCAAGGCTGACCTTGAAAACGCTGTTACAGGTGCAAACGGTCAGAACAAGTTCATTAATGCTCCCGTTGAAATCAACGGCGAGGCTCACAACATCACCTGCGTTTCAATGGGTAATCCTCACTGCGTTGTTTTTGTGCCCAGAGTTGATATGGTTGACATTGAAAAGGTTGGTCCCAAGTTTGAAAAGGCTGACATCTTTGCTCACAGAGTCAACACCGAGTTTGTCAGAGTTGTTAACGAAACCACTCTTAAGATGAGAGTATGGGAGCGCGGCAACGGCGAAACACTCGCTTGTGGCACAGGCGCTTGCGCAGCAGTTGTTGCAGCGGTTGAAAACGGCCTCTGCAAGAAGAATGCAGATATCACGGTTAAACTTCCCGGCGGCGACCTCATTGTTAACTACAGTGATGACGGCGTTCTCCTCACAGGTGCAACAAAGCTCGTTTTCGAAGGTTCACTTGAATATTAATCGATAAAAGTTTAACGCCCTACGGCAATGCCGTAGGGCGTTGTTTTATGCTTTGATTTGTGAATAACGCTCGGTTATTTCGTCATAATTGCTGTAATTTTCGCTTTGTCTGATGAGCTTGAGAGCGTTTATATAGGGCTTTGCTGCACGGTTATAAATTGAATTCTGCTTTGTTGCCTTTTTGATTTCGACCTCGATTTCTTTCTTTGTTGCTCTGAGCTCATTTAGCTCATGATTAAGGCTCTTTGCTGCAGCTTTATCTCCCTTTTCGTTTACCTCTTTCATTAAAGAAAGAACAGAGCGGATTGCCGCTTCGTTTTCATCCTCCGCATTGAAAAGTTTTGTGAACACGGTCATATCAAATTCCGAAATACCCTCGGGATAATACTTTCTGATTGTCTTTTCCGCAATCGCTATATCCTTGATTTCGCTAAGAGCTTTGCGGCGTTCTTCCTTTTCAAGCGGAGTGTTTGCGGGCATCGACCTGACAGCCGATTTATCGCGCGATGCAACCGAAATAAATCCGTCAAGACCCGCGTTGGCAATTCTTTTTGCATTCTCAAGCTCTCTCTTGCCCTGCTCCGTAGTAAAACGGTTGATTTCATTCATAACATATGTTGAAATCTCTGTTTTCTCATTTTCTTCACGGACAGCTTTGGCGAGCTTCTTATCCTTGGGAACAGGCTGTATCTCTCTTGAGCTGAACAGCTTTGCTTCATTGATTATTTCAACTGCTTCAACAAGCGATTCATCTGAGAAAACTCCGTTACCGTAATCTTCAAAAAATGCTCTTATCTTGAGAACGCTGACCATTGCTCTCTGCCTTGTTTCGGTCAGGTCATAGAAGAAGAACGGAATAACATTGAGAACTGCACCGACTATTGATGCAATAATCAGCACGGAACAGATATGGCTGAAATACTCGGGGTTATATAGAACATCATAAACATTTGAGCCGTCATAACCGAGTGAAAGAGCAACGGTCTTGTTAAGACCTGCGCGTTCATAAATAGCCGGAAGAACGGAACTTGTTGCAAGAGATATCACGCTTCCTATAAGACCGACCGCGGCAAACATTCCGTCGATTCTTTCGCCCGAAATATACTGCTGATAGTCTCTTATATCCGCATTAAGACTCGGATTCATAAAGTGACCGAGCGAAGTAAGAAGCTGATTGATGAATGTGAACACCAGAAGCAACCAGATTGAACTCATATTTCCTGACCTTACGGCAGGAAGCATTGTTGCGATAAATATGATATTCATAAGATTACTGAAAATCAGAACCTTCTTTTTGCCGTATCTGCGTATCAGCATCGGTGCAAAGAGGTTGGGCCAGAACGATGCGTTGCCCGAAATTGCAACGATAACGGAATACTGCGCCGCACTGCACGCCTCCTGATAGTTATACATCCAACCCATAATGGTGTTGAACGAGCCTTCAAGAAAACCGAGCCAGCCTGCAAGAGAAATAATCCAGAAATATTTGTTGCGGGCAACAGCTCTGAAAGCATCAATAAATCTTATCTGCACAACCCTGCTTTTCGGCTGAACGATTCTTTCTTTGGTGTTGACATAAACGAGAACGGATACGGCAAATCCTGCCAGAAGCAGAGGGGGATAAAGCACTCTGTAAACTCTCAGATCATAGATAGTGTTATCGCCCGTTATAAGCCTTGCAACAATCGGAAGGAATATGCTTGCAATTGAAGGAGAAATATTTTCAACAACAGATTTAACTGCGTGGACATCGGTTCTTTCAATTGTGTTGGGTGAAAGAACATTAACAAGGCTGTCATACGCATCATTATAGAAATTATAGAAAAACTGGAATCCGATGTTAAAGAGAAGAACAGTAATGCATTTGAGTGTAAGGCTCATATTCTCATAGGGCATCCAGATAAATCCGATACCGAGAACAACCGTCGGAATACCCATTGACATGATATACGGACGGTATTTGCCTTTCATACTCTTTGTGTTATCAATCATCTTTGCTCTGAGAGCGGTTAACGGGAAACCCGACAGAACGCTTATTATATAGATAACATACATCGCCGCAGGATCAATGCCGATGGTGTTGCCGATAAGTACATTACCGATATTGATAATCATACTGCTCACGCTGTAAACGATGAACCTGACACCGATGCCGCCAACCGAAAGGGAAACAATTTCTTTAATCGGGATATATCTGCCCTTTGCGGGAACTGACCAGTTATTTTTCAGCATCGAAAAAAGCGAAGAAATTTTGTTTTTCATATTTATTCTCCTGTTATGACTCAAAAACGAATGTTGTTACCGATCTCGGGGTTAAGGTAACATCTGTGTCTGAGAGTGTTTTTTCTTCAAGGTTGCTGTTATCATCAGTTACGGATGCAAGTATATCACTCTTTGCGGGAAGAGAAATACTCTTGGCTTTTTCTGAAGGATTGATAGCGATGAGAATTGTTTTTCCGTTCTTTTCAAAAGCAAGAAGCATAAGCTCTTTATCTTCGCAGGAAGCTTCAACTCTTACCGAACCGGGCTGAATATACTTTGAGAAGTTGCCCGTTGCGTAAAGCCTTTTTGTTGTTTCAAAAGTCTTATCGGCAAGATTGATATAAATCAGACCGTCGCAGTAATCAACCTCGGAAACCGCAATCCAATGCTGCCAGGAAGTAACGTCAAGAAGAGTAAAATCCTCATACATTGTTTTTGCCATAACAAGAGCGGAATTCATAGTTTTATCTCTGCCGCCCTGCATATGGCACCACTCACTCATTTTGACGGGCATACCGGGATATTTCTTATTCATCCACTTACGGAAACGGCAGAGAAAAGCGTGCCTGTCCAAAAGAAAAGGAAAGTCAAGAGGCTTCGGCGGAGGAAGAAAATATGAGTGAACATCAACCGCTTCAAGACGGGAACGCACTTTGCTGTCTTTCAGCAGACTGCGGGTGTAGGATTTGTTGAACCATCTGATATCGCCCGACTCGGTACCCGAAAGCATAACCTTATCGAGGGCGGGCCTTTTTTCGATTTCATCGGCAAAAACACGGAGCACCTTCGATATGTTCCATGGTTTATAGTGGCAGCCTTCCTGACCGCCGTTCCATATCCATATGGGTTCGTTGACGGGAGAAAGATATTTAACCGGCAATCCTTCATTAAGAAAATATTCGGTAACATCAAGGCAGTATTCCGCAAATTCTTTATAGTTTTCTTTTGAAATATTTTCTTTGAAAAGCTTGCCCTCGGTTGCGTGAGCCATATTGTTTTTGGTTAAACGTTCAATCGGAGAATTAACAAAAAGAATAACCTCATCTGCACCGTCTTTTACTGCTCTGTTCATCATATAAACTGCGGCGGCATCACGGCTCCAGTCATACTTACCTGGTGAAACCTCAAAGCACTCCGTGCTTCTTGCAGGCTCGCTGTAGGTGCCTCTGCCCGAAAGCTTTGAACCTGCACCGATATTGTAGCGGTAAACCTGCATACCGATTCCGTTTTCCTTGCTGTAAAGAAGTTCAGATATGCGGTCACGCACACTTTTGCCGCTGTCGGCATCGATATGATCCCATTTGCCGACTATCTGCGCCCACCAGGCACCGCTTGCACCGATATTCTCATATATCTGGTGTTTATTATTATATTCGATATTTATTTTCATTTTTAATCACTCCATATTTTTATAATAACATAAATTAGTTAAAACACAAGAAAAAAATAACGGATGCGCTTTATTACGCATCCGCTGACTGCTATGTTATATTATTCTGTTTGTTTATCCCGAAAATCAAGCGGAGAATCCCACTTAACGCCTTCGGACTGCGGACGACAACTATCTTCACGCACGGTCTCTCCTTTCACCAAAATCTGCAAAGGCTCAGACCCGCAACTATCAACACCGCCGCAACAACTATTATTGCCAGCTTATAGGGAAACAGCGCCGCAACCACCATTCCGAGCGCAAACGCGGCACAAACCGTCCCCTTGGAATTGAACATAAAAAATCACCGCCTGACATACAGCTCGAGTCTTCGCTCAATACATTATAATCGGCGGTGATTTATTTCGTTACTTTTTCTTGAGCTCCCACTCTTTGATGTTTTTTGCCTGCTCCATCATTGAGCAATAACTCTCGTGGCGTGAAACGGGAATTTCTCCGTCTTCAACAGCCTGAATAATCCTGCACCCCTTATCCTTCATATGAAGGCAGGATGTGAATTTGCACTGGCCTATATAAGGCTCAAATTCCTTGAATGCATAAGGCAAATCGTCTTTTAAAATAAGCTCGGTTTCGTCCGTTTCGAAAGAAGAAAATCCTGGCGTATCCGCAACATATCCTCCATCAACCTTGAAAAGCTCGCTGTGGCGGGTAGTGTGTCTGCCTCTGCCGAGCTTGTCGCTTATTTCACCCGTTTTCAAAGCTAATTCGGGATCTATTGCATTGAGAAGAGATGATTTACCTACACCCGTGTTTCCGCAGAATGCGCTGATATGATTCTTCAGTTCTTCCTTTACGGCATCAACACCCTCACCGCTCACGCAAGATACGGCAAAAGTTTTAATACCTGCCTTGCGATAAACCTCAACATATTCATCGGCACTCTCAAGGTCATTTTTTGTAAAAACCACAACGGGTTCAATGCCCTTGGTTACTGCAAGAGCCGTCAGCCTGTCGATAATAAGAAAAACGGGCTTCGGCTCGCACACGGATGAAACGATAAAAAGTCTGTCCACATTGGCAACGGGCGGTCTGGGAAGAACCGTTTTACGCTCATAGATTTCGTCAATCGTATTTTCAGCCTTATCGTTGATGCTGATTGAAACACGGTCTCCGGCAAGAGGCTTTATTCCCGATTTGCGAAACACTCCCCTCGCCTTGCATTCATATATTTCACCGGCGGCATCTACATAATAGAAGCCGCCAATTCCTTTTATTATAATTCCGTCAAGCCTATTCATATCAGAAGCCTGCCTTGCCCACAACAAGCGTTATCTCCGTATCGAGAGCATAAGTGGTGGTGAGACCGATAATGCTTGAAGTTGAAGCTGAGGGAGTCTGGGAAATAACCTTGCCCACTTCTGTCGGGTTAACAACAGTCTGCTCAACAATCTTTACGTTTTTGAATCCCGAAGCATTAAGCTGAGCCTGGGCAACCTGAGAGTTGAGCCCTACAACTGAGGGCATTGCCTTACGCTCCGAACCAAGAGGAACCTTTGATGAATATGTTCCTCCTGTTACTTCGGCAGGATTCTTTGTGAAGTCGATTGTGCAGGTATAGTATTCCTTGTTATCAATATAAATCTTTGCGGAAACATTTTCCCCGCTGCCTTCAATCTGAACGGGATAAGAATTACCGTCGAGAAGAAGCCTCTTTGTGCCTATAGGCTCATTGTTCACAAAGATTTCGAAGTTACCTGTTGCGCCTGTGTTGGGAAGGTCAATTTCAAATGTTGCAACTCCTGTTTCGGGAATACCGTTGCTGCAGGTGAGCTTGATCTTACTGCCGGGGATTACCTTTTCGCCCGATTCCGGGCTCATTGCAATAACAACACCCTCTTCTTCATTGCTGTTTTCATAAGTGATTTCGGGATCAACCTTAAGACCTGCCGATTCGATGATTGCTGTTGCCATCTGAAGATCCCAACCGATAACACTATCAGGAACCTGAGTAAGGTCTTCTGCACTTGCAAAATAAACGGTAATAACGGTATCGCTGCTTACCTCGGTGTTTGCTTCAGGGCTTGTTTTGAGAACGGTGCCGAAATCTTCGGTAAGATTAAGCATCGGAAGCGACTGAACGGTAAAGCCCTTGCTCTTGAGCGTTTCAACTGCAAGCTCATGCTGATAACCCGTAACATCGGGAATGAGGAGCTTCTGAGCGTTGCTTGCAACAGAAAGAGTAATAACATTATTACCCTTGCTGAGCTTCTGACCGCTGCTGGGTGACTGATAGAATACAACGCCGTTTTCATAGTTGCTGTTTGAAACGGTGTCAATCTCAAACTTGAACTGGCTGTATTCGGGATTATCCTTGATTTCTTCTTCGTAATTCTTAGTCACGAAATTCGGAACAACAAGGTTATCTTTCTGGAACACATCCGTAAAGAAGAAAAGGAATGCAAAAACAAGAAGACCGAGAACGAGGGTACCGATAACAACGCCAACGGCAACAAGTCCGCCTCTGCCCTTTGATTCCTCCTGCTCCTCCTCATACTGATAATCGTTGACTGCGGGAGCTGGTGCGGGAACGGGAGTTCTTACCGGCTGGGAAACAACGGGAGCTGCTGGTGTTTTTGCAACATACTTTGTAGGGTCGTTATCAACAAAATAATCTCTCTGGAATCTGATTGTGGGATTTCTCTTGAATTCCTCGATATCGAGAAGCATTTCCGCCGCAGCCTGATATCTGTCTTTCGAGTTCTTCTGCATTGCGTGCATAACAATCTGCTCAAGACCGACGGGAATGCTGCTGTTGAGCTCTCTGGGGCGCTTGGGGTCACTCTGGAGCTGCATAAGAGCAACTGAAACAGAGTTATCGCTCTGGAAGGGAAGCTGACCCGTCAGCATTTCATACATAACAACGCCTACGGAATAAATATCCGCTCTTGCGTCTGTTGTGTCGCCTCTTGCCTGCTCGGGGCTGATATAGTGAACGGAACCGATTGCACTGTCAGTCATCGTTTTGGTATCACTGTAGCTGAATCTGGCAATGCCGAAATCTGTTACTTTGATGTTGCCGTTTGAGAGAAGAAGAATGTTCTGAGGCTTGATATCTCTGTGAACAATGCCCTTATCATGAGCGTGCTGAAGTGCACGGAGAATCTGCATTGTGAAATGCACGGTTTCTTTGATTCCGAGCTTGCCCTGCTGCTCAATATATTCCTTGAGGGTGATGCCTTCAACGTGCTCCATTACGATATACTGAAGTCTGTCGCCGTAGCTGACGTTGAAAACTTTAACGATGTTGGGATGCGAAAGCACGGCAATTGCCTTTGACTCATTCTTGAATCTGCGGCGGAATTCCTCATTGGCAAGATACTCTTCCTTGAGGATTTTTACCGCTACGGTTCTGTCGTCAATATTGTCATATGCCTTATAAACCACAGCCATACCGCCGACGCCGATTACTTCCTGAATCTCATAACGTCCGTCAAGTCTTTTACCTGTGTAATTATCCATAAAATTACTTTCCTTTCAAAATCACAAGTCTGTTTGGAATCAGCATTCAACTGCGACTACCGTTATGTTATCGCCGCCGCCGTTCTGATTGGCAAGATTGACGAGTCTGTTTGCGTAATGGTAATAACAGCCGTCATCCGTAAGCCTGAGAATATCCTCACCGCTGACATAATTTGTAAGTCCGTCTGAGCAAAGAATGAGCTTGTCGCCATCCTCAAAGGGTTCCTGACAGAAATCAACCTTGATTGTTTCGTCAACACCAAGTGCTCTTGTAATAATATGCTTATCGGGATGGTCTTTGGCTTCTTCGCTGGTTATCTGACCGTTTTCAACCATCCTCTGAACAACAGAATGATCGCTCGTAAGCTGAATCAGACTGCCATTAGATATTTTATATGCTCTGCTGTCGCCTGCGTGGGCAACATAAACATAGTTGTTTGCAATAATCGCCGCGACAACGGTTGTTCCCATTCCTGAATAATCGGGATTGGCAAGGGATAATTCATATATTCCCGCATTGGCATTTTCAACAGCGGATACCATAAGGCTTTTAACCGACAAATCGCTCATACCGTCAAAATATCGGTCCGCAATAAGCTCTTTTATTAATTTTATTGCTCTCGAGCTTGCAAGCGCACCCTCTGCCGCACCGCCCATGCCGTCACAAACAACCGCAAGTGCCGCCGATTCGGTTAATTCGAATGCGGCATAAGCATCCTGGTTGTTATCACGGAGAAGACCAACATCGGTCCGTGCAACAATTTTCATAGATTCATCCCCCTTTTGCCTGATTCCTGTTTTCTTTTTGCCGAAGCTGTCCGCAGGATGCATCGATATCGGAACCGAGCGTGCGGCGCACGGTTGCATTAATGCCGTTTTTACCGAGAATCTGAACAAAGCGTTCGATTCTTTCGGGACTGCTCGGCTTATACGGACTTTCGGCAACCTCATTGACCGGAATCAGATTAACGTGGCAAAGCATCCCTTTGAGCTTTGAGGCAAGAAGCCTTGCGCATTCATCGGTATCGTTGAAGCCCGAAAGCATTGAATACTCAAACGAAATGCGCCGTGAGGTTTCTTCGGTATATCTTCTGCATATCTTCAGAAGCCCGTCAACGGGATAGCTTTTATTTATCGGCATAATTCTGTTTCGGATTTCATCACTCGGTGCGTGAAGCGAAACAGACAGAGTAAGCTGAAGATGCCGATTCAGTAATTCTTCAATTTTCGGAACAAGACCGCAGGTTGAAAGTGAAATATTTCTCATTGAAATATTGAGCCCTTTTTCGTCTGTTATCAGTTCCAGAAAACGCATTACATTATCAAAATTATCAAGCGGCTCACCCATACCCATAAGAACAATATGAGATATTCTTTCGCCGATATCCTTCTGCGCCGTGTAAAGCTGAGAGAGAATTTCGCCCGGATAAAGGCTTCGTTTGAAACCGCCGAGAGTGGATGCGCAGAATGCACATCCCATTTTACAGCCGACCTGCGAGGAAACACAGATTGTGTAGCCGTATTTATATTTCATAACGACGCTTTCAACATAATCGCCGTCATGCATTTCAAAAAGGTATTTGACTGTACCGTCGAGCTTTGAAACTTGTTTTCTTGCTATTTTGCAATTATAAAGCGGAAATTTCTCCGCAAGCTCTTCGCGCAATGCCTTCGGCAGATTCAGCATTTCGTCATAGCTGCCGGCAAGATGGCGGTGAAGCCATTCATAAACCTGCTTTGCACGGAATTTCTGAATGCCGAGATTTACAAATTCATTCAAAAGCTCGTCATAAGTCATGGACATTATATCGAAACTCATCCGTTACCTCCGTTTTTAACAAAGGCGGCAACAAAGAAACCGTCTGTTGAATGAATATGCGGCATAAGAGTCAGATACTTATCGCTTTCGCCGTATCTCGGTAAATCGGGGAACAGCTTCACTGCAGAAAATTCGGGATGCTCCGCAAGGAATCTGTCGCATATTTCGGAGTTTTCCTTGGGATTAAGCGTACAGGTTGAATAAACAATTCTGCCGCCGTCCTTAAGATATTTTATAGCATTACATAATATACGATACTGCAATTCGGGTAAATTGTCAATATCTTCACGGCTTTTGAAGCGGATTTCGGGCTTTCTTCGGATGATTCCGAGACCCGAGCAGGGCACATCGCAGAGCACTTTGTCCGCCTTGCCATAGTTTTCGTTATAAATTGATGCGTCGGAAAGATATGTAAAAACATTGGTAAGTCCGAGTCTTTCCGCGCCGCTTTTAATCAGTTCAACACGGGACTGATAGATATCGAACGCTCTTAAGACACCCGTGTTTTTCATTGTTTCGGCAATTGTGAAAGCCTTTCCGCCGGGTGCGGAGCAAAGGTCAAACACGGTTTCGCCTTCCTGCGGGTCAAGAGCCTTGCAGCAAATCTGCGAAGCGAGGTCCTGAGCGTGGAAAAGACCTTCTTTATAGGCAAGAAGCTCATCAACCGAACCCGTGTTGCTGAGAATGAGTGCATCGGGAATTATTTCTGATTTCTGCGAAATAACGCCTTCCTCGGCGAGCTTCCATATAAGCTCATCGGCGGTTATCTTTGTTGTGTTTGCTCTCACAACAACGGGAGGAGCCTCAAGTGATTTTTCCGCAAGGGCAACTGCGTTATCAAAACCGTAGGCATCAATCCAGAGTGAAATAAGCCATTCGGGGCAGGAATACTTGATTGCAAGATAGTTCGGATCGTTTTCGGAGCTTTCGGGCAGGCGAAGTCCGTTATCCGAAACTCTGCGAAGCACCGCATTGACCATTGATGCGGCAAACTTTGATTTATTGACTTTAGCGAGATTTACGCTCTCGTTGACAGCAGCTCTTGACGGAACTTTATCCATAAACAAAAGCTGATATGTACCCATTCTGAGAATGGTATGGAGCTCGGGTCTGAGCTTTCGCACGGGCTGATTGAGATATAATCCGAGGTTATAATCAATAAGAATCAGTCTGTCGAGCGTGCCGTAAACAATATTGCATACGAACGCTTTGTCTCTTTCGTCGAGCTCGGGATGTTCTTTTAAAAGGCTGTCAACCACAAGATTGGAATATGCTCCGTCTTTATGGACTTTAAGGAGCGCTTCAAACGCAACCTGCCTTGCATTCTTCATATAAATTATCGTCCTTTCGGGGAATCAGTTTCTTCTGTTATTGAATCTTAAAACAAGCCTGAGAAGGTTTGCGAGAGCCACTATAAGAGATGCAACATAAGTCATTGCGGCAGCTGAAAGAACCTTCTTTGCGCCTCCCGTTTCATCGTCGTGGAGGAGATGAGTTTCGTCAATAACCTTGATTGCTCTGCGGCTTGCATTGAACTCTACGGGAAGTGTTACAAGGTGGAAAACGGATATTGCGGCGTAGAGCACAAGACCGATGGTCACAAGAGGTTCAAAGCCGAGAACAAAGCCGATAAGTGCAAGAGGAATGCCGAGAGTTGAACCGATGTTGCAAACGGGAACAAGGCTGTTTCTTACTTTTATGGGAGCATAGTTTTCGGCGTGCTGGGCGGCGTGACCCGCTTCGTGGCACGCAATGCCGACTGCGGCAATCGAAGAGCCCGAATAAACCTCGGTTGAAAGGCGGATAACCTTTGCCTTAGGGTCATAGTGGTCGCTGAGCTTGCCCGAAATCTGCTCAATTCTTACATCACGGATACCGTAGTGAGTAAGCACCGCCTGGGCGGCATAAGCACCCGTTATTGACCTTGAGTTGCCGACCTTGGCATATTTGGCATAGGTTGATTTTACCTTTACCTGAGCTATAAGTGCAAGAATCATTGCGGGAATAACTAAAATAATATAGTAGTAATCATAAAATAAATACGGCATTTAAAAATCTCCTTCCGTCTTTATTCAAATATATCTCCGATGTTAACAGGGTTTCCTCTCATAAAATCTGCGGCAGACATCGCCTTTTTGCCCTCTGCCTGAAGATTGATTATTTCGATGCATTTGCCGTCTCCGCAGGAAACAACAAGTCTTTTTCCGTTTTCAACAACCTCACCTGCAGATTTGCCTGCATCGCCAGCAAGAATACTCTTATGGATTTTAACTTTTTTACCACCGAGTACAGCGGTTGCCGAAGGCCAGGGAGAAAGACCTCTTATCTTATTATGCACTTCACGCGCGGGAGCATTCCAATCGATAGGTGAAAGCTCCTTGGAAAGCATTGGTGCATAGGTGAATTCATCGTGATTCTGCTTTTCGGGATTGAGCTTGCCCGCAATAAGAGCATTGATTGTTTCTTCAAGAACTTCTGCGCCGAGCACAGAAAGTTTATCGTGCATATCACCCGCTGTATCGTTTTCGCCGATTTCGATTTCACGGCTGATGAGCATATCGCCCGTGTCGAGACCTTCATCCATCTGCATTGAGGTTACACCCGTTTTTTCAAAACCGTTGATGACGGACCACTGAATCGGGCCCGCACCTCTGAGCTTCGGAAGAAGTGAAGCGTGGATATTGATGCAGCCGTACTTGGGTAATTCAAGAATCTCTTTGGGAAGAATCTTGCCGTATGCAACAACTATTGCAAGCTCGGGATTCGCTTCTTTCATCATTTCGAGAGCGGTGCCGTCACGCATTTTGACAGGCTGATAAACGGGAATGCCGTTTGCAAGAGCAAGCTCCTTCACGGGAGGCGGAGTGAGAATCATCTTTCTGCCCTGCGGTTTATCGGGCTGAGTAAAAACGCCCGTTACCTCGTGACCGCAGTCAATAAGCTTCTGAAGGCAGGGCACCGCAAATTCGGGAGTGCCCATAAATACTATTCTCATTCGCTCATCTCCTTAATGACACGCTGAGTGAAAACAACGCCGTCAAGATGGTCAAGCTCGTGGCAGAAGCAGCGTGCCTTGAGACCTTCGCCCTTATAGACACACCATTTGCCGTTTCTGTCCTGAGCATTTACTCTGACAACGGCAGGACGGCAGGTTACGCCGTATTCGCCGGGAAGCGAAAGACAGCCTTCCTGCTCAAACTGCTCACCCTCAGAGCTTGTTATTTCGGGGTTCACAAGTTCAATATATCCGTCGCCGCAGTCGATGACTACAACGCGTCTTAAGATGCCGACCTGAACTGCAGCAAGACCAACGCCGTTTGCGTTATACATAGTTTCCTTCATATCGTCGAGCAGCTGCCAGAGGCGGGCATCGAAATTTTCTACTTTTCTTGATGTTTTGGCCAAAATCGGATCTCCGATTTTAACAATGTTTCTGATTGCCATAAATGTCAATCCTTTCAACGCTGAGATAATAATGTAATAAATCTTTTATATAGTGGATTCGGGGTTGATATCCGCATAAACGGTTACTTTTGAAAAACGGGAGTCGGTGCCCATTTTTATGAGTATTTCCGAAACCATTTTTCTGAAACGTGCCGAATTACGGCATTTTATAATAAGACGGTATCTGAATTTACCGTTGACCTTCATAACTCTTGCGGGCAACGGCCCGAGAGTTATTATTTTTTCGCCTTTGTATTCACCGCCGACGCTCTTTTTAATAAGGTCAAGAGTTTCTCTTGCGGCGGTTTTGACAACAGTTTCGTTTTCTCCCACAAAACCGACAACACACAAATCGCAGTATGGCGGATAAACAAGGGCTTTACGTAGCCTTATTTCGGTGTTGAAGAATTCATCGTAATCCTGCTTTGCAGCAAGACGGATGATTTCGTTTTCGGGAGTAAGAGTCTGAATAACGGCGGTGCCTTTGAGCTCTCCCCTGCCGGACCTGCCGACAACCTGGGTGAGCAGAGAAAATGTTCTTTCAAGGCTTCTGAAATCATCATTATAAAGCTGTTGGTCAACCGAAACAACGCCGACAAGCGTTACATTCGGGAAATTAAGACCTTTGGCAACCATCTGGGTGCCTATCATAATATCGTATTCGCCTTTCGAAAAGCTCTCGAGCAGCTTTTCGTGGGAATTTCTGCCCGATGTGGAATCGGTATCCATACGGACTATTCTTGCGCTCGGAAGAAGATTTGCAAGTTCTTCTTCAATTTTCTGAGTGCCGAAACCCGAATATCTAACAGCATCCTCGCCGCATTCGGGGCACACACTTGAAAACGGAACGGAATGACCGCAGTAATGGCACATCAGACGGTTATTGGCGGAATGATATGTCATAGAAATACTGCAATGCGGGCAGCAAATGACTTCTCCGCAGGAGGTGCACGCCGCAAAGGTATGAAAACCTCGCCTGTTGATAAGGAGAATCGACTGATGAGAATTTTCAAGGTTTTCTTTTAAATATTCATAAAGAGTTTCGCTTATTGCTTTGCTGCCCTGAGCCTTAGGCTCTGAGCGCATGTCAACAGTTACAACCTCGGGCAACTCAGCCGAGCCGTAGCGTTTTGTTAAAGTGCAAAGCTCATATTTTCCGCTGAGCGCAGATGCATAGCTTTCAACACTAGGTGTTGCGGATGCGAGAAGAAGAAGGCAATTATTATAAGCCGCTCTGTATTTTGCAACATCTATTGCATCGTATCTTGGAGTCTGCTCAGATTTATAGGTATGCTCCTGCTCTTCATCAATAATGATAAGACCGAGATTTTCGCAGGGAGCAAAAACCGCACTTCGGGTTCCGATAATAATCTTTGCTTCGCCGTTTTTGACCCTTTTCCATTGTTCAAGCCTCTCTCTGACGGAAAGTGCACTGTGGAAAACAGCTATATCTCCGCCGTAGCGTTTACAAAACAAAGAAAGAGTCTGCGGAGTAAGACCGATTTCAGGCACCATAACGATAACGGATTTGCCAGAATCGACAACCTTATCTATAACGCTCATATATACCGAAGTCTTGCCGCTTCCCGTAACACCGTATAGAAGCGAAGCTGACGGTTTACCGTTCATTGCAAGGGAAGTCAGTTTGTCATATGCCGATTTCTGCTCATCGGTGAGGGTAATAGGATTTCTGTTTCCTTTTTCATTCACAAAATCGGGAAGATTTATGACTTCCTGTTCATAGAATTCGGCAACGCCGTTTTTAACAAGAGCCGTTGCAACGGCGGGAGTAAGACCCGTAAAATAACACAACTCTTTTACGCTTGCCGTTCCGATATCGTGAAGCACATCAACAATCTGCTTTTGTTTGGCTGTTAGCTTTACTTCCTTTTCTTCGGGAAGAAGGCGAATCATTTTAACGGTTAAATCACCGAGATTTCGCACCGCATCACGGTTTGATACAAGCAGACCTTTTTTTACAAGGCTTTCGGCAACAAAAACATCGTTTTTCATTGCAAGAGATTTGAATATGCTGTCGCTTCTGACAAACACATTTTTTGAACGGAGATACTCAAACACTTCTTTTTCGGCACCTTCGAGAGCCTCTGCTTTTGCGGAATCATAATCACCGCTGACGGCATAGGAAACCACCATACGGTGATTGATGCCCGTGGGAAGCATCGCCTTTGCAGCTTCATAAAGAGTGCAGAAGGTTCTGTCTTTTATCCATTCGGCAAGCCTGAGCATTTCACCGCTCAGAAGCGGAGATTCATCAAGCACTTCGCTGATTTTTTTGAGCCTTTTGCCTTCGGAATAATCGGTAACATCAAAAATAATGCCGAGGCGTTTTTTATTGACGTTTCCGAAAGGCACCGTTACACGGCAGCCTTTTTTTGCGGTATCTTCGAGCTCGGGGGGAATAATATAATCAAATGCTTTATCAAAGGAAAACGTTGCCGATTCAACTGCAACCTTTGCGTATTTCATCCGATATCCCTCCTGCCCGTTTAATTAATTATGATTCAATCAGATGTTTCTGATTTCCTCGGGTTCAACGATAACATAATCGCCGTCAAGAATCTCTTCAAGAGCCATGCTGACAGGCTTTTCTGTTATGATAATCTTATTTTCTTCTGCATTTTCGGCAATTTCTCTTGCTCTTTTTGCTGTAGCTGTTACAAGCGAGTAACGGCTGA
>JAZNRG010000174.1:0-18353 GCA_045590575.1 Acutalibacteraceae bacterium | reverse complement strand
GTCATAATCTTTGTTGTGCTTGCCATAGGCATCTTTTTATCGGGATTCTTTGAATAAATAACTTCTCCGTTTTCAAGACACATCAGAACAGCACTTTTTGCCGATGTGTCAATCTGAGCATAAACAGGCAAATTAAAGGTTAATAAAAGGATTAAAGCCGTAATTAATGAAGCAGTTTTCTTTTTCACTATCGTTACCTCGCTTGAATTTTATATAAAAATATATGCAAGGTAACACTTTTTAATTATACAACCGGAGCGTTGGGATCCATATATTCGGCAATAGCTTCATCAACGCCGTTGTTTTTATTCTTGAAAGCACCGATAACCTCAGTTGCCTTATCAACAATATCAGGCACCATACCGATTACTCTTTCAACAGAGCCTTCTGCAGCATTGATATATTTAACGCTTACGGAACCGTTATTTACAACAAGGAAGGCAACGGGAGAAATTGTGATACCTGCTCCGCCGCCGCCGCCAAAGAGCTCAGCGTTGGATTTTGAGGGAAAATCTGTGCCGCCCGAAGCAAAGCCGTAGGTTACTTTTGATACGGGGATAATCTGAAGTGTTTCGCTTATTTTGATGGGTTCGCCGATAATTGTGCTGACATCAACAAGATCCTTTATTTTTTCGATTGATGTGCCGAGAATTCCTGATGCTGACTGTTCTTTCATTTTGTTTTCCGCCTTTCGTAATAATTAATTATTTATAATCTGCTTTTCCACATCGGGCTTAGGAGCCTTGCTGTGCTTAAGCAGTTTTATAACCACTTTGAATAAAAGCTCAAATGCAACAATAATCACTGCATTGATGAAAGCTATGGGTCTGAATGAAATTTTGGTGTGAAGCCTTGCTTCGGTTTTGCCGTAAATAAAGTCCGGGTTTATTTCAAGGTTATATTTTCTGATGCGCATTTTATTCACTAAAAGACCCATTGCGGGGAATGCGCCCGAACAAACCTTGCCGTATTTGATAGCGGTTTCCGCCGAATCACCCGCACCGACGGTCAGTGAGATAAAAAGCTCCTCGAAGAGAAACGCTCTGCCGATACGCCTGAACATTCCGCCGACTGCGTTTGCCGCATCCTTGAGAAGCTGAACAACGCCGTTAACTCCGCGGTTTCTGTAGAAACGGACAAACATATTATCCTGCTTCTTCTTTTTGGGCTCGGGAACAACCTCACTCTCATCCTTCGGCTTTTCTTTCTTCTCTTTTTTCTTCTTCTCCTTCTTGGGCTTCTCGGGGTTATCCTTTTTGGGGAGAATGTTGAACTTAAGGAATAACCAGCCGACTGACAGTGCGATATCATCCTCATAATGAACGGTAACCTTGACTTTAACGGAAAGAATAATCACGAAAAATGCGATTATGCCGAGAAAAACATAAAGTGCCGTCAAGTTACCGCCTCCTCAGGTTGGAAGAAAGTTCTTATCTGTTCACCCTGCTCGTTATCGATTTCATCATCGGGTTCCTGCTCAATCTCAGGCTTTTCGGGAAGCTCGGGAAGGTCTGCCAGAGATGACAGACAGAAGCAGCGCAGGAAATCTGGAGTAGTTCCGTAAAGAAGAGGTCTGCCGGGAAGGTCAAGCCTGCCCTTTTCTTCGAGTAATCCCTTCTGACAAAGCGTCGAAACAACGCCTGAGCAGTCAACACCTCTTATCTGCTCTATGTATGCTTTGGTAACGGGCTGATTATAAGCAACAACCGCAAGCACTTCGAATGCTGCAGGTGAAAGCGGAGCGTTCTTTTTTATATCAAGAACGTTTCTGACCTGCTGAGCATATTCGGTGCGTGAGCAAAGCTGATATTTGCTGCCCAGACGCAGAAGACATATGCCGCTCTCACGGTCATCAAGAATTCGTGATAGCTCCCATAATGCGCCCGTGACTGTTTCTATATCAATTTCAAGAGCTTCGGCGATTCTTGCCGCCTCAACAGGCTCGCCCGATGCAAAAAGAATTGCTTCGCAAGCCGCTCTTATCTGTTCATTCGTCAATTTCAATACTCTCCCCTCTGCCCTCAAGCAAGGTTACATCCACATCATCGCCCTCGCCGTCAACAGTTATTCTTTTTGCCTTGACCATTGCAAGCAAAGCAAGGAAGGTTGCAACCATTTCGGAGCGTGATTCCGCGCCTTCAAAAAATGCGGAGAATTTTCTTTTCTTTTTACTTCTGAACATATCAACGATAAAGCTGATTCTTGAAGAAACCGAAACTATTTTGTGAGCAACAATTCCTCTGAACGACTCAATCGGGGGCGGAAGTTTGCGCTTGCCCTTGCCGACAGCCGCCATATATGCCTTGAAAATTTCAAAGGGCTCGTGGATTCGGGTGTAGGTCATATCAACTTCGATTTCTTCGGGTTCTCTTGAATAGAATTCAAAACCCTTAGCCTGATTCTGAAGCTGACCGGCAACAAGCTTGCAATCCTGATATTCGGTAAGCTCGCCGCGGAGCTCTTCAACAAGTTTCTCCGCCTCCTCGTGAACGGGAAGAAGCGAAACCGTTTTGATATATAAAAGTCTTGCCGCCATTTCAAGAAATTCGCTAGACACATCGAGATTCTCCTCCTGCATCTGACGGACATATTCAAGATACTGCTCAATGATTTCCAGAATGGGAACATCATTGATGCTTACCTTCTTTTTTGAAATAAGCTGAAGCAGTAAGTCCATCGGACCTTCAAAAACCTCAAGCTTATACTGTATTTTTTCCAAAGGAATACCCCTCTCAGAAATCAAGAAATTAAACTGAACGGAAGACCTGCTATAAAGCTGACCGCTTTCATAACAACGCCTGTGAGAAAACTCAGCGGAACATCAAGCACGCCGAGGAAGATGAGTGCAAACACACCGAGAATGATATATCTCTCATACTGCATTATCTTGAAATAATATTTTGAGGGAATAATCAGATTAACGATTCTTGAACCGTCAAGCGGCGGAATCGGAAGAAGATTGAACACCGCAAGGCTGACATTGATTGTTGCAGCGGAAGTGAAGAAGATATAAGAAACTTCAATAATCAAAGCGGGGTTTGAAGAATAAACAACATTGCATATATTGGCAAGAATCATAAAAAAGGTTGCCATAAGAATATTTGCAAGCGGTCCTGCAAAAGCCGTCAGCGCCATTCCCGCTTTGGGATTCTTGAATTTACGGGGATTCACGGGAACGGGTTTTGCATAACCCACACCCACAAGAAGAATCATCAGAGCACCGATCGGGTCGATATGAGCAAGCGGCGCTATGGTGAGCCTGCCCTTAAGCCTTGCGGTATCGTCGCCGAGCTTTGTTGCCACAAGAGCGTGGGCATATTCGTGAATCGGCAATGTGCAGAACACAACGAACACCGTTGCAAGCAATCCGATAATAACTTCCGATGAAAAACCGTATCTGAATAAATCTAAAAGCATAATTAATCCTTTCTGCCTATTACAACCCTTTCAATATCATTGAAATCCTTTACCGAACGGGTTTCGGCACACTGCATTGAGAAAATCCTGCGGATATCATCCGCCTGACCCTCTCCGCATTCAACCGCAATTGCACCGCCGCAAAACGGGAGCCACTTTTCCGCAATGGCTCTGTAAAAATCAAGACCGTCTTCTCCGCCGTCGAGAGCCGTTGCAGGCTCAAGAAGCACCTCGCTCTGAAGAGCGGATATCTCATCGCTGTTGATATAAGGCGGATTTGAAAGAATAAGGTCGGGATTCGGAATATCAAATAATTCAAAGCCGCTGAAAATATCGCCGCTTAAAACGATTGCGTTTTCAACACCGAATTTTTTCTTGTTTTCAATAAGATATTTCATCGCTTCGGGAGACTTTTCAACAAGATAAACCTTTGAGGAAGGATTGAGCCTTGCAACAGTCAGACCGATGCATCCCGAGCCCGAACACAAATCAAAAACAACCGAATCGGGTTTATCTTTAAGAAAATCGCAGGCAAAATCAACGAGAAGCTCGGTTTCGGGTCTGGGGATTAGAACACCTTCTCCGACCGCAAATGCTTCTCCGTAGAAATCCCACGAACCGATAACATACTGAACGGGAACTCCCGATGCTCTTTGAGTCACCTTAGCGATAAATTCTTCCGCTTTGGTTTCGTCGGCATCGTCGTTTGCGTGGAACACCGCATATTCCCTGCCGCAGTCAAAAACGGATTCAAAAATCCAGCGTGCTTCGTTTGAGCCGTTTTCAATATCTGCAAGCATTGACCTGCCTTTTTTTATAAGCTCGGAAACAGTCATTCCGCACTCTCCGATTCTTCGTCGGTTTTCTTCTCAACTTCGCCGGTCAGAGCAGCCTTCATCGCCTCAATTGCAACCTCAATAACAGCATCGTCAGGTTCTGCGGTTGTTATTCTCTGCATAAGCAGACCAGGAGCTGAAAGCAATCTTGTAAACTTGTTGGGATATTTACCGGCAAGCTGAATGAATTCAAATCCGACACCCATAATAACGGGCATCATAAGAAGCTTTGTTATCATCCACACAGCTCTAATCTCTGTAAGCTGAGGGAAAACAACGGAAACAACCGAGGAAACAAGAATGCTGAGAAGAATCGAAACAAATATGAAGCTTGTTCCGCATCTGGGATGGCATCTCTTCTCGCCTCTGATATTTTCAACCGTAAGCTCCTTGCCGTGCTCAAAAGCAAAAATGGTTTTATGCTCCGCACCGTGGTACATATAAACGCGGTGGATTTCTTTCATACGGGCAACAAGAGCCATATAAACAATAAAAATCACAACTCTGATAACGCCTTCGAAAATCGCTCTGAGTGCATCGAGCGAGCCGTCGGCAAGATGTTTGTTGACAAGGTCAAAAAGGAAACTCGGCATCCACATAAAGAGAAGGAATGCAAGACCCACGCCGAGAACCGCCGCAATGCCGCCGACAACAGCCATCATCTTGGGTCCGAAATGCTCGGTTATCCACTTGTCGAGCTTGGATTCATTTTCTTCTTCAAAATCAATTGAAGTTTTTTCGGCAGACTCCATAAGGAGCTTGTAGCCGAAAATCATCGATTCAACAAACGAAACAATTCCGCGGATAACGGGAATATTAAAAAGCTTGCACTTTTTACGAAGTGAAACGAATTCCTTCATTTCTGTTTCGATTGTGCCGTCGGGGAGCCTGAGCGACATTGCCGCACCCTTGGGACCTTTCATCATAATGCCTTCCATAAGTGCCTGACCGCCTACGGCAACATAATTACATTTCTTCTTGCTCATCGGAATTTTTTTCTCCTTCTTTTTCTGCCTGCTCACGCTCTCTGGGTACGAGCGGCATAGTGATTCTGACTGTTGTTCCCTCACCGAGAACACTATCTATATCGAGTTCTCCGTTGTGAAGATTCACTATTTCATCGGCAACTGCAAGTCCGATACCCGAACCGCGCACCGTTGTGTTCGCTTTGTAGAATTTTTCTTTGATATGGGGAAGGTCTTCTGCGGGGATTCCCTTGCCCGTATCGGAAATTGAAATGATGATTGTTGCGGGATTGGGAATCTCGGCAAAAACAACTATCTTGCCGCCCTGCTCTGTGTATTTAAGTGCATTATCAAGAATATTGATAAACACCTGACGGAGCCTTGAAGCATCACCGTTGACGGGAGCAATCTTACGGGGCACGTTATATACAACCTCGATACCCTCTTTGATTGAGCGTTCTTTGAACGAGAAAACGACCTCGTCAAGTTCCGCAAGAATATCGATTCTGTCGTGATTCAGCTTCATTCTGCCGCTGCTCATTCTGGAGAAGTCCAGCAGTTCTTCAACCATATCGTTGAGCCTTGCCGCTTCGTTGATGATAACGCCCATTCCCCTTTCCGCCATAGCGGGATCGGTATCGCCGATCTGAAGAAGGGTTTCGCCCCAGCCTTTGATTGCCGTAAGAGGAGTTCTCAGTTCGTGGGAAACGGTTGAAATGAAATCGTTCTTCAGTCTGTCGTTGGTTGCGAGCTTGTTTGCCATATCGTTAATCGTTGCGCAAAGCTCGCCGATTTCGTCGTTATACGGGTATTGGTCGATTCTCGCTTCAAGATCACCGCCCGCAATTCTCTTTGCCGTTTCGCCGATATCCTTGACGGGATTAACGATTGAACGGGTAAAAAGGCTGCCTGAAATAAGAACCAATGCAAAAAGACCGATGCAGCAGAAAATAACAAGAAAGCATATTCTGACAAGCTGGTCATCTATCGCATCAAGCGAAACCATAAAGCGAACTGCTCCGCCGAAGTTTCCGTCGGGATAATTATAAACGCAGGTTGAAGCCATTATCTTTTCGCCAGAGGGAAGTTTGCCTGTCCACTTTGCAACACCGTGAGCACTGGTAAGCGCCTCCGTATAATCCGGCATATTAACATCTCCCTTGATGTCGAAACCGCTTGAAGAAAGAATTACATTGCCCGCTCCGTCAACAAGCCAGACCGCCATTGTGTCTTTATCGGGGAAATTCTCAATGAAATCTCTGCCTGCCGCTTCAAAGCCGCCCGAAGATGCATCTCCGTAGCGGTTGAAGGTTGACGAGATTTCATCAGCCGAATATGAATCAAGAGCCATTGATGCAACGCCGTAATAATAGCTTCGCATAGAAAGAAGCAGGAGAACAGACACAACAATAAGAACAACGATAACTATTGATGCAACATTAAGGAACCATCTTTTGGTGATACCCATAAATTTCATTTCTCCGCCTCCTTTCAACAATCTGCGTTTTTCTTACACTACCCATTTATATCCGATACCCCAGATTGTTGTTAAATGCTTGGGCACGGAAGGCTCTTCTTCGATTTTCATTCGAAGACGCCTGATATTAACGTCAACTATTTTTTCTTCGCCGAAATATTCGCTGCCCCAGACCTTGTTGAGAATATCGGTTCTGCTGAGAGCCGCGCCGGGATTTGTAAAGAAATATTCCATCATCTGGAACTCAACCTGAGTGAGTTCGATATATCTGCCGTTCTTCGTGAGTGTTCTGCTTCTGAGATTGAGCTTGAATTCGCCAAGCTCAATAACATCAACAACGGCAGGCTTTTTAACGGTGTTCATCGCAACGCGTCTGTAAATAGCATCAACTCTGGCAACAAGCTCAGTGGGTGAAAACGGCTTGGTGACATAGTCATCCGCGCCCATCATAAGACCTGTTATTTTATCCATCTCCTGAGTCTTTGCGGTAAGCATTATTATGCCGATGTTGTTGTTTTTGGTTCTGAGGGTTTTGCAAACCTCAAGGCCATCAACATTGGGCATCATAACATCAAGAAGCGCAACATCGATATCGCCGTCATATGCATCGTAAAGCTCAAGAGCTCTTGCACCGTCTTCCGCTTCAACAACATCATATCCGCCTCGTCTGAGGTTTATTACTATAAAATCTCTTATTGCGGATTCGTCTTCCGCAATCAAAACTCTCTTCATTTTTCTCCCTCCGTTATGACGGTATTTTTGAAATTTTTTGTTTTATAAGCTCTTCATCAATCCCGAAAGCCTTGCCCGTCTGAGTTATGTAAACACAAACCGTTCCGTCATCTCTTTCAACAATCGGGATATAAGCATTATAAGTGTGAGGATTCCACTTATCCGAGGGTATTCTTAGAACGGAGAACATCTCACCCTGAGAATTTCCTTCGGCATCGGATTTATAAACAATCCAGCAATTCTGCGAACGGTAGTTCCTGATTCCGAGATAGTCAATCTCGTTTTTGCTCAGGCTTATCATATAACCATCCGAAACATTTACAAGGGCATATGCCGCAACATTGAATTCCATTGAACGGTAATCCGTCCATTCGGTAAGATAAATATTCTCGGTATCGACGGTAAGTTTATTATCGCCCTTTCCGAATATCCTTGTCTGAACCGGGATATCGATAACACCGTCGTTATTGATATCGGCACAACCTATAGGCTCATATCTGAGCGTTACGGTATTGGCCATTGTTTCGGCATCGAGAAACGGAGCGCAAAGCTCGGATTTGGATGAATCCCAGTAAACAAGCTCTGTTATCATCTGCTGCTCGCCTTTAAGAGCATCGATATAAATTCTCATCGGTTCGCTGTCGAACGCTTTTTCTGTTTTCACTGCTGTATAGCTGCTGATGTTGGGGTCGAGCCTTGCTTCACCCATCAGCACAACTGAATCGCCTGAAATCTTCATTGACTTTGCAACTCTCTGAACGGTTCCCGATGCATTGCTTGTGTTGACAAAGAAGATTTCTTTTCTGCCGTCACTGTCGATATCAATCAATTCACAAAGATTACAGTTTTCGTTTGATATCTCTTTATAACTTCCGATTTTCGGCGTTGTGCGGTAAAGAGAAAGAATATTGCCTGAAGAAGCGTTCCAGATAACCATAAGCTCGGATGCGCCGTCCTTGTCCATATCGTCAATAATCAGGCTTTCAACCGAGCTTCCGTAGCCGTTGAAATCGTTTCTTGAAATCCATCTGCCGTCGATTCTGTCGAGAAGATGCATTCTTACAAGAGTGGGGTCCTCAGATTTTTTATAGAAAACAAGAGCCTCTTCTTCGCCGTCGGAATCAAAATCCTCAACAACAATCGCCGAACGGTAATCACCCTCGCCCGGATGGCACATAACAACTTCGGTGTTGACCTTCTTATGGAAGGTTTCAACGAGATCAGCATATTCCTCATAATAAAGGGGCGGTGAAAGAAGCATATCGGCAGGGCGGATGATACTGCCTGAACTGCACGAAGAAAACAGCACACAGAGAACACTGAACATAAAAATCATAAACAACGATACTTTTTTCATTTTTTCGCTCCTTTCCCATTATTATTTAAGCTATTATATCATACTGCACTTGAATAAATCAATATAAAATTATATATTTAATATAAAATTAATATATAAAAAATAAAATTAATATATAAAAAGACCGCCGCTGAGTTTTTCTCATCGGCGGTTTATGATTACTGAACAACGAAGCTTGCGTTATAGGTACCGTATACCCAGCATTTTTTATCAAACAGTTTTACGGGAACGGTAACAACCGTGCCTTTTTCGCTTGCATCAATCTCACTGAAATCGGCGGTGAATACGAGATTATCCTTATTGATGGCTGAAAGTTCATCGCCCGGGCCGACAATAACAACACTTTCAAAATCAACTCCGATAAGTTCAAGAGAGAGATTTTCAGGAATATTAATGCTTACATTTTCAGGAACGGATACGGCTTTCTGAGACATACCCGGAACATTGACCGTTACAATGAAATTTTCAGAAGTTGTATCCAGCAGGCGTCCGCCTGAAATCTCGCTTGAAACGGCAGGTATCTTGATTTCGTTCACGCCCTGGTGAAGCTGCGAAAAATCAATTTTTGTTGCGAGTTCAAAACTGTCTCTGCCTTCAAGCTGTGATTCGGGCATAGCCACACTCACATGTCCGGGAGTTACAGTATATTCGAGAGGGAGATTATCGATATAATCTGCAGGAGGATTACTGAAGACACAGACGGGCTTCAAATCTGCAATTCTGTAAACAGGCAATCTGAGCTGAACAGATTTGAGGTTTGTTTCGCAATAGTTAACGGAGGCTCCGTTTTTGCCGACAAGAACAAGGTCTGCGGTAAAGGTCTGTGTTTCGCGGAAATCTCCCTTCAGCGAAGCTTTTGCAACAACGGATTCAATGCTGTCGATTTCACTTGACGGACCGCTTACGGTGACCGCATATTCATTAATAAACTCAACATCAAAATCTTTGTAATTTACCGCCGCAGCCTTCCCGCTGTCATAAGAAATCTGAGTTTCGATTTTCAACGGTTTTTCTTTTTCGTAATCATAGAAAGCCGAAACCGTTTTGGGATAATAATCAACTATTTCATAAAGCGGTCTTGACTCTTTGGGCTTGACCTCAACATTCAGAACAGCATCCTTGCCCGCAGAATTTGCGTGGCTCGTGTTGAGAACAACCTCAATGTTTTCTTTTGTTTCAGCCGATTCAACTATATATTTTTTACCCTTGATTATAACACTGACTTCAAACTCTTTTTCTCCGAAAGGCACAAGACCCTCGGCACTCTGCCCGGCTTTAACGTTGTATTTGCAGGTATATTCAATTTCGTCGCCAAACTCAACTGCAACAACAAGCCATATCAAAACAGCGCAGATAATTGAAAAAACAAGCAGAAAACGGTTGTCATAAAAAAGGTCGCTTATTCTTCGGTTGCTTTTTTTCATTTCTTCAAATCCTTAAATATTTTTTTGAAAAAGCCGCCCTCATCAATATCCTTGGGATTTTCGATAAAGTAATTGATAAGTTTTTCGCGGAGCTCCGCTTCAGTCAGATTTCGCATAAGCACACCTTTAAAGGCGACGGAAATTATGCCCGTTTCTTCAGAGGTGACAACCACCATGGCATCGCTCTGCTCGCTCATACCCAAAGCCGCCCTATGCCTCGTTCCGAGGTCGCTCGAGATAGTGTCGTTTTTGGTAAGCGGAAGCACACAGCCCGCGCAATGCAGCCTGCCGTTTCTGACAACCGCCGCACCGTCATGAAGAGGCGATTTCGGAAAAAATATGTTACCGATAAGCTCGTGCGAAACAGCTGCATCAACGCTTGTACCCGTGTTGATAACATCACCGAGCAAAGTATCTTTCTCCATAACAATAAGAGAGCCCGTCTTGCTTTCGCTCATTCTCTGAACCGCTTTTGCTATTTCGATAATAGCGTGGCTGACGGCCTGGTCTCTTTCATTCTTACTGCCCATAATAAGGTTGCTGATACCCGTAAGACGGCTCTTGCCGACCTTTTCGAGCACCTGTCTTATCTCCTGCTGGAACAAAATAATCAAAATAATGAATATGTTCTGAAAAACATATCTGAAAATATACGAGCTTGCCTGCATCTCTATCTGAGACACAAGAATATAAAACACACCGAGCAGAAGCAAGCCTTTAACAAGCTGGAAGGCTCTTGTTTCCCTGATGAGTTTTATTCCGTTATAGAGCAGAAACGCAACAACGGCTATATCCAAAATGTCGGTTAACCCGGGGCTTAACGAAGTTGCCTTCGAAAAGAAATCGGAGATATTACCGAAAAACGGGATATCCGTCAGAAAGCTGCCTGAGGCTTCGCCCGCCACTGAGGCAACTGTTGTGGATACGCTTTCAGTTAACGGCATTCCGACCAATCCTTTCACAATAGATTCAATACGGATACATATTAACACAAACAATACGCCGATGCAAATATATATCGAAATTTTAACAAAAAATTAATTTTCTATAATGCACACGGCGTGGGCGGAGATTCCCTCTTCCCTGCCCGTGAATCCGAGCTTTTCCTCGGTTGTTGCTTTCACGCTCACAAAACCAATATCCACTCCGCAAGCATCGGCAATGTTCTTTCTCATTTCGTCAATGTGTAGGCGCATTCTGGGCCTTTGTGCAATCAGAGTACAATCAATATTACCGACTTTATAACCCGATTTATGAAGCACGGAAACAACCTCTTTGAGGAGCAGAAGGCTGTCTGCGCCTTCAAATTTCGGGTCATTATCGGGAAAAAGGCAGCCGATATCACCAAGTGCCGCCGCACCGAGAAGAGCATCGCTGACTGCGTGGAGAAGCACATCCGCATCGGAATGACCGAGCAGACCTTTTTCATGGGGTATTTCAACGCCGCCAACAATGAGCTTTCTGCCTTCAACGAGTTTATGGACATCATATCCGTGACCTATTCTTATCATTCCGACAGCTCCTTTTCTATTTCACTGACATCGTCAAGGAAACGATCATATGTTGTTACACAGTTGAGAACTTTTATGAGAGAATTTGCCGATAATCTTTCGGGGAACGAATAATATCTGAGAAGAGCAGCTCTCTTCTTTGAGCTATCTTCTCCGCCCGTAAAACCGAGCTCATAGAGATCCAGTTTTGTTATCGGTCTTTCGGGCTCAGGCGTTGATTCGCAGAGAACTCCCGCATTTGAAAGAGCCTGCATAATTATTTCCTCAGGCACGCCTTCAACCCCGATTTTGCCTTCTTTGGAAGGCTCTGTCTTGCGGCTTTCCTTGCCGAAAATATCGGGAATATATGCGTGGATAATATCGCTTTGGTCAACCGTTGATCCGATGAAAGAACGGATCTTAAATCCTGCGGAATCGCTGTCCGTAAGCACAAGAATTCCCCTCTTTTTGGCAAGAGTTCTGATTAAGCTCTGAAGCTCCTTATCCTTGAAAATCCCGAATCCGTCAGTCTGAATAATGGGAGCGTCAATAATACCCGAAAGCTTTATTTTATCGTATTTTCCCTCAACTATGACCGCCTGTTTTATCTTAATCATTCTTATCTCCCTGCTCTTGCAAGCTTGACAACCGTCTGCTCAAGCACAAGCCTTTTGTCAAGACCCGAGCTTTTGAGAGTTGTATCCGCCCAAGAGAGAATTTCTATGCATTCGCCGATTGCTTCAAACGAAAGAGATGAACCGCTTCTTGCGGCATTGGTAAGCCTGAATTCCTTGCCTGCATAGTCATAATATTTAGCTGTTTCTTCTGCTCTTCTACCCGATTTGACGGCAGCTTTTGCTCTGTAAATATCGGAATACTGTGCAATAAGCGCTCCTAAAATCTGAAATTCATCTTCTCTCTGCTCAAAAAGAAGAGAGAGCTTTCTGAACGCGCTGTCAAACCTGCCTGCGGTCAGATCCTTAATCATATCAAAGACTTTTGCATCAAGACTCTTTATGCATACGGCATCAACATCGCTCTTTTTCACTTCGTCGCCCGATGCAAATGCACAAACTTTTTCGGTTTCATTGAGCAAGGTGTTAAGGTCGTTTCCGACGCAGGTTATGAGATAAGAAGCAACTCCTTTATCAAAAGGCTTGCCTCTTTTTTTAGCACCGCTTTCAAGTATTCTAACCAATTCAACGGTTGTTTTTTTGTCTAAATTAACGGCATTTCCGTATTTTTCAAAGAGCTTTACAGCCTTGTTCCACTTTGCACCTTTGGGTGAATATGCAACAAAAGTAAATACCAGAGCGCAGTCATCGGGGTTGTCCGCAAGCACGGTTTCGAGCTGCTCAAAGCCGCCGTCATCGAGTGTATCGAGCGGAAAATCCTTGACGAGAACACACTTTGTTTCCGCCATCATCGGCACCGCACCCGCACTTTCGTAGATATCCGAAAAACTGCATTCCTTACCGTCAAAGGTATGGAAATTGAAATCTGCAAACGATTCATCAACCGTTTTTGACACGATTTTGTCTGTATATATTTTCTTCAGGTAGCTTTCTTCACCGTAAATCAGATAAATTCCCGTAGGGTTATTTCTGAGCTTTTCTTTCAAATCCGATTCATTGAGTACGGGCATAAAAAGCCTCCTTTCATCTGTATGCACTGATATAGCCGTCATCGGCTTTAACGGTTATATTTCCGTTTCCCGCAGTGGAAACGGCCATTATTCCTTCAGCATTCAGCTCGTCGCTGATGAGTTTTCCTCTGACATTTTCCGCATTGATTATAACAAAATCCGCACCGAAATTTTCAATATTTTCAGGGTAATCGCCTCTGGTTATTATAATATCCGCCGACTGAAAATTCTGCGGAAAAAGCGAGTAATATTCAATCGGGTCATAGCAGATAAGTATCGACGCATCCGCTGAATAAACCATTGTCGCGATTTTGCCGCCTGCCGTTTCGGTTCGGACAATGAAGTTTTCGGTACTGTATTCAGAACCTGTGGAATGAATCTCGGAATTTTTAACAAGAAGTCTGCTGTTAAAATCAAGCTCGCCACAATATATTTTTTCAACACTGTGAGTTGACAGAAAAGCAGCAAGACATGATGATGTCTGAACCGATTCATACGGAACAAAAACTGCATCAATATTATCACCCGACGGTTCGAGTGCCTCGCTTATTCTTGAAGCGGCAAGAAATTCCGTTCCGCCGCAGCCGACAAGCAGAGTTTCACCGTTTTTGCTCACCGAAACCGCAGTACCGTTTCCGCAATCGGCAACATCAATACGTGTAACACTTCTTTCGGAAAACGAGAAATTCAGAATTGAGAACACAAACACAACGGCACACATCAAGCAGGTGAAAACGGGCATTGATTTTCCGTGATACGCCATAAACAGCGAAAAAAGACATACGGCAAGAACCGCACACACAATCATATAGGATTCGTCTTTTTCAACCCTGAAGGTCAGCCATTCTTCATCGGCTATTACATCAGCCCAACGAATCAACAGACTGCACAGCACTCCGCCGAGCTTTCCCGCCACATTCAAGGAAGCATTAAGAAAATTGCCTGCAAGTGCGCCGAGAGAATTTATGATTATTGCCGCTCCCGACAGCGGTCCCGCAACAAGATTTGCACCGAAAACAGCGAAATTGAACCCTCCGTAAACTCTGAGTGATACAGGCAATGAAAACGAAGTTGCCGAAAGAGTAATCATAAAAGATGATATGATTGTCCGGACAGATTTTCTTGAATATTCATTTTTAATCTGTTCGGTTTTTTCTTTTATCCAAGGTGAGAAATGCTGAGAATAAAGAACTATTCCGAGTGTAGACAGCGCTGAAAGCTGCAGACTGACCGAACCGATTGCAAAAGGATTTACAACAGCAATCGCTGTTATTGCAAATCCGAGAGAATTCAGCGAATCGCTTTTTCTCATAATGATGTCCGACAGCAGAAAAATGAGCATCATTATTCCCGAGCGGACAACCGAATATGTAAAACCTGAAATCGCCATAAAACCGATAACGGCAAACATACAGATGAATGACGAAAGCCGTTCTCCGAGCTTCAGCTTTTTCAGCAGTTCAAGCACGAACATTGCCCATAATGATAAATGAAAACCCGAAACGCTGATGATATGGGAAATTCCCGAATCTCTGAAATCGCTGAGGATATCGCCGGGTATTCCGCTTTTGTCGCCGATTATGAGTGCAACCGCAAGAGCACCTCTTTCATCGGGCAGAACACGGTAAACGGAATCGGTAATTTTCTTTCTTATATCAAGAATTGTTTTGCCGATGGGCTTTTCATTATCCGGAATAACGTTTACCCTATATTCCCCGTTCTCGGGATAAGCGGCAACAAAAATGCCGTCTGCCTTATAGGAATTCATTATATCCTCACTTGAGGAGCCGGGAATATAGAACATAAAGTTTCCGCTTACCTCGTCATAAGCACTCGCTTCAAGAGGAGATGAAAAGGTAAGCCGAAGCTTTAAATCAACCTGTTTGCCGTCTATTTCTGTTGCATTGGCGGTGTAGTAAAAATTGCCATATCTGACTTCCGCATCACTTGTAACAACCGCTTTTATTTTGTAAACTGAGCCGCTGAGAGCTGTTGCAGGCAGATATAGAAACACAGTTGAAGAAATCAGAAGAGCACATATAACCGCACCCGATGCAAATGCACACGGCAGATATCTCCCTGTTCTGAACCTTTTTATAAAAAGCGTAATAACCAGAGCGGCGGCATAGACCGCAAAAGCGGCAGCCGTCACTCCGGTTTCTTCGTTGTAAAGCAATGCCGCGGTCAGAAAAACACTCAGACCGATTACGGCAAAAGGACGCGACATAATGTCACCCTAAACAATTATTTTTCAATAAGAGGAATAACTCCGAGGAACACGATGTCATCTCTGTTTGCTGCGTCACCCTCTGCAAGAACAGCCGCCTTTGCAACAACATTTGCATCGAACTCTGCACAAAGAGTTTCAACCGCTTTGAGAGATTCTCCCGTGCTGATAACGTCATCAAGAATAACAACTCTCTTACCTCTTATCTGCTCACCCTCAACACCGTCAAGAATGAGAGTCTGCTCTGCATCGGTTGTTATTGAACGCACGCTTACAGAAACGGGGTCTTTCATATAAAGCTTTGCCTTCTTGCGGACTACGAAATACTTTTTGCCGCTCTGACGTGCCATTTCATAAGCAAGAGGAATGCTCTTTGCCTCGGGAGTTACGATAAAATCAAACTCGGGAAGCCTTTCAAGAAGCTTCTCGGCGGAATGAACCGTAACCTCAACATCGCCGAAAAGGATAAATGCGGCAATATCAAGCTTATCGCTTATGGGGCATCTGAGCAGATCTCTTTCAAGACCCGCTATATCAACTCTGTAATACTCTGACATATCTTTCCCCTCCGAATCAGCCTGCAGGCCAGGTAAAGTCTCTGCCGCTCATAAGATGGAAATGAATGTGCTTTACGGTCTGACCTGCACTGTCACCGCAGTTGTTGACGATGCGGAAGCCGTCGAGGTTCATTTCTTTTGCTATCTTTGAAGCAACCTCGAAAATGTGAGCGATAAGTGAGCTGTTGGTTTCGTCAATCTCTGCCGCTGACTTAATATGCTCCTTGGGAATTATAAGAATATGAACGGGAGCCTGAGGCTCGATATCGTTAAAAGCAATAACGGTATCGTCCTCATAAACCTTTGTTGTGGGGATTTCACCGCTGATAATTTTACAGAAAATACAATCCATAACTACACTTCCTTAATTATTGATTATCGGCGGGATGCGGGCATCCCGCCCTACAGTTATTTAATCATGTTTTCAAGGATTGATGCAACAGCATCCATAGCTGCCTTGATACCCGAAATATCCTTTGTGCCTGCCATTGCGCTGTCGGGTCTGCCGCCGCCTGAACCACCTGCAAGTTTGGAAACTTCTCTTACGATGTTACCTGCGTGAGCACCCTTTGCAACCGCATTCTTGCCGCAAGCGCAGGCGAAGTTTGCGCTCGCACCGTTAACGCCGCAGATAACTGCAACTGCATCGTCATTTTCTTTAACCTTATCGCACATTGAACGAAGGTCTCCGGGATTAACACCTTCAACGGTTGTTGCAATAAGAGTAACACCCTTGACATCAACGGAATTGCTCATAAGGTCGCCTGTTTTGAGCTGCGAAAGCTCTGCACGGAGCTGCTCGATTTCCTTGTCCTTTGCCTTAAGGTCATTCATAAGTGAGTTAGCCTTTTTGTCAAGCTCTGAAACGTTTGCAAGCTTCATGTTTGCGGCTGTGCTGTTGATAAGAGCATTGTTCTTTGCGATATACTCAAGCACGCCGTAGCCTGTTACGGCTTCGATTCTTCTTACGCCGGCAGCAACGGATGACTCGGAAACAATCTTGAAGAGACCGAGTTTGCCTGTGTTGTCAACATGTGTACCTCCGCAAAGCTCCGTTGAGAATTCACCTGCTTTTACAACACGGACAACATCGCCGTACTTCTCGCCGAAGAGAGCCATTGCGCCTGCTTTCTTTGCTTCTTCAATGGGCATTTCGGTGCTTGTAACGGGAAGTGCGGAAAGAACGATTTCATTGACTCTGCCTTCAACCTTTGCAAGCTCTTCCGAAGTAAGAGCAGAGAAATGCGTGAAGTCAAATCTCATTGCGGTGCCGTTAACAAGCTGACCCGCCTGCTCAACGTGTGTACCGAGAGCTTCGCGCAGTGCAGCCTGAAGAAGATGAGCTGCAGTGTGATTTCTTCTTGTTGAAGCTCTTGTTTCTTCGTTATATACAGTTACGGCAGCATCGCCGATTTTTATGCCGTCGCCCGAAAGAATGCCGTGATGAAGGTATGCTCCGTCGGGGTCTTTGGTTGTATTTGTAACCTCAAAAACGCTTTCGCCGATTCTGATTACACCGATATCGCCTGACTGACCGCCGCTTTCAGCATAGAAAGATGTTTTGTCGAGAACAACAATTGCACTTTCACCGTCATTGATGAAATCTTTTCTCTCACCGTCTGAAACAAGAGCAAGAACCTTGCCTTCGGTTTCATTTTCGGTGTAACCCGTAAACACGGTTTTTTCAACGTCTTTGAATGAAACACCGTTGTTTCTCCAGTCTGAATCAGCAGCATTTCTCTTTGCACTCTTTGCCTTGAGTCTTGCTTCTTCAACAAGCTGACGGAACTTTTCTTCATCAACGGCAAGATTTCTTTCATTTGCAATTTCTTTGGTAAGATCAATGGGGAATCCGTAGGTATCCTGAAGTTTGAAAGCATCCTCGCCCGAAAGCACGCCGTTTTCGGCTTTTTCCATCATCTCGTTGAGAAGGCCGAGACCTGAATCGATTGTTTTATAGAAGCTTTCTTCTTCCGTTGAAATAACCTTCTTTATATAGTCGCTCTTTTCAACAAGGTTGGGATATGCATTTGCATTTTCGGCAATAACCGTATCGCATACTTCAGCAAGGAAAGGTCTGTCGATACCGATGAGTCTGCCGTGGCGTGCAGCTCTTCTGAGAAGCCTTCTCAGAACGTAGCCTCTGCCGCTGTTTGAGGGAATAACACCGTCGCCGACCATAAACGTTGTGCTTCTGATATGGTCAGTAATAACACGCAGGGAAAC
>JAZNRG010000173.1:0-11084 GCA_045590575.1 Acutalibacteraceae bacterium | reverse complement strand
CCTGATTTGCAACCATATTTGCAACCGCTTCCGCTTTATCGGCAAGAATAAGAGCGATATCATCGGCTGTATACTTGAACTTTGAGGTAAGGGCACCGGTAATCATGGGAAGGAAAACGGTAACAATACCTGCGCCGACTGTGCAGAACATACGGGCAACTGTGAGGATATTACCTCTTGTTACCGTGTTGTTTGTAAGGCAGGTTGAAAGGCCCCAGTAGGGAACGTCAGCAACGGTATAGAAAACTGACCAGAGAACATAAATGATACCGATAACAGCAAAAGCGAGAGATGTCTGTGTACCGTTATATACTTTCTCTGCACTGAAAACGGGAAGGAAACAGAGAATTGTCATAATGCCGATGGGAACTGCCATCCATTTGAGATAAGGGCGGCATTTGCCCCACTTTGTGCGGGTTTTGTCAACAACAGATCCCATGATGGGGTCGTTGAATGCGTCAAAAATACGGGCACCGAGCATAAGAATCGCAACTGCCGTTGCACCCTTAACGCTTCCGATCATAACGCCGTCAGCGCCGAAAAGAAGCGCATCGGTCATAAATACTGTGATGTATGAACCGATGATGGTGCAGATAAAGTTCTGACCGAAACCGGCTATACTGTAGGCAATCGCCTCTTTGGGCTGTACGCCCTCGCCCGGAGTTGTTCCGAACAATTTGTGAAGAAATCCGTTGTTTTTCATTTTTCACAAGTTCCTTTCGTTTTCAAAATAATGATTTATAAAATTCAAGCGCTTTGAATCTTTTACCCGTCTGCAAAAGCAAAAATCTTTCGCACACTTCGGCAAAACGCTTTTCATCCTCGGCAGGGAGAGAAAATGAATACATTCTCTCAATGGGATTTGCGCAAACATGGCGCATAGCTGCAAGAACGGTTGCGTTTATTTTTTCTCCGTTTCCGCAACTTTTACAAAAAATGCATCCCTCTGACACGTTGAAATATATATCTTCCTGCGGCTCACAACCGCATTCTGGACACACCGTAAGGTCGGGCATAAATCCCGAGAAAACCATAAATTTAAGCTCTGTAACAGCTTTAAGAAAATTATTTGAGCGCCTTTGAGATTCGAGCAAATGAAGAGAGTTGAGGATAACTCTCAGATAGTCCTTGGCAGGCTCCATTTCGGGCACAAGTTCCGCCGCAAGAGCGCAGAAATACTGGGCAAGAGCGAGCTTTTCGATATCCTCTCGGAGTCCGAAAAAAACTTCCTTGGCAACGGCATCGTCAACTATGTAGCTGTCCCTGCTTTTATATACGGAAAAATCCCCGTAGCAGAGGGACTGCGTTGCACCGTGCATACGGCTGTTTATTTTTTTTGCTCTGTTTGCAAACGCTCTCAGCACTCCGTATTCGGAGGTAAGCAGGGTCACAAGGCGGTCACTTTCCCCCGTGTCGGTTACCCTGAGCACCAGAGCGTCGGTATTCATTCTCATTTTTCTTTGCCTCCGCAGAGCTGTTCACAAAATTTCTGAATTCAATATAATCGCTGACGGTTCCGGATTCGGAAAACTTTCGCCATGCGCTGATTTTATCCACATTCATCATCTCCCGTTAATAAGTTAACCCATTACAGGAAACTTAAAACAGGAAAGAAATGATAATTAAAAATTAAAAATGAATAATTAATAATTTCGGGAGGGCTTCGCCCTCACCCATTATAATCAGCGTCGCAGACCATTAATTTTTCATTATTCATTTTTCACTCAAGAATTTATCACAATCAGATAATCAATCCAAACCGAAGTTATGGATTATACCCTCTCTGTTTCGCCAGCCTTCTTTGACCTTTACCCAGCACTGAAGGTTGACTTTGCATTGGAAGAAATTCTCCATATCGTATCTGGCTTTGGTTGAAATACGCTTGAGCATATCGCCTTTTTTGCCGATAATGATACCCTTGTGGGTGTCCTTTTCGCAGTATATGGTTGCTTCAACATCCATTATGCCGCCCGTGGGTCTTTCTCGCATTTTTTCAATGCTGACCGCAACGCCGTGGGGCACTTCTTTATCGAGAAGGAGAAGCATTTTTTCTCTGATAATCTCGCCCGCAAGTACTCTTTCGGGCTGGTCGGTAAGAGTATCGTCGGGAAAGAAATGAACAGATTCGTAAGTCAGCTTTTCAAGTTCATTTATAACGAGGTCAATATTTTCGTCTTTAAGCGCGCTGACGGGCACTACGGCTTCGAAATCGTAAATACCGGTAAACTGAACAATTCTTTCCATCAGCTTTTCTTTCTGCTTTATGGTGTCAATTTTATTGATAACAAGCACAACGGGAGCTTTTTCTTTTTTCAGACGGTTGAGAAGTTCAACCTCTGTTTCTCGGATTTCACCCTCAGGCTCAACAACAAACAGGCAGGCATCCATACCTGCAATGCCCTCGCCGACGGATTTTATCATCTTTTCGCCGAGCTTTGTTTTGGGGCGGTGATAACCGGGAGTATCGGTAAAAACAAGCTGTGTTTCGCCCTTGGTCAGAACACCCATAATGCGTGTTCTTGTTGTCTGAGGCTTCTGGGTAACTATTGCAACCTTCTGACCGAGTATTCTGTTAAGAAGCGACGATTTGCCGACATTCGGGCAGCCGACTATTGCAACAAAAGCGGTTTTTGTCATTATTTTTTCCTCATTTTATATGATTTTTGAAAAAGTTTTTTATTCCTTGCGGCCCCGCAAAGACAAATACCAGGCTTGCAATGAAGCTGATTACAAATCCGATAAACACAGGAATGTTTTCTTTGTAATATGCAAACATCTTTGCAAAAGCATCGGGCTGATAAAGAATCGCAATTCCGACTGCAACCGCACCGATTGCGGCAATAAGCACCGCGCCCGCGGCAGCATCCTTCGAGATTTTTGCAAGCTCTTTAATTTCACTCGTTGCAAGGTCAACAGCTTTTTCGACGGCGGTGTTGACGGCTTCGAGTGCCAGAACAAGAGCACACACGGCAAACAGCACGGCAAACTGTGTTCTGCTGACCTCAAAAAAATCGTGAACGGTCAGAAAGCCGAACATATACACCATAAAGCAAAGATGAATTCTCATATTTCTCTCGTGCGAGAGACAGTATGTAATTCCTTTGAAAGCATAGCCGAAGCTTTTAATTAAATTCTTCATGCGTTATCATCCATATAGTAGCTTGAATTTCTCTTTAATCCGAGCTTTGTTAAAACGGTTTCTTCCTTTTCACGCATCCTGACGCTCTCGATTCCGCCGTTGACATGGTCATAACCGAGAAGATGGAGCATTGAATGAACGGTCAGAAAACCGATTTCACGCTGAAGGGAATGACCGTATCTGTCTGCCTGGTCGAGGGCGTGGGGAATTGAGATAACTATATCACCGAGAAGCTTTGCTCCTGTGTCGTTATTGATATCGTAAACTCCGTTTTCGCCGAGGGGAAAAGAAAGCACATCGGTTGCCCTGTCGATATCCCTGTGCTGCTTGTTGAGCTGATGAATGGTATCGTCATCAACAAACATAACACTGACTTCGGCCTTGCCGTCGAATTCTTCCATTGCCAGCACGGCTGTGCAGCAGCGACGCACAAGCATTCTGACCCCTGCGGGAATCTTGAATTCATTCTGCTCGTTCGAAATGATAACTTTAACCTTTCCGCTCATTTTTCTTACGCTCCTCATCCTGTTTTTCGTAAGCCTTGATGATATCCTGCACAAGTCTGTGACGGACAACATCCTTTTCGCTGAACCTGACCGTTCCGATATCTTCAACATTCTTTAGGATTCTTACCGCCTCTTTAAGACCCGAACGCTTGCCGTCGGGAAGATCTATCTGGGTAACGTCGCCTGTAACAACCATTTTTGAATTGAAGCCGAGGCGGGTAAGGAACATTTTCATCTGCTCCGCCGTTGTGTTCTGCGCTTCGTCGAGAATAATGAAGCTGTCATCAAGAGTTCTGCCTCGCATATAGGCAAGAGGCGCAACTTCAATATCGCCCCTCTCCTGATGCTTCTGGAAATTCTCGGCACCGAGCATATCAAAAAGTGCATCGTAAAGAGGTCTTAAATACGGGTCAACCTTGCTCTGCAGGTCACCGGGAAGAAAGCCGAGCTTTTCACCCGCTTCAACCGCAGGCCTTGTGAGCACAATTCTGTTTATTTCCTTGGCTCTGAAAGCTGTAACCGCCATTGCAACGGCGAGGTAGGTTTTACCGGTACCGGCGGGACCGATGCCGAAGGTTATTGTGTTGTTTCTGATGGTTTCGATATATTTTTTCTGACCGAGGGTTTTGGGTTTGACGGGTTTGCCTTTTGAGGTTATGCAAACGCAGTCTGCCGCCATATGAACGAGCTTGTCCTCGTTGCCTTCGTTAACGAGAGAAAGAACATATCTCACGTTCTGGTCGCTGAGGGATTCGCCTCTGTTGATAAGAGTGAGCAGTCCGTTTATTGCGCGCACGCCTTTCTGCACATTTTCCGCTTCGCCTGCGACTTTAAGCTCCGAGCCTCTGCTGATAACGGAAACTCCGAACTCTTTTTCAATCTGCTTTATATTTTCATCAAAACTGCCGAAGAGGCTTACCGCCTGCTCCATTCTGTCCACATTGATAATCTGTTCAAACACAGCTTCACCCCCGACGGGACATAGTAATTTACAGTATAGTATAACACAAGTTTTTTGAAATGTCACTATCTGTTAAAAAAATATTTATAATTGTAACCTATATTTATTATTACAATATTCATTGACTTTTTGCCCCTCGGATGATATGATATTTTAAATATATTATAATGGAGGAAAGTATGCTTGATTTTGTTCTCGGAATATCCCATTATTCCCTGCCCGTGCTGGCCGTTGCAATAATCATACTGTGCTTTACGGCTCTTTTCAGGCGAAGAATGCCGTCGCTCGGCAAAGCCAAGCTGATTAACACCGTCAACGGCGATGCCTTCCCTATCGTCAGCAGAGAAACCTCCGTAGGCCGCCATAAAAACTGCGATATAATATTGAATTATCCCGCCGTTTCAAGAATGCACGCCGTTATCATATGCGCAAAAGACGGCTGGTACATTGCCGCCAACCGCTCCGCATCGGACGTGCTTGTCAACGGCAAAAAGATAACCAAAAAAGCATTTCTGAAAACGGGTGACAAAATAACCATAGCCAACATAAATCTGATTTTTGATAATAAGCAGGGTAAGTAAATGACAGAAATCATCACTCTTGAAAACGGACTGCGAATTGTCCTTGAAAAAAGCAAAAACGCAAAAACCTGCTCGGTTGTAATATGGATTGCAAGCGGCTCAAGCTACGAAACTCCTGAAACCGCAGGCACTTCTCATTTTATTGAGCACATGATTTTCAAAGGCTCGCAAAAACGCTCGGCTCTTGACATTGCCGTTGAAATGGACGAAATCGGCGGCTATCTCAATGCATACACATCAAGAGAGGCAACCTGCTTCTATGCAAGAACTCTTTCGGAGCATATGCCTAAAGCTCTTGATATAGTCTGCGATATGGTCAGAAATCCGAGGCTTGATGCCGAAGATATCGAGCTTGAAAAAGGCATCATCAAAGAAGAAATCGCAATGTATGAGGATGACCCAGAAGACCTTTGCACAGATACTTTTTATGAGAACATCTGGAAAGACAGCATGCTCGGCGCAAACATTCTGGGAACGGTTGAAACCATTGACGCTGTAACAAAAGAAAGCCTTTCGGCTCATATAAAAAAATTCTATGTTCCCGAAAGAACCGTAATCAGCATCAGCGGAAATTTTGATGAAAAAGCCGCAGTTGAAATAAGCAAAGAATATTTTTCGGACGGAGAAAACACAAGTTTTTATATCAACCCCGTTTATGCAGAATTCAATCCGGAAATTGTTCCGATAAAGAAGGATTTTACACAGAATCAGCTTATTCTCGGATTTAAAGGTGTTCCCGCAGGCACAAAAGAACGTGAACCCGCTCTGCTGATATCTTCAATTCTCGGCGGCACTCCGTCGTCAAGACTGTTTCAGCACATAAGAGAAAATCTCGGTCTTGTTTATTCGATAGACACCGCCTGCACTTCCTATCTTAAATCCGGCATTTTTACGGTTTGTATGGGTCTGAGCGAAAAATCCGAAGAAAAAGCAATATCCGAAACAATCAGGATTATTTCGGAATTCGTTGATACAGTGACCGAAAAAGAGCTGTCAAGAGCAAAAGAACAGGCTGTCACAGGATTTGTTATGGACCTTGAAAACGCCGCTTCCCACGCTTCGAGAAACGGCAGAAATCTTCTGTACTACGGCAAAGAAATAACCGAGGATGAGGTTATAAACAATATCCGTTCGGTAACTCTTGATGATATAAGAAAAACCGCTTCGGAGATTTTCGATATGTCAAAAATCTCGCTTTGCGTTGCAGGTAAAGTAAAGAGTAAAAAAACATATGCTTCAATAATAAAATCAGCAATCGAAAGAAGTAATGCAAAATGATAAACAAAAAAGATGTTAAAAGAATAGTTGTCAAGGTCGGCACATCTACGCTGACATACGACACGGGAAAAATAAATATCCGAAGAATGTCAAAACTCGCTCAGGTGCTCAGCGACCTTAAGAATGCAGGGGTTGAGGTTACACTCGTAACATCGGGCGCAATCGGAGTAGGAGTCGGCAAGCTCGGCCTTAAAGAAAGACCCAAGGATACTCCGGGCAGACAGGCAGCGGCAACCGTCGGTCAGTGTGAACTGATGTTTCTTTATGACAAATTCTTCGGCGAATACGGTAACATAACGGGTCAGCTTCTCGTTACCAAAGATGACTTCGAAAACGAAGAAAGACATAAGAATCTCCACAATTCATTTATGAAGCTGTTTGAATACGGTGCAATCCCCATTGTTAACGAAAACGACAGCGTTGCGGTTGAAGAAATTGTTTTCGGCGATAATGACAGCCTTTCGGCTCACGTTGCAAAGATAGTTGATGCAGACACATTGATTATTCTCACCGATATCGACGGTCTTTTCAGCGCAAATCCCAGGGAAGACGAAAATGCCGTTCTCATTCACAGCGTTGATGAGATAACAGACGACATTCTCGCTCTTGCGGGCGGTACGGGAACTAACCGCGGCACGGGCGGAATGATAACCAAGCTCCACGCTGCTCAGATTGCAACGGCAGCGGGAATAAACACCGTTGTTATGAACGGCGACGATCCGGAAGATATCTATAAGCTCATAGACGGCAGACAGATAGGAACTCTTTTCAAGGCACAGAGGTGAACAAAAAAATGATTAACATCGGTATACGTTCAAAAGAAGCGCAGAAAATTCTTGCAAAAGCGGGCGGTGCGGCTATAGACAAAGCACTCATCAATATTGCATCCGCTCTTGAAAAAAATGCGGCATATATCCTTGAAGAAAACTCAAAGGATATCCGTGCGGCGGCAGATGCCGGCATCTCGCAGGCAATGATTGACAGACTCACTCTTACACACGACAGAATTTCTGGTATGGCTCAGGGTCTTCGTCAGGTTGCCGCAAGCGAAAACCCCGTCGGCAGAGTTCTTTGGGGTGAAACAAGACCCAACGGACTGAAAATAGAGAAGGTTTCAGTACCCATCGGCGTTATTGCCGTTATTTTTGAAGCAAGACCGAATGTTACCGCAGATGCCGCGGCTATCTGCCTCAAGGCGGGCAATTCGGTAATCCTCAAAGGCGGCAAGGAAGCAATCAATTCCAACAAGGCAATAGCCACCGTTATGCGTAACGCTATTGCTGAATCGGGTCTGCCCGAGGACTGCATAATTCTTATCGATAATATTTCAAGGCAGGCAACAACCGAGCTTATGCGCCTTAACGGTTATGTTGACCTCCTTATCCCCAGAGGCGGTGCAGGTCTTATCCGCTCCGTTGTTGAAAACGCAACAGTTCCCGTTATTGAAACGGGCGTGGGCAACTGCCATATTTATGTTGATGCGGATGCCGATATCAATATGGCGGCAGAAATCGTTGCAAACGCAAAGGCTTCCCGAGTGTCGGTATGCAATGCCTGCGAGAGTATGCTTATCCATAAGGACATTGCGGAAATAGGACTTATTGCAATCGGCGATAAGCTCAGAGAGAAAAATGTTGAAATTATCGGTGATGAAAGCGTTTGCGAGATACTCCCCTACGCAACGCCCGCAACGGAAGACGACTGGGCAACGGAATATCTCGACTATAAAATCAGCGTTAAGGTAGTCGGCGATATTGATGAAGCGATTACTCATATTTCAAAATACGGCACGGGCCACAGCGAAGCGATAGTGACCGAAAGCTATTCCGCCGCAGAAAAATTCAAATCAGAGGTTGATGCCGCCGCAGTTTATGTTAACGCATCAACAAGATTTACCGACGGCGGTGAATTCGGCTTCGGTGCAGAAATCGGAATATCAACCCAGAAGCTCCATGCAAGAGGACCTCTCGGGGTTGCTCATATGGTCAGTTCAAAATACGTTATCAGCGGTAACGGTCAAATAAGATAAGGGTGAATGAAAATGGCAACCAACAACAGAAGAAAAGTTAAGAAAAACCCCTTTGCAATGCCCATAGGCATCATTGCGGGCATTCTTGCGGTAATCGGTCTTATAACCGTTGTTAAATTCGCAATCGGAACAATCGACAATATTTCAAACAAGACTGCGGAAAAAGCCAAGTATGAAGAAATGCTTTTGCCCGTGGTTATGTTTGACCCCGACCCCTTTGACGACCTCACTCAGGCCGATGTTTCACAGCTTCTCAACAGCGCAGTCTGGGCACTTCTTATGAGCGAAGACGGCGCGGATAAATATCCGTATTCGGAAGGTGACACTTTCGGTATCGTTGTGCCTCAGGCAGATATTGAACAGTATTTCGTGAGCCTTTTCGGCACGGAAATCAATATTGCATCGCTCCACTCATCAATTGATATGAGTGAATACGAAATAACCTACGATGCCGCCCTCAAGAGCTACATTCTCCCCATCACGGGCGTTGAATCGGCTTACACGCCAAAGATTTATGATATCCAGAAGCAGGGCAGCTCTCTCGTGCTGAGCGTGGGATATATCGGCAACAAGGCATGGGTTCAGATTGACGGCGATGAAATTACCGTTCCCGAACCCGATAAATATATGAACATCACTCTGCGTGAACGTGACGGCGGTATGTACGTTTCCTCAATCCAGGCGGCAGACAGCAAAGATGTTGTTGGAACAACAGAGCCTGACCGCAACCGTGAACCGGAGGAAGAAACCGAAACAACCGTTCCCGTTGAAACAACAGCGGCAGAAACAACCGCAGTTGCCGAAACCGACGAAAATGGTGAAGAAATCACAACAGAAGTTGTTACCGACGAAAACGGTGAAACGGTAACAGCTGAGGAAGAAGAAACAACAGAAGAATAATATTTTTTAAGGTGAATCCAAATGAATTCATTTGATAAACACGCAAAGTCGCTTGAATTCGACAAGGTTCTCGAAAAGCTTGCGGAATACACAAGCTGCGATGATGCAAGATACAACGCTCTGCATCTCAGACCCGAAACAAACCTTGACCTTGCAAAGGCTTTGCTCAATCAGACAGTTGATGCTCATATGCTGCTGGCAAGATTCGGCGGTCCGTCATTCGGCGGTCTGAAGAATGTCAACAATGCCCTCAGCAGAGCAAACGCAGGCAGCGTTCTGAACACAAGAGAGCTGCTCGATATCGGCGGTGTTCTCCGCGTTATCCGCACTCTTTCTCAATGGAGAGCATCCAACGCGGGCGTGCCGACGGTACTCGATACTCTGTTCAACGCGCTTGTTCCCAATAAATTCCTTGAATCGGCAATTTTCAATGCCATCATATCTGAAGAAGAAATTTCCGACAATGCATCCACCACTCTTGCCGCCATCAGGCGAAAAATAAGAGTTCAGGAGTCAAAAATCAGAGAACAGCTTGAAAAGTTTTCGCGTTCAAGCCATGCAAAGTTTCTTCAGGAAAACATCATCACTCAGAGAAACGGCAGATATGTTGTACCCGTAAAAAGCGAACACAGAGGCGAGGTTGCGGGTCTTGTGCATGATACCTCGTCAAGCGGCGCAACCGTATTTATCGAGCCCATGGCGGTTGTTGAAGCAAACAACGAAATCCGCGTGCTTCAGACGAAAGAAAGAGAAGAAATCGAACGCATCCTTGCAGAGCTTTCCGCAAGTGCGGGTGATTTTGCTCAGAGCATCAAAAACAGCTATGAATGTGCGCTTGAGCTTAACCTTATTTTTGCCAAGGCACAGTATGCCTATAAAATCAAAGGCTGTCCTCCCGTACTCAACGACAAGGGAATAATCAATCTCCGCGCGGCAAGGCATCCGCTCATCGACCCCAAGAAGGTTGTGCCCGTTGACATTACTCTCGGCTCGGATTTTGACACTCTTGTTATTACGGGTCCGAATACGGGCGGTAAAACCGTTTCAATCAAAACCATCGGTCTGCTTTCGCTTATGGCGATGTGCGGTCTGATGATTCCCGCAGGCGACAGAAGTGAGATATCCGTTTTTGATAAAATTCTCTCGGATATCGGCGACGAGCAGTCAATTGAGCAGTCGCTCTCAACCTTCTCAGCCCATATGACAAATATCATCAGCATCTTCAACGAAGCCGATGAAAGAAGCCTTATTCTCATAGACGAGCTCGGCGCGGGCACAGACCCGGTTGAGGGTGCGGCGCTTGCAATGGCAATTCTTGAAGCACTTCATTTCAAAGGAGCAAAAATTGCCGCAACAACCCATTATGCAGAACTTAAAGCATATGCACTTGAAACTCCGAGAGTTCAGAACGGCTCCTGCGAATTTGACGTTGTTTCGCTCCGACCCACTTACCGTCTGCTTATCGGCGTTCCCGGCAAATCAAACGCACTTGCAATCAGCGAAAAACTCGGCCTTGATGCGGACGTAATCAAAAGAGCTAGTGACCTTGTTTCAAGCGAAAATAAAGAATTCGAAAACGTCGTTGATAAGCTTGAAGAAACACGCCGCCGTATGGAAGATGAATATGACAGAGCAAAGCATCTTTCCGAAAGAGCAGACAAAGAAAAAGCCGAAGCCGAAAAGCTTCGTG
>JAZNRG010000172.1:0-3059 GCA_045590575.1 Acutalibacteraceae bacterium | reverse complement strand
GAAGAAATCTTCCACACAAGCGAGAGCGAAAAGATGGCTGACTATATCATGAAGAACGACGGCACTGTTGATGATTTCTACGCAGGTGTCAAGGATTTCTACGATAACTATCTCAAAGCAAAGCTTGACTAAAAAAATAATCCGCTGTGATCTTCACAGCGGATTTTCTTTATTTATTGGCGGTTTCTTCGTTGGTCAGCATTTCGTTTTTTAGTTGAGGGCGGAACATATTGTATGCATGCTTATGTACATCAATAACAACCTTGTTATCGTCGCCGCCGTATTCGCCGTCGAGGGTCCAGGGCAGGGGAGAGCCGTCCAGTACCTCGATTTCAATGTGTGAACCCTGAATGAGTTTTATGTATCTTTCGTCAAACTTCTGTCTGAGTGCGCTTGTTATTGTTGCCGCCCAGCCTTTGACGGTCTTGGGGTCTTCAACAAGAAGTACTTCGAATTTGCCGTCGTTGAGGCAAACATAGCTGCTGTCGAGCTTTATGACTTTTGCAACGGAATAGGAGTTTGAGATTGAGCCGAAAACAAAGTTGCCTTCAAGCACATTTCCGTCAACGGTAACACGCATCGGAATGGGATGAATGTCCTTGATTTCCTTTGCACCCTCAAGGTAATATGCAAGTCTGCCGACTTTGTTTTTGAGGCTTTGCGGAGCGGCATATGAGCATTCCGTGAGCGCACCGAAGGATGCAACATAGGTGAAATATTTGCCGTTGAATTCGCCGATATCACAGGGGAGAGCATTCTCTTTAACGATAAGCTCAGCGGCTTTCTCTGCTTTGAACGGAAGACCGAGGGTGTTGCCCATATCGTTGGTTGTGCCTGCGGGCATATAGCCGATGGAAGGCTTTTTATCGAGAGACATAACACCGTTCATCATTTCGCAGAAGGTGCCGTCGCCGCCTCTGCAGATAACGATATCGTACTTATCGCCGTGTTCACGGGCATATTCTGTTGCATCGCCTGTTTTTGTTGTGTTAAGAACGGTTATTCCGTAGCCGTTCATTCCGAAAACGTTGGTAGCTTCGAGCAAATCGTCGCGGAGCTTGTTTCTTCCCGAACGGGGATTGATAATCATAAGAAGCATCTTTTTCATAAGCAAAATACCTTTTTCTGCCCGTATTTCGGGCGAATTGTGACAATTATAGCAATTTTGTATCACAAAATCAAGAGTAAATACAAAGTTAGGCAACTTTGAACAAAGTTGCACAGTTTTCATTGCTTGACACACTTCAAAAAAAGAGATATAATTTTTATGTTATGGGCCCGTAGCTCAGTTGGGAGAGCGTTCGGTTCGCATCCGAAAGGTCATGGGTTCAAATCCCACCGGGTCCACCAAAAAAGTTATCACAGCTTTTGCTGTGATGACTTTTTGTTTTCAGTGGGATTTTGAAGGACGAGCGGTACAGAGCAACAGTCCGGTGGACTGTTGTGACCGCGAGCGACCAAGCGACCGCAGTCGCGCGAATCAAATCCCACCGGGTCCACCAAAGTCGAGATTTTTTAGGATTTCTCGACTTTATTTTTTTCGCAGATTTAATAATTTTAATCTGACACTTGTTTCAATATAACCACATATTCAGTCAAATAAAACTTGTTTTAAAAGCAAAAACAACATCGATAATTCATTGATGGTTTGCAACAAAAACACTTACAAAAGTTAATGTTGGATAACAACTGCGAAACAGCACGGATAATGATTTACTGTCCGTTACAAGCTGAAACAATGCTCTTTAGAAAATCACAAAACTTTGCAGGAGCACTTTGGTTAAATAATTATTGACAAACCATTGCACTTGTGCTAAATTATGGTTAGTACAAGTGCAGCACGACGCACAGAGAATGGAAAATCAGGAGAAGTTATGGCTAAGAAAGAAAGCACAAAAAGCAAAATAATGAGGGTTGCAACGCAAATGTTCCTTGAAAACGGATATTCTTCAACAACCGTTCAGGCGGTCAGCAGTGAGCTTGGAATAAGCAAGGGTAATTTTACCTTCTATTTTCCTTCCAAGGAACATGTGCTCGCAGAACTGGTTGAAATGCTGTGTGAGTTTCAGGCTGAGCTGATTGATTACGAAGCAGACAAGGGTTTTGATTCGGTTATGTCAATCTGTATTGAGCTTATGACAGTAGCGGCGGCTTGCGATGAAAACCCAGTTGCAAAGGATTTCTTTGTTTCGGCTTTTCAAAGCCCCGTGTGTCTTGAATATCTTCGCAATAACCACGTTGAAAGAGCCAAAGTTATTTTTGCGGAGAATTGTAAAGACTGGACTCACGAGCAGTTTGTTGAAGCGGAAATACTTGTTCAGGGCATTGATTACGCAACCGTTATTTCCGATACGGCATCCGTACCGCTTAATGCAAGAATATACGGTGCACTTAACCAGATATTGAGCATATACAATATTCCCGAAGAAACACGCAATGAAAAAATCGAAAAGGTTCTTTCAATGGATTGCAGAGGTCTCGGCAAGCGTGTTCTTACGGAATTCAAAGCATATGTTGAGAAAATGCAGGATTCAGAATGATGCATGCAGAACGGAATAAACTATAATTCTGCATTCTGCACTCTGAACTCTGCACTTAACAACACCCAAGGAGGTTAAACTAATGAAAAAAACAACGAACAAAATACTCAGCCTTGTGCTGGCGCTTGTGATGGTAGCGGGTATGCTGCCGATGATAAGTTTGACGGCACATGCGGCAGCTTCTAAGACGGTTACAATCGGAGATTTGCCCTATACCATTACCGTAAAAAGTGCTACGAGCAGAAAAGGCGAGGATATAATCGACGAAATTACAAGTATCGTCTTAAATGAGAATAATACCAGCAGAACCGGCAATACGGTTAAAATATGGAATATGACGCTGTATGGTTTTGGTACCGGTAATTCTTGTGAATTTACTGACGCTGACTGCGGACAGAATCTGTCTGTCGACAAGGAGTTTGTAAAGGGCAATAACAATATTGGATACACCAAGGTAGTTATAACCATCACCCGCACCGCGGCTTCCCATGCCGGCGGAACCTGTATCAGCCAAAATTG
>JAZNRG010000171.1:0-10640 GCA_045590575.1 Acutalibacteraceae bacterium | reverse complement strand
ATGTCTGTAACTTCTGGGCATAAAAATTCCTCCTATGATAGATTCATTCTACCATAGGAGGATGTTTTTTTCATTGTCCGTTTTTACTGGACCTGTTCAGGTCTTTCGGGAGGTTTATTTTGTATTCAGAAATCAGAATGCAAGGTAATGGCTGATGAATGCCATCATATTAGTGAAGATTGAGATGAGGTCCTGACCGATAAGACCGAAGCTGGTTGAAGCAAATCCGGGGTCAGTAAAAACATATGACATTGCGGTGATAAAATCGTCGCCCGCTCTTGAAAGCGCGGCAAAGTTATCGGCGGTGAGATAGCTGATGTTATCCGCTATTGTTCCTTCTTTTTCGTTAACATCAATTCTCTTGAAAACATCGTCCCACACGGTCACAACAAGGTCATATGAGCCGTCATTATTCATTGAAAGGCCTGCATAAACTGCGGCAACAACACCGTTTGAGAGAACGATTTCTCCCTGACCCTCGTTAAGGGTTACGGTTGCCGAAGTGCCGTTCTTGAAATTAAGGGTAACATCCTCGTTATCAATAGCTTCGTAACGGGTTTCGCCCGTGTAATCGGTAACGAAAGAGGTGTATTTATCAATATCCGAAACTTCAACGGAAGAAATCATATCCTTGAGATAAGCGGCTGTGAATTCGATTGTTTTTTTCTTGCCGAAAAGCTCAATTGTTGCGGTGCTTTTGCCCGCCTTGGGAGTGCGGCTGCAGGTACCGGAAAGATAAATGTTATTCAACATAAATTCGGAGCCGTTCTTGAACTTCATTGTGCAGTTTGTGCCGATACCGAAATCACCGGTCTTTTCTTCCCATATATTCTTGCCGATAACAAAATCATCGAGATTTGCGGAATCAACGGTGTAATCGGTAAGCACATCACCGATATATTCAATGGTAAGCACTTCGCTCATAAAAACATCGTAAGAAATGGGGAAATGAACGCCGACTATAGTCTTGCCCTTTTCGATATACATAACCGAGTCGCCGCCCTCGCCGTAGAAAACATAATCGCAGCAGCCCGTTGCCTTTTTGCCGTCAAACTTCTTTGCAACGCTATAACCTATAAGGTTTTCTGCGGTTGTAAAATGATAGTATCCGCTCTTTTCCGCAGTAAAATCATAATAGAAATCATAGCCATAGGGCATTGTCATTTCGCCTGTTTCTTCGTCCACAGCAGGAAAATCCGTAACGGCATCAATTACGGAAACCGTGTTTGTTCCTTCTTTGACCGACATTTCGGAGTAATAATAAACCATATTTTCGCCGAATTCGTCAACCCAGTCAATTTTTGTTACTTCGACCGCAAAAGCCGATGAGAATGAACCAAATGCGATAATTGCAACGAGAACAGCAGATGTCAGAATCTTCAGTGTTTTTTTCATAATTTTATCCTCCCTTTATTTCTTGTAATTATAACACAAGGAAAAATAAAAATAAAGAGCTGTAACATGTTTTTGTGCAGTAAAAAGCCCTGCAAGTATGCTGCAGGGCTTTTCAGGAGAAAAATTATACAATTGTCATATAGAATTTCACAAAAGTTATGATGTTTCTGAATGCCTGAATGAATTCATCAACTGACCAGTAAAGGTTGTTCATTGCAGATTCGGGGTCGGTTGCAAGATTTTCAAGCATATAACCAAAATCGTTCTTTGCCCATTCAAGAGTTCTCTTATTGTCCTCATAAAGCATAAGAAGGTTTTCGCCGAGAGGCTTTCTTTCGGTGTTGTAATTGCGTTTCTCAAAAGCTTTGTTTGCAACATAAATTGCGAAATATACTTCCTCGGTTTCATCTGAGCCTTCTTCCCAGTATTCTCCGACCCAGGCACCGACGGTCTTTCCGTCGGGAAGCTCAACATCACAGTAGCAGTCTTCCAGTATTGCGGTATAGCTTGTGCCGTCCTTGAAATGCACGGTAAGGGTTTCGCCGGCAACTTCCTTTGTGTAGTACCAGCCGTCATAGCCTACCTCTGCATCAAGATAATTCTCAACATTTGTCATTTCAACAGATTCAACAATGCTGTCAATATAGAAAGCAGTGAATTCAACTTCCTTTTTCTTGCCCATAAAATCAAGCGTTGCCTTGCCCGTGCCTTCTGCGGGGGAAGTTGTGCAGGTGCCGTAAAAACAATAATCTTCAATTTCAAGAGTTATGCCGCTTGAGAAAGTGATTACCGTATCGGTGTTTACCCAGAAATATTTTGCGCAGTCATCACAGTCGCATTCCCAGATGTTCCAGCCGATAATATAATTCTGAAGCGCTGCTTCTTCAACTGTATAATCTTCAACTTCTTCGCCGCAGAACATAATTGCGATTTCGTCTGAGCTCTGATCATAGAAATTGATGCCGATAACGGTTTTGCCTTCGTCGAGCCAGAAAAGTCTTTCTTCGTCTTCGCCTACGGTTTCGGCTTCGCGGTAATCGTAAACCTTGCCTGAGCCTGCAACCTCGGGAATCATTACCCAGGAATTGTTTTCTGTGTCGATATAGTAATATCCTTCTTTTTCAACCTTGAAATCGAAATAAACCAGATCATCTTCTGCGCTGTTGTTTCTGATTTCGGTTCTGCCTGTTTCAAGAGGATGTCCGCCGTAAACAAAGAGTCTGGAGTAATCGGCTTCGGTGTCTGTCCAGACAATTGAGCCTGCTGTTGCCGCAAATGCGGAAAGGCTAGTGCCGAGAGCGATGATTGCGATAAGAAGAGCTGCCGTGATTGTTCTGATTGTCTTTTTCATTGTTTTGTCCTCCGTTGTTCTGATTTTTTTGTCCCCTGCGGTCTGTTTTTACCAAGCCGCACTGATGATTGCGAGTGAACCGATTGCCGTCATAATGATAATTGATGCGGTAAATAGAGTTACCATCTTTTGTCCCTCCTGCGGGTTTCCCCTGTTGACAACTGAATGATAGCACGGAAGACGAAAAATATGCGCAAGATGTCAAAAGTGAAGCAAAAAATGTAATTTTTGATTGAAAAAGGTGAATTTTGGTGTTAAGATAGACGAAGCAACTCACGGAGGTACGGTATGAATTACGCATTTCTTGTTATCGCCGCATTGCTGTTTGCAATGCAGTTTCTTTTTAATCAGCAGTTCCGCAAGCGCAACGGTGACGGTCTTGATTCCACCTTCACATTCTCGCTCTATACCCACGGAATCAGCTTTCTGATTTTGTTTGTTCTCAACGGATTCCGCCTTGATATCAATTGGTTTACGTTTATCGTTGCTCTTATTTATGCAATAGTCGTTCTCGGCTATGCGTATTCGGGGCTCAAATCATTCGCAACGGCGAATCTCTCGGTATATTCGATTTTTGCAATGCTCGGCGGTATGCTTCTGCCCTCTGCATACGGAATTATTTTCTTTAAAGAAGAGCTTTCTGTTTCAAAAATCATCTGCCTTGTTCTGATTATCGTTTCAACGGCAATGAGCTTTGAAAAGGGCGGCAAAAAAGGCGGCAACCTCAAATATTACCTTGCGGTTTTCATTCTCAACGGTATGGTTGGCGTGCTCTCCAAAACCCACGCTGCAAGCGAAAACTATGCTGTTGACAGCCGCAGCTTTATGGCAACGGTCAATCTCTGCGTTTTTGTTATCTGCCTCGGATATCATCTCATCAGGAACCGCAGATTTCCGATTCTCCCTCTCAAAGAAATCGGCAATCTCTCCTGCTACGCATTCTGCAGCGGCATCGGCAATATGCTCTGCCTGATTGCTCTGACCGAGCTTCCCGCATCGGTTCAGTACCCGATAACAACGGGCGGCGTTATGGTTTTTTCAACAATCATAAGCCTCATCAGAAAAGAAAAGCCCTCGGCAAGAACGGTTATTGCGGCGGCAATTGCCTGCGTTTCAACGGTACTTATTATGTTTTAATAAAAATGCACTCTCGTCTGAGGGTGCATTTTTTGATTTTTGTAACATATATATAAATTTCTTGGCAAAAGTCTGTTTTGATTGTTGAATTATTATTAATAATATGTTAATATAAATTGAATTCCTATATAAAAGGAGATATTGCAATGAAAAAAGGATTCAGAAAAGCAGTTGCGCTTCTTCTTTGCGCGGCAATGCTTGTATCGGTCGGCGCAATCGGTGCTTCCGCAGCCGCAAAAACAAGCTGTAACGGCAAATGCGGACACTCACCCGTTGTTATCCTTCCCGGTATCAATCATTCACCCACCTATCTTTACAATGAAGATAACACACCCTACCTTGATGCTGACGGTAATCAGGTCGGCGGTACCCTTCTCATTCTTGAGCTGAGCAAGCTCTGGGGTACTCTGCCCGCTCTTGTCGGCAGCCTTCTCGGAACACTTCTTCTTCAGCACAACACAGGTCTTGACAAGGCTGCATATAAAGCTGCTTCCGCCGCTTTCTGGGTTCAGAAATGCGATGACGAAGGCAACCATATCAACAACCTTCAGACTCAGAGATGGTATCACCCCATTTCGGAAATGACCGAAGACGATAAGGATTGGCTCTACAGAATGATTCCTCTTCAGGCTGTTGAAAAGGAATACGGCGGCGATCATATTTATCTCTACACCTTCAACCTCGTCGGCGACCCGATGAAGTCTGCAGATGAGCTCGATGAATACATCGAAATGGTCAAGGAGCAGACGGGTCATAAGAAGGTAAAGCTTCTTCCCGTTTCACTCGGCGGCACAATCCTCACCGCTTATCTTGATGCATACGGTCACGGCGACATTGACGAAATCATCAATGTTGTTGCCTGCCTTGACGGCACCGACATCGTTGCCGATATGCTCGAGAGAAAGTGGAATCTTGCAGACGATTATCTCTATCACGAGTTCATCCCCCCCATTCTCGGCGAAGATGCAACTCTCGGTTACCTCATCAACTGCGTTCTCCATATTCTTCCCCGCTCGGGTGTTGATGCAATCCTCAGCGGTGCGGTCAGCGCAGTGCTCGACACAATGATGATCAACTGCCCGCAGATATGGGCAATGATTCCTTCATACAGATACGATGCTCTTGCAGCAAGATATCTCACCGATAAGCCTGTTCTCAAGGCAAAGACGGATCGATTCCAGCAGGCAAGACTCAACCTCAAGCAGAACATTCTTGATGCTGTTGCGGACGGCGTTGACGTTAACTCCATCGCCGGCGCAAACCTCTCATTCGGCGAGCAGGACTACACCTTCTTTGCAATCGTTGAATCTGCAAATGCCTATAACACCGACGGTATCATCAACCTTTCCTCAACAACCCTCGGTGCAACAGGTGCTCCCAAGGGCAAAACTCTCGACGATATCACCGTTGACGGCAAGAAATACTGCAATAAGTCAAGCCACAAGCACGTTTCTCCCGACAATAAGGTTGACGTTTCTACAGCTCTTCTGCCCGAAAACACCTGGATTTTCCTTGACCAGCATCACGAAGTTGGCAACAACGACGTTGTTCTCAACCTTGTAGGTCATATTCTTATGGGCAGAGTTGACGATGTTAACGACAACCCCGAAAAATATCCTCAGTTCAACTATTCGGCAAACTCAAAGTATATCCGCCGCTGGAGAATTCCCGAAGCAACCGCTCTTCTTGAAGCGGCAGACAAGGGCGAAGTTGTTCTTGCAGACGGTGACAGAGAAGAACTTGTTGCTGCTATTGAAGAAGGCGAAGCTGTTCTTGAATTATCGATTGCCGACTCCGCAAAAGTCAAGGCTGCAGAGGACAGACTCAATGCAATTCTCTTCAAGTATACAGAGTTTACGGGCTTTACTTACGATGAAGAACCCTCAAAGGCGGACATCTTCTTTGCCGATGCTCTCGAAGGCGCAAGCAAGGGTCTTGTTGACTGGCTCGGCGGCGGCAGCATCGTTGATTGGGTGCTCTCTCCCATCCGTAATCTTTTCAAATAATTAATTAAATTTTCAGGGGATTGATATTATGAAAAAAATAACTGCAATTTTTCTTTGCCTTACTATGATTATCTCAATGTTTGCAGTGAGTGCATCGGCATTTACCGCAGGCGGCGAGTGCAAGGACGGCAACTGCGAATATTTACCTACAATCATTATTCCCGGTCTCGGTCAGTCAAACGTGTGGCTTGTTGATGACAACGGCGAATTCGTTCTTGACGGCGACGGCAACAAGACCGGTGTTTTCCCGGGCGTTATCAATATCGGTGAACTCATCAAAACAGCTCTTGTTCCTCTTCTTCTTTCTGTTGCAACACAGAGCGATATGGGCTTTTCGGATGCCGTTGCCGAAATTATAAACAACATCTTCGGCATCAATAAGTGCGACGAATTCGGTCAGACCTCAAAAAATGTTATGACTGAAAAATATCCGTATTCACTTGCAGAGTGCACAGCAGAAGAAAAGGAAGCTCCCTATCATCATGTTCCTCTCAATCTTCACGAAAGCTGCTTCCCCGAAGACCATCTCTTCTATTTCTCATATAACTCATTCGGCAACCATATCGACATAACCAAGGAGCTTTATGACTATATCCATATGGTTATGGAAAAAACAGGTCACGATAAAGTTGCCATCTCCCCCATCAGCCAGGGAGGAACCATTTCAAACGCTCTTTTTGAATATCATCCCGACATTATGGACTGCATTGACAGAGTTCTTTATATTGTTCCCTGCAATGACGGCACATCTCTTATCGGCGACGTTTTCACAAACAAAGTAAGACTCCTCGATCCCGAAGCACTCTATAACGGTCTTCTCTCAACATTCTTTGATGTCGAAACCGCATCAATGATTGAAACTCTCGTCAGAATTCTTCCCGATGAAGTTGTTATCGGCGGTCTTACAAAGGGCGTTGAAGTGCTTGTCAAAGATATTATGACAATGAGCACAAGTATGTGGGCAATGTGTGACTCCGCAAGCTACCCCGAAGCTGCAGAGCTTTATCTTAAAGACAGACCCGAAATCAAGAAGCAGACCGATAAATATTATAAGGCTCAGCTCAATTCAAACAAAAATATTCAGAAGCTTATCGACAAGGGCTGCGAAGTGCTTACCGTTGCTGAATACGATATTCAGATGTACGGCATCGGCTATTCCTATGATAAGGAAATGGCTGACGGTATGATTCCTCTTGCTTCAACCGCACTCGGCACCTATGCCGCAAACATCGGCGAAACTCTTCCCGAAGGCTACAAGCAGGCTAACTCAAGCAGAAACTGCTCAGATAAAAACCATAAGCATATCTCACCCGATAATATGGTTGACGCTTCAACAGGTCTTTTGCCCGACACAACCTGGTATTTTAAAGGTCAGAAACACGAGCAGACCGCTCTCAACACAACAATCCTTACTCTTGCTCTCAGAATAATCGAAAACAAAATAACAGATGTTTATTCAGACCCCGCTTATCCTCAGTTCATAACCTGCGAGCCCATTCCTGCAGACGAAGGCGGCTTCTTCACAAAGCTGAGCGATTTCCTCTATGAATATTTCGGCTCAAACGGCTTCTCGGAGCTTCCCGGTCTTGCAGTCAAGGGCATATTCAATGAAATAAAGAATTTATTCAAATTCTAAGATAAAGGGTGATAATAAATGATGAAAAAAACAGTTTCAGTTTTACTTGCTCTTTCCCTTGTTTTCTCGGTTTTCGCCGTTTCGGCATCTGCAACGGTTAAAGCGGAATGCGGCGGCAAATGCGACACCTGCCCTTCAATCGTTGTGCCCGGCATCGGCCAGTCCAACATCTGGGCTCTTGACGAAAACGGCGATTATCTTCTTGACGCAGACGGCGAAAGAATAATGGCCTTCCCCGCAATTTTCGATGTCGGCTCAATCGTTAAAAGAGTTCTCTTCCCCGCACTCCTCACTCTTTTGACTCAGCACGACCTCGGTCTTTCAAACGCTCTGTGCGACGTTGTTCACGATGCTTTTGCCGTTAATATGTGTGACACAAACGGCAAAAACACAGGCAACTTTGAGGTTGAAAGATACCCCTATTCCGTTGCGGAATGCAGCGATTATGAAAAGGGAGAGATTTACGATAACATTCCTCTTCAGGCTTATTCCGAAATCGCAGGCGAAGATCATCTTTATTATTATGCATATAACTCATTCACAAATCTTCACGAAACCATCGACGGCCTTTATGAATTCATTCAGATGGTTAAGAAAGATACCGGCCACGACAAGGTAAACATCGTTCCCATCAGCATGGGCGGCTCCATTGCAAACGGTCTTTTCGATTATTATCCCGATGTTATGGATGACCTCAACAAGGTTGTTTACATCGTTCCCGCACTCAACGGCTCAACAATCGTCGGCGACCTCTACAATAAGAATCTTGCTTTCCTTGATGCGGAATTCCTTTATAACGGCTTCCTTGAAGCTCTTATGGATGAACCCGATGCAAGAATGATTGAGGTTATCGCAAGAATTCTTCCCGATGAAGTTCTTCTCGGAGTGCTCAATAATGTTGCGGACTGCCTCATCAACGATGTTGCCGCCAACATTACAAGCCTCTGGGGTCTTTGCCCGAAGGAAGATTATCCCACTGCAGCAGCTAACCTCCTTAAGGATAAACCCGAAATCAAAAAGCAGACCGACAGATATTATCAGGCACAGGTTAATTCACTTGCAAATATCCAGAAAATGGTTGACAAGGGTGTTCAGGTTTTCAACATTGTTGACTATGATGCACCCCTCTATCAGATAGGTCGCTCATGGAACAATGATAACGCCGACGGCGTTATCCACCTTTCATCAACAGCAATGGGCGTTAAGTCCGCTATCGTGGGAGAAACCCTCGGCGAAGGCTACAAGCAGGCTAACACAAGCAAGAACTGCTCAAACAAAAACCACAACCACATTTCACCCGACAATGTTGTTGACGCATCAACAGGTCTTCTTCCCGACACAACCTTCTACTTTGACGGTCAGAACCACGAGCAGACCGCAAGAAACGATATCATTATCTCTCTTGCAACAAGACTTCTTGCAACAGACGATATCAAGAATGTTTACTCTCTGCCCGATGAATATCCTCAGTTCAACGGCAAAAGAGACCTGAGAGGTCTTAAGAACAACTGGATTCCCAAGGCAAAGGCTGTTGATACCTCAACTCTCTCTGAGGCGGACGCAGCTGAGCTCGCAGCGGCAATCAAGGAAGCTGAAGATTTCGTTAACGGCACCGTTTGCTACGACGGTCAGCAGAAAAAAATTGAAGACAGAATCATCAGTATCCTCACTAAGGTCGGCGCACACACTCCCGAAGAACCCGAAGAAGAATCAACCTTCTTCACAGATGCAAGCCTCTGGCTGTTTGAAAAATTCGGCTCCAACGGCTTTTCCGAAATCCCCTTTGAAGCAGTTAAGCTTTTCTTCAAGGGCATCGGAACCTTTTTCGGCGATTTATTTTAATATGTAATGATAAACGGAGCAGATTGATTCTGCTCCGTTTTTTTAAAAATATAAACCTATTGCAATCCTCAGTCCTACGGACAGCTCCTTTTCAAAGGAGCCCAAGGAGTTAACAATATCACAGCAGAAAACCAACTGCTTCGGTCGCCTCCTTTTGAAAGGAGGCGGATTGATAAATATTAAGTAGGGGCGATTCACGAATCGCCCGCATCTTTGTAATTCTGCGGCTTACTCGGGTCGATGTGGGCATCGCCCCCTACAAAAATTACCTTCGGAGGTATAACAAAACGTCACGGAAATTTCCGTGCCGTTAATTTTTTATTGTTTTCTAACGTCGCCGCAGCAGTTCTTATATTTTTTGCCGCTTCCGCAGGGGCAGGGATCATTCGGCTTTGCCTTTTCCTTTTTACGGACGGGCTGTTTCTTATCCGTGCCGTCGGTTGCGCCGCTTGTTGCAGTTATCTTTGCGGTCTGCTCACGCTTTGTATCATCCTGGCTCTTGATCATAACGGTCAGAATCTGTCTTGCGGTATCCTCACGGATAGCCTCGTTCATTCCGTCAAACATTTCGGAACCGACGTTTCTGTAGGCAACAACGGGGTCTGTCTGACCGTAGGCACGAAGACCGATACCTCTGCGGAGCTGATCCATAGCATCGATGTGGTCCATCCACTGTCTGTCAACGTTGCGAAGCAGAATCATCTTTTCAAGCTCACGCATAACGGGTTCGCCGTTTTCGCCGATGCCGAAGAGCTCTTCTCTTGCCTCGTAGCTCTTGTGTGCTCTGTCAAGAAGAAGCTCGCGTGCCTCTTCCTTGTTGAAGCCGTCTGCAAAATCATCTTCCTTTGTGAGCCAGCCCTTGAATTTATCTCTCAGACCGTCGATGTTCCAATCGGACTTCGAAATGCTGTTTGAACAGAAGAAATCAACTGCTTCGTTGATGCTGCCGTCAATCATTCGCATAATAACAGGCTTGAGCTCCTCACCGTCAAGCACCTGGTTACGCTGCTTATAGATAAGCTCTCTCTGGCGGTTCATAACATCGTCATACTGAAGAACGCTCTTTCTGATGCCGAAGTTTCTGCCTTCAATCTTCTTCTGTGCGCTCTCGATGGTGTTTGAAATGAGCTTTGCTTCAATGGGCATATCCTCGGGAGTTTTGAGGGTATTCATAACGGCGTTGATTCTCTCGCCACCGAAAAGACGCATAAGGTCATCCTCTGTTGAGAGGAAGAAACGGCTTGCACCGGGATCACCCTGACGGCCTGAACGT
>JAZNRG010000170.1:0-4402 GCA_045590575.1 Acutalibacteraceae bacterium | reverse complement strand
CGAGGTTGAGCGCATTCTGATGATGGTTGACGGCGTTTTGCTGCTTGTCGATGCATTTGAGGGCTGCATGCCTCAGACAAGATTTGTTCTCAAAAAAGCACTTAATCTTAAGAAAAAGGTTCTTGTTGTCATAAATAAAATTGACAGACCCAATGCCCGCCCCTATGAGGTTGTTGATGAGGTGCTTGACCTGTTTATCGACCTCGGCGCGGATGAAGACCAGCTTGAATTCCCTGTTGTCTATGCCAGCGCAAGAGACGGCTATTCGAGCCTTGACCCCAATGCAAGAAGCGGCGATATGCAGCCTCTTTTCGATGCCATTCTCGAGAACATCGATGCTCCCGAGGGCGACCCCGACCAGCCTCTTCAGGTGCTTTTCTCAAGCCTTGACTATGATGATTATGTCGGCAGAATCGGTGTAGGCAGAGTTGAAAGAGGCAGAATCAGGAAGAATCAGCAGATTGCACTTTGCAAAACCGACGGCACAACCTCCAACGTGAGAGTTTCAAGGCTCTATCAGTTTGAGGGTCTTGCACGAGTTGAATGCGAGGAAGCCGAAGCGGGCGATATCATCTGCGTTTCGGGCATTGAAGGCATCAACATCGGAGAAACCGCCTGCGACCCCGAAAACGTTGAGGCTCTGCCCTTTATAAAGATTGACGAACCTACAATTTCGATGAACTTCATCGTTAATGACAGTCCGTTTGCCGGCAAGGAAGGTAAGTTTGTCACCTCAAGAAACATCCGTGACCGCCTTTTCAAAGAGGTTGAAACGAATGTCAGCATGAGAGTTGAAGAAACGGAATCAACTGATACCTTCAAGGTTTCGGGCAGAGGCGAGCTTCACCTTTCAATCCTTATCGAAACAATGCGCCGCCAGGGCTATGAATTCCAGGTTTCAAGACCCAAGGTTATCTTCAAGGAAATCGACGGTCAGCTTATGGAGCCGATGGAATTGCTCATAGTTGAAGTTCCCGAGCAGTATGTCGGCGCAGTTATCGAAAAGCTCGGCTCACGCAAGGGCGAGCTTGAAAATATGGATGCCCGTGATGGAGGCACAACCCATCTTGAATTCAAGATTCCGTCAAGAGGTCTTATCGGCTACCGAGCCGAATTTCTCACGGATACAAACGGCAACGGCATTATGAATCAGCTCTTTGACGGCTATGCACCCTATAAAGGCGATATCCAGACCCGTGAAAGAGGTTCAATTGTTGTTCACGAAACAGGCACAAGCACCGCCTACGGTCTTTTCAACACTCAGGACAGAGGCAGACTCTTTATTCCTGCAGGTGTTGATGTTTATGAGGGTATGATAGTCGGCGAATGTGCAAAGAATGAAGATATAGTATGCAACGTCTGCAAGACGAAGCATCTTACCAATACCCGTGCTTCAGGCTCGGATGACGCTCTCAGGCTGGTTCCTCACAGCGTTCTCAGCCTTGAACAGAGTATGGAATTCATCAAGGATGATGAGCTTCTGGAGGTTACTCCCGTATCCCTCCGCCTTCGTAAGAGAATTCTTTCGAAGGAACTCAGAATGAAACAGCAGTTCAGGAAGAAGTAATATGACCGAAATAAAAACAGCCGTCACGCTCGGCAGCTTTGACGGACTTCACAAAGGACATATGCAGGTTATCGCCTGTGCTTTTGAAATGCAGCAAAAGCACGGGCTTTTGCCCCTTGTGCTTTTGTTTGACAGCCACCCGATGCTTGCCGTTCAGGGCAAGGCACCCGATATGATTCTTCAGCCGTCGCTCCGTGACGAACTGATAAGAAAAACGGGTGCGGGCAAAAGAACCGTTTCTTTTAAAGAAGTGAAGAATATGAGCTGCCGCGAATTTTTTGAGCAGATTCTCATAGGCAAGCTCAATGCGGGTGGGGTCTGCTGCGGCTGGAATTACCGCTTCGGCAGAAACAACGAGGGCGGAGTTGAAGAGCTCCGTGCACTTTGCGAAGAATACAGCGTTGAGCTTATGGTTTCAAGACCCGTTGATTTCGGCGGCGAGCCCGTCAGTTCAACGAGAATCAGGCAGGCTGTTGAATGCGGAGATATTCCCCTTGCGAATGCAATGCTCGGCAGGGAATTCCGCTATAAAAATGTTGTTGTTGACGGTCAGCACAGAGGCAGGCTTATAGGCGCACCGACTATAAATCAGCGTTTTGAAGAGGGCTTTGTGAAGCCGAAGAAGGGTGTTTACGCATCGGTAACGGTTGTTGACGGCATAGAATATCCGTCGGTGACCAATATCGGTCTGCGTCCCTCATTTGAAAACGAGGATTTCCGCAGTGAAACCTGCATTTTAGGCTTCTGCGGCAACCTTTACGGTCAGGATATCGAAGTCAGACTTCTCAGATATCTGCGTGACGAAATAAAATTCGAATCCATGGAGGCTCTCGGTGCTCAGATTTCAAAGGATGCCGAGGAGTCAAAAGAAATATTCTCAGCAAGAGGTGAAAACGGCGATGTATGAAACCTGGGAACAGCTTAAAGCAGAGTGTATGGAGTGCAGAAAATGCTCTCTTTGCGAAACAAGAACAAATCTTGTTTTCGGCGTAGGAAACGAGAATGCCGAGGTAATGTTTATCGGCGAAGGTCCGGGCGAAAATGAGGATTTGCAGGGTGAACCCTTCGTCGGCAGAGGCGGAAAGCTCCTCGACAAATATCTTGAAGCGATTGACCTTGACCGCAAAAAGAATATTTATATTGCCAATATGGTAAAATGCCGCCCGCCCAAAAACCGTGACCCTCTTCCCGAGGAGCAGGAGCAGTGCATCGGCTGGCTCCGTGAACAGACAAGGCTCATACGCCCGAAAATCATCGTCTGCCTCGGCAGAATTTCGGCGCAGAGGCTTATTTCAAAGGATTTTAAGGTCACAAAGCAACACGGTGACTTCATCGAAAAGGGAGGAATTCTCTTTATGGGCACTTTCCATCCCGCCGCACTTCTGCGTAACCCCAACCAGAAGCCCGATGCGCTTGAAGATTTTCTTAAGCTTCAGAAAAAAATCAAGGAAATCTGTGACCATACATATTAAAAGTAAAACCCCCGATTCATTGCGAATCGGGGGTCAGCTTTTTATAATCAGATGTCGTAAATGGCTGAGCAGTCGAGGTCGAAGCCCATGGTCATTTCCATATCAGCGATTTTTACCTCTATGTTTTCAGATGAGAAGCTGAAATCATAGTCCCAGTCGCCGTAGATTACTTTGCCGCTGTCGTCAATAACGCAAGCGATGGTTGCGTTGTCATAGTCGAGTTCGAAATCGCCCATTGAAATAATAAAGCCTGTTTCTTCAAAGGGATTTTCGAATGAGCCTTCTTCCACTTCCCAACCATAAGCTCTTGCGAGTGACTCGGAATTGTCTGCAAGCTCGATGATAATAGTTGTTTCACCGTCTTTTTCGCTCATCTTTGCGCTCTTGATATCGGAAGCAAGAAGATTGCCGGTTCCGGGAAGCTCAAAGGAATATGAAACCGATGAGGTGAACAAGGGGAAAAGGCTTTCGTATGTTTCAAAAAGTTCTTTCATTGCGTCGGTTTCATCTTCGATGGATATATTTGAAACTTCAAACTTTTCATAACCATGTCTGCCGATTACAAAGCCGCCTTTTTTAATAGCTTCGTTGTAGCGGGCAACAATTTCGTCAACATCGGTAACAACGTCACCGCTGACGGCAACTTCAACTCTGTCGGGGTTATAGGGGATAACTACGCCGAGGCCAAGCATACCGCTCACGCTGTTAATGAAAAGTGCAAATGCTGTAACAACAGGGATAATGCGCTGTAAGAAAGTGTAAAACATTTTTCATTCCTCCTTTTAATAAGAGGATACCATGTTTTCTTCATAAAAGCAAGAAAAAGATGCCGTTAAGCATCTTTTTCTGCATGGGGTTGAATTGAGGAGGGGTATTGCTTTGTACTCCGCGGGTTGCGGCTCCCATCGGGTACAGTCAAATAATATCCCATAAATGTTAATTGGGTATGAATTGAGTTTTAACAGACGTGGTATATTTTATTAAGATTTGCCGATTGCCTTCGCAAACTCTTCTTTAAGCTCGTCCTTAACAATGCCCTTGTGCAGGTTGAGCGAGAGAATCTCGTTGCTCTTCATTTTATCCTTTGTCATAAAATCACCGACAATGATGTTCACCTTTTCAAGCCACTTGGGGTTTGCGGCAATATCGGCGATTATCTGCGCAAAATAGGGTCTTATCATTTCGTCAAGGTCGTCAGGCCACTTTGTCCAGCCGTTTTCCGTGCCGGGGTTGGGCGTCTGCTGAGTTTGGAAACCAAAGAAACCCTCAGCTTCAATCTCGTCAAAATATTTGAGAATGGCTTTTGCAAATTTTTCGGGCTTCAGACCGTAAACGTCACTCGCCCACGGATATTGCATCGGGC
>JAZNRG010000169.1:0-5346 GCA_045590575.1 Acutalibacteraceae bacterium | reverse complement strand
CAGAGACGGCTGCTTAGTTAAGCAGCAAGAGCAACTTTATTGTTGTCGTTTAAATTTGAAAATTGCGGATTTTATAGCGGTCCCGCCCCGCTACTCGCTTATCCGGGCTCAGATTCCCCGTCGAAATCCTTTCATCCCCATTTATGTGAAGCAACTTTCGTTGCTTCAATGATATATCACTTTGTGATGTGATATAGCTTCGCTGTGATATTTTTGCTTCGCAAAAGTGATATATTCGGCATATGCCGAATGTTTATTTTATCGTCTTAAATTGCGCTCGATAGTTCGCTGAGCATCTTTCTTTGCGGCAACTTCGCGTTTATCGTAAAGCTTCTTGCCTTTACAAAGACCGATTTCAACCTTTGCCCTGCCGTTTTTGAAATATACGCTTAAGGGAACAATCGCAAGACCTTCCTGTTTGACTTGACCGTAAAAACGCCTGATTTCTTTTTTGTGGAGAAGCAGACGCTTGGTGCGGAGAGGGTCGCGGTTGAAGATATTGCCCTGCTCATAGGGGCTGATATGCATGCCGTTAACAAACATCTCGCCGTCCTTGACGAAGCACCACGAATCCTTGAGGTTGATTTTGCCCTGACGCACGGATTTGACTTCCGTTCCGAAAAGTTCAATGCCCGCCTCAAGTTTCTCTATCACAAAATAATCGTGGTAGGCTTTTTTATTGTTGGCAATTATTTTTATTCCGCCGTTTTTATCCATTGAGCAATACCTTTCATTTTTCTCGCGGACTGCGATTATATCACACATATATAATGTGTGTCAATATCGTAAATTTGTTGCAGTTTTTTGAAATTATTTTTTTGAAGTACGTTTTTTTGCATAAAAATCGCGTTTTTTCTTCTTTTCTTCCGCTTCTTTTTTAGCGGCAATAGCTCTTTTTGCCTTCACTTTTGAAAGAGGCTTACCCTTCTTTGCGGGCTTCTTTTTCTTCTCGTCCTTATCTTTATCAGGGTTTTCTTTATAAAGAACTATGCTGCCGCCGACAACCTGAACAACGTCGCTTGAGGTTGCTTGGGCAAGTTTATCGGCAAATTCTCTGGGGGTTTCGGGTGCACTTTCAAGAAGAACTCTGAGCTTGATGAGTTCTCTTTTGCGGAGCGCATCGGCAGTCTGCTCGATGAGAGCGTCGGACATACCGCCTTTACCTATCTGAAACAGCGGCTCAAGAGTGTTTGCCTGCGCTCTGAGTGCTGCTCTTTCTTTACTTGTCATTAGTCTTTCTCTCCAATCATATCGGCAAGCTTGCGAACGGACTTGCCTCTGTGGCTGATAGCATCTTTTTCTTCAGCGGTAAGCTGAGCCATTGTTTTTTCTCCGTTATATTCAACGGGAAGGAAGAGGGGGTCATAACCGAAGCCGCCGTTGCCGATTTCTTCGTATCCGATGATTCCTCTGCATTCGCCTCTTGCAATGAGTTTTCGTCCGTCGGGATATACACAGCACGCAACGCTCACATATGCCGCGCCTCTTTCGGCAGATTCAAGACCCTCGAGAGCTGCAAGGAGCTTTTTGTTGTTGGCATCGTCATTGCCGTGCTCGCCCGAATATCTTGCCGAGTAAACGCCGGGAGCACCGTCAAGGTAATCAACGGCAAGACCCGAGTCATCTGCGATGCAGGGCATTCCGCTTTCTTTGCAGCCGCTTTCGGCTTTGAGAAAAGCGTTTTCCTCGAAGGTTTCGCCTGTTTCTTCAACGTCGGTAAGCTCAATGCCTGCCTCTTCTGCAAGGAGAACTCTTATTCCGAGAGGTGCAAGAATTCTCTGCATCTCGTCACGCTTTTTCATATTATGTGTAGCAATAATATAATCCATAATCAATCCTCGTCTTCTTCGAACAAGCCGTCTGCAAATGCTTTTGCGTTGAACGGTCTGAGGTCGTCAATTCCTTCGCCCACGCCGATAAATTTGACGGGCACTTTGAGGTCGTTTTTGATAGCGAGCACAACGCCGCCCTTTGCAGTGCCGTCGAGCTTGGTGAGAATGATACCCGTAATCTCGGCAACATCCTTGAATTCTTTTGCCTGATTAACTGCATTCTGACCTGTTGTTGCATCAAGAACAAGAAGAACTTCTCGGTCTGCATAGGGGAGCTGGCGGTCGATAACTCTGTATATCTTTGCAAGCTCTTCCATAAGATTCTTTTTGTTGTGGAGTCTGCCTGCGGTGTCGCAGATAATCATATCGGCATTTCTTGCCTTACCGGCGGAAATGGTATCGAACACAACTGCTGCGGGGTCTGCGCCTTCTTTGTGTTTAACGATATCAACACCTGCACGGTCCGCCCAGATTTCGAGCTGGTCAATAGCTGCTGCTCTGAAGGTATCGGCTGCGCCGAGGATAACCTTTTTGCCTTCATCCTTGAACATTGCCGCCATCTTGCCGATGGAGGTTGTTTTGCCGACGCCGTTAACGCCGATAACAAGGATAACCGAGGGCACGGTGATCATATCAAGCTCTTCGCCGCCGCTGAGAAGCTCGGCGCAGATGTTGCGGATTTCTGCCTTCACATCCTTTGCCTTGCGGAGATTCTTTTTGAAAACAGCATCTCTGAGTTTTTCAACGATTTCGGTTGCGGTATTGACGCCGACATCCGCCATAACGAGAATTTCTTCAAGTTCTTCGTAAAATTCGTCGTCAATCTCATTCTTGCCGTAAAGAGCCGCATTGATGGCTCCCGACATATTGTCACGGGTTTTCTTCAAACCCTTGTTGATTCTGCTGAAAAGTCCCATTGTGTACCTCTAATATATAAAATGTATAGTATTACTGCTCCTGAACGTTCTTGATAATCTTATCAATCGTCTTTTTGAGCGATGAATCCTTCTCTGCATCCTTGGCAACGGTTTCAACCGAATAGAGGATGGTTGTCCTGTCTCTGCCGCCGAAGAATTCGCTGATTTCTTTCTGAGTAAGGTCGGTAATTTCTCTTACGATATAAATTGCAACCTGTCTTGCTCTTGCGGTTTTTGCATCTTTTTTCTTTGAGATGATGTCCGCCTGGGGCACGCCGAAAGTGCGTGAGGTTTCGGTGATGATGCTGTTGACGATAGCGGAAACGGGTCTGCTGTCGCTCATAATATCCTTGATGGCATTCTGAGCCATTGCGATGTTGATTGATGAGCCTTCGATGTTGACAAGTGCATTGATTTTTTTGACCGCACCTTCAAGCTGACGGATGTTGGTCTTGATTTTTTCTGCAACAAACTGAACAACATCGGGAGGAAGCTCAAGACCGAGAGTCTTTGCTTTTCTCTGAATGATAGCCATTCTTGTTTCGATATCGGGCGGCTGGATATCTGCGATAAGTCCCCATTCGAAACGGTTGCGGAGTCTTTCATCAAGGATTTCGATATCCTTGGGTGCACGGTCGGATGCAAGAACAATCTGCTTGCCGTCCTGAGTGAGTGCATTGAAGGTGTGGAAGAATTCTTCCTGAGTTGATTCCTTGCCTGCTATAAACTGAATATCGTCAACAAGAAGAATATCGCAGTTTCTGTATTTGTTGTGGATTTCCTGCATATTCTTGGCCTTGATGCCTTCAACGATAAGGCTTACGAATTCCTCGCCCTTGGTGAAGATGATATCAACATCGGGGTTGTTTCTCTTGATTTCGTTGCTGATGGCGCAAAGAAGATGGGTTTTGCCCAGTCCTGAGTTGCCGTAGATGAAAAGGGGATTATATGCCGCACCCGGGGTTGCCGCAACAGCCTGAGCGGCAGCGTGGGCAAATCTGTTTGACGAGCCGACAACGAAGGTTTCGAAGGTGTTCTGCTCAATGCTGAGTGATGTTGCACCTGCCCCCTTATCGGTTTTTGCGGAATTGTCTTCGGGCTTTTCTGCTTGAGAGGGATCAACGAGTATAACCTCAACATCAAATCCCATAACGGAATTGAATGCATCCTGAAGCTCGGAGCCGAATTTCTGCTCAATAACCTTTTTCATAAACTCGCTTGCGGAGAGAACGGCTTTTGCACCGTCGAAGCTGATAATTTCAAGCGGCTTGAACCAGATGTCATATATTACTTCGCCGCAGTTCCTTTTGATGTGCTCGCAAACAAGAGCCCACATCTCTCTGAGGGATTCCATATCTTTTTATCCTCCTCGTTATTGCTTTCATACAATCCTGATTATTTACGCAAACTTTCTCATTTTATAGATAATGATACATTATAAAGTATAACATAGCAAAAGAAATATTTCAAGGATAAAGGAAAAGAAAATTAAATAAAACAGACTAAATTCAAAAAAATGTTGACATTTGTGGTAGTGCTGTTATATAATGTGTATTCTGAGGGGTGTATTCACCTCAATTTGTTATGCTTAATAATCGGAATTTACCGCATTTCCGGTTGTTTCAGACCTGAAAGGTCAAGAAAATACACATAGTGAAACGGAGGTTAGCACAATGAAAAGAACTTACCAGCCCAAGAAGCGTCATCGCAAGATGGAACACGGCTTCCGCAAGAGAATGGCTGACAGAAACGGCCGCAAGGTTCTTGCTCGTCGCAGAGCAAAGGGCAGAAAGCAGCTCACATATTAATCCGAAAAGGGATTGATGAAATGTCAGGAGCAGTAACCCTCAAGCAAAACACAGAGTTTCACCGTGCCTATGGCAGAGGAAAGGTAAGAACCTCTCCCGCGCTGGTAACCTATGTTGTCAAAAACAGAGGCCTGGGCTGCCGTACAGGTATAACTGCCGCAAAAAAACTCGGCAGTGCAGTTGAGAGAAACAGATGCCGCCGTATTATCAGGGCGGCATTCTCCTCAATTTACCCTGAATGCAGCGGTAACTACGATATTGTGTTTGTTGCCCGGTTCAAAACAAAAAAACTTAAAAGCACCGACCTCATCCCCGTTATGCAAGCGCATTTAACGGAGCTGGGTGTTATCCGGAACAGTGCGGAGGCTGATAAGCAATGAAGAAAATTATGCTTTCCGCAATCCGTTTCTATCAGAAACGCATTTCTCCTCTGTTCCCGCCAAGATGCAGGTTTTATCCAACCTGCTCTCAGTATGCCCTCGAGGCAATCAAGGTTCACGGAGCATTCCGGGGAACCCTTTTAACTTTATTCAGATTAATGAGGTGCAACATTCTTTTTCCAGGCGGATACGATCCGGTACCGCCCAAGAAGCACTCTCACTCGGAGGACAAAAAATGACCGGTCTTTATGAAATTCTCGGTGTACCTTTCGGCTTTTTGCTTAAGCTTATTTACGATTCAATAGGCTTTGGCAACTATGCAATTTCAATTATATTATTAACATTGCTTTCAAGGCTTCTCATGGTTCCTTCAACCATAAGCCAGCAGAAGGGTATGGCAAAAACTCAG
>JAZNRG010000168.1:0-2174 GCA_045590575.1 Acutalibacteraceae bacterium | reverse complement strand
GGGTTGAATTGAGGAGGGGTATTTGCGTTGTACCCTGCAGGTTGCGGCTCCTGCCTGGTACAATATGATGATAACCCGGATATGTTAATCCGATATGAATTTAGTTTTAACGATTGTAAGATATTTTGTTAAATCATCTTGTTGACTATTCTGTCAACCGCACCTTTTTCGTCAACATCAAGAGCCGAGATAATTTCGTCTGTTTTCTTTTCGGCATCGGCGGAATAAAGGTCGCTTATGCAGGATGAACGGTAGCTCGAATAAACGCTTTCGCCCTTTTCTTTGAGATTCTCTTTCCATACGGCAAAAATGCAGTCACTCTCGGTTATAAGGATTACTGTGCCGTCCTTCTGCTCATAAACCTTTTCGAAAAATCCTTCGGGGTATCCGTCGGAGCCTTTTTTGAGAAGAATGGAATCGGAGAGGGTGTAGCCTGCGGCGGTGACGGTATCGGAAAAACTTTCAACATCGGCACCCGCACCGTTTTTCATTTTTTCAAAATTTTCAACAAGCTCGTTCTTTTCAAGCTGGGTCATTTCCGTCACGCCGTCCGCAGAGGTGAAGTATGCACACACCGTGCGGAAGCTGACATAATTTGAATAGAAATAATCCGACAGTTCTTTTTCGGCAGCTTTGTTTGAAATTCCGCGGTCATATGTGGCGGTAAAAATTGCATCCTCATATGCCTGAGCGGTAAGGATTTTGGTGAGCGTCTGCTTTGAAATTCCGATTTCGTTATAGTGATTTTCGAAACGCACCCAGAGGTTGTTCACATCGTCAGAAATCGAAACCTTATCCGATGCCGAGAGCGAAAGGCCGATGTTGATAAATTCGGTGCTTACGGCAACATATTTCTTGCATTCGTCAATGGCGGCAAGCTTGAAATCCTTTTTGGAGGATTTCTCGGTCAGTCCGTAATCGGCAGGGCGGTGGAGTACCTTATCAAGATAGTATGCAAAAACCTCGTCGCTGATTTCCGTACCTGAAATAACAAGAGCTGTTTCCGCTTTCTTTGAGCAGGAGCAGAGCGAGAGCATTATAATTACGGCAAGCATTGCCGAAATGAATTTTTTCATAAAATCACATCCAATCTATGAGAAATTATATCATAAAAAAAGATGTTTATCAATGCAGACTTAAAATTCTGCAGAAAAAATTCAAAAAATATCTTTATTCCTTTTAATAAATGTAGTATAATTACAATGTATCAAATAAATTACGGGGTGAAAGCAATGGAAAAAATCAAACTTACTATCGCTAACGATACTTTCAACATTTCCACAGACGATAACCTTGAATATGTTGCTCAGCTCGGCGAAGAGCTTAACGAAAAAATCAGCGCTCTTATGGCAGCTAATTCAAGAATTTCGGTAACTCAGGCAGCTGTTGTAACTGCTCTTGAATATGCTGATTCCGCAAAGAAGAGCGAAAACGCATCAGAAAACCTCAGAAAGCAGATTCAGGAATATATCGAGGATGTTGCAAGAGCAAGAACGGATGTTGAAATCTCAAGACGCGAAATCGAAAGACTAAATAAAGAGATTGCATCTCTCAAGGCGGCAAGATAATGGCAGAAATTCTTGCGCCGGCAGGAAGCCTTGAAGCGCTGACTGCCGCCGTGCGCTGCGGAGCAAACGCAGTTTACCTTGGCGGAAAGTATCTTAATGCGCGCAGGAATGCGGCGAATTTCTCCGAAGAGGAGCTTGCCGAAGCGGTCAGATACTGCCACGAAAGAAACGTTAAGGTTTATCTTGCGCTCAACACTCTTGTCGGCGACGGTGAAAGCAAAACTGCATATAAAGCAATCGAGTGCGCCTGCAATCTTTCTGTGGACGCACTTATTTTGCAGGATATCGGACTTGCTTCAATTGTGAAGCAGGTCAGCCCTGCTATGCCCTTGCACGCTTCAACCCAGATGTCCGTGCAGAGCATTGAGGGAATAAGGATTCTTGAAAAGCTAGGATTCTCAAGAGCGGTTTTACCTCGTGAGCTTTCCGAAAAGGAGATTGCCGCAATCCACTCTCAGACGGATATGGAGCTTGAATATTTTGTTCACGGTGCTCTGTGTATGTGCGTTTCGGGTCAGTGCCTGATGAGTGCCGTGCTCGGCGGAAGAAGCGGCAACAGAGGTCTTTGCGCAAGTCGGAGGCCAAGCGGTCTTAGGAAGACAATCC
>JAZNRG010000167.1:0-14101 GCA_045590575.1 Acutalibacteraceae bacterium | reverse complement strand
GAGCAGACCGCTGTCATTGCTTCAAGCTTATTGAGGGTGAGAGTGCCGTCTCTTGCGGCATCAATCATGCCTGCGTCTTCTGTTACGGGAATAAATGCGCCCGAAAGACCGCCGACGTGGGATGATGCCATTACGCCGCCTTTTTTAACCGCATCGTTGAGGAGAGCCAGTGCGGCTGTTGTTCCGTGGCATCCGCAGGTTTCAAGACCCATTTCTTCAAGAAAGTGAGCAACCGAGTCACCGATTGCGGGAGTCGGTGCAAGTGAAAGGTCAACAATACCAAAGGGTACACCGAGTCTGCGTGAGGCTTCGCTTGCGACAAGCTGACCCATACGGGTTATTTTGAATGCAGTTTTCTTTATAAGGTCTGCAACGGCTGTCAGGTCGCAGTCGCCTGCCTTTGCGAGGGCCGCTCTTACAACACCGGGGCCCGAAACGCCGACATTGATAACGCAGTCGGGCTCGCCTGCACCGTGGAATGCACCCGCCATAAACGGATTATCCTCGGGTGCGTTGCAGAATACAACGAGCTTTGCGGGGCCGATGCAGTCTCTGTCTGCCGTGAGCTCCGCACTTTTCCTTACAACGTGACCCATCATTGCAACGGCATCCATATTGATGCCTGTTTTGGTTGAGCCGATGTTGACGGATGAACAGATGTGGTCGGTTACGCTGAGTGCTTCGGGAATTGCTTCGATAAGTTCCTTGTCACCGGGGCCGAAACCCTTCTGAACGAGAGCGGAGAAGCCACCGAGGAAGTTAACACCGCAAGTTACCGCAGCTCTTTCGAGTGTTTTTGCAAGCTTTACTGCGTCTTTATTTTCGCACGATGCGAGAATCATTGCGGCGGGGGTAACCGAAATTCTTTTATTGATAATGGGAATGCCGAATTCCTTTTCAATCTGCTCGCCTGTTGAAACAAGGTTCTTGGCGTAGCGTGTTATTTTGTCATACACTCTCTGACACATAACGTCAACGTCGCTGTGGCAACAGTCAAGGAGAGAAATACCCATTGTTATTGTACGCACGTCAAGATGTTCATCCTGAATCATGGTTATTGTTTCGAGAATATCTCTTGCGTTAAGCATGGTTTCACTCCTTTAGATAGTGTGCATTGCGTTGAAGATATCTTCGTGCATTGCGTGAATGGAAAGACCCATTTCTTCGCCTGTTTTGCCGAGCATATCTGAAAATTCTGTGAAGGGGATATCCGACTTTGAAATGTCAACCATCATAATCATGGCGAACATATCCTGAAGAATTGACTGTGTAACTTCGAGAACGTTTATGTTGTGGTTGCAGCATTCTGTTGAAATCTTTGCAAGAATACCGACCATATCTTTACCTATAACAGTAATAACAGCTTTCATAATAGCCTCCGTTATTTTATGTTTAAAATTTCGATAATATCCTTAACGACGAAATCGGCGGCGGTTTCAACATTTTCCTTTTTGGTGTAAAGACAACCGTAAACGCCTGCGTTTTTTCCTGAAAGGACATCAATTTCCCTGTCGCCTATCATAACTGTTTCGCTTTTGTCGAGGTTATATGTTTCGCAAATCCAGTTAACCGCATCGGGGGCGGGCTTTGAGGGAAAATTCATTGAAGAATCAACAAATGCCGTAAAATACTTAAGCAAGCCGTGTTCTTCAAAATAATGCTGTGAGGATTCTCTGCCTCTGTGAGTATATATAAAATGCCTTTTTCCCTCGTTGAAAAGGGTGTCAAGAGTTTTTACTGTGTTTTCAAAGGGGAGTGCGATAGGACGGAGCGAATAATCGTGCTCGTATTCACGAAAAATTTCTTTCATTTCATCTGTTACGCCGTAATGCTCGTAAGCATGGGCAAAGGTGATTTCAAGAAGTGTCTTTGCTTCGTCATAATCGCCTTCAATGCCGAATTCGCCGAGCATTTTGAGGAATGCCGAGGTTATATGCGGGTAGCTGTCAAACAGCATTCCGTCAAAATCCCAGATATAGTTTTTCATAATCAGTCACCGTAGCCGTTGGGATTCTGCGACTGCCAGCGCCATGAATCTTCGCACATTTCATCTATGCCTCTTTCAGCAACCCAGTTAAGCTCTGCCTTTGCCTTTGACGGGTCTGAATAGCAGGTTGCGATGTCGCCGGGTCTTCTGGGCGCAACAACATATTTAACGGATTTGCCGCTTGCCTTTTCGAATGCCTTCACAACATCGAGAACGCTGTAGCCGTTGCCGGTGCCGAGGTTATAAGTGAAGCAGCCCTTTTCACCGAGAACCTTCTCAACCGCTCTGATATGACCGAGTGCAAGGTCAACAACGTGGATGTAGTCGCGAACGCCCGTGCCGTCAGCGGTGTCGTAGTCATCGCCGAAAACATTGAGGAATTCTCTTCTGCCGATGGCAACCTGAGCGATATAGGGAACAAGATTGTTGGGGATACCGTTGGGGTCTTCGCCGATTCTGCCGCTCTTATGTGCACCGATGGGGTTGAAGTAGCGGAGAAGTGTGATGCTCCATTCGTTATCCGAAGCATAAAGATCCTTGAGAATTCTTTCTATGTAGAGCTTTGTTGTGCCGTAGGGATTGGTGGTTTTGCCTTCGGGCATATCTTCTTTGAGGGGAGAGGGGTTTTCGCTTCCGTAAACGGTTGCAGATGAACTGAAAACAATCTTCTTGCAGCCTGCAGCCTTCATTGCTTCGCAAAGAATAACCGTGCCGCCGATGTTGTTATCGTAATATTCAAGAGGCTTTTCGCAGCTTTCGCCGACAGCCTTAAGACCTGCAAAGTGGATAACCGCTTCAATGCTGTTTTCAGCGAAAATTTTGTCAAGACCTTCACGGTCACGGATATCGCATTCGTAGAATTTAACATCCTTGCCCGTAATTTCTTTGATACGTTTTACACTTTCGCTCTTGCTGTTGCAGAGATTATCGAGTATAATAGTATCATAGCCTGCATTGAGAAGCTCCACGCAGGTGTGTGAACCGATGAATCCGGCGCCGCCGGTAACGAGAATCGACATAACAAATCCCTCCAAATAATATCTGAAACTAATTATAATATATATCCTGTTAAAAAATCAACGGAAGTCTGAACAATATTTTGCAAAAAGGTTGTGTGTTTTTTGACAAGCTATGAAAATTTGAAGAAAGACAGCGAAATAATTGCATATATCAATGCGGCAAATGAGGTTCTCGGTCAGATAGGCTATACCGAGCACGGGCTTGCCCATGTTGTAAAAACGGGCGAGGATGCAAGCAGAATACTTGCCGAACTCGGCTATGATGAAAGAGAATGTGAGCTGGCGAAAATTGCTGGTCTTATGCATGATATGGGCAACGCAATCAACCGATGTGACCACGCACAGAGCGGCGCGTTCCTTGCTTTTGAACTGCTTCGTGCAAGAGATTTTTCTGTTGACGAAGTGATTAAGATAACAACTGCCATCGGTCATCACGACGAGAAGACTGCCGCACCCGTTACTCCCATTGCGGCGGCTCTCATTCTTGCGGATAAAAGCGATGTGCGCACAACAAGAGTGCGCAACAAAAATGATATTTATAACGATATCCACGACCGTGTTAATTATGCCGTAACGAATTCGAAAATAACGGTTATCAAAGAACTGAAGCTTATAGTTCTTGAGCTGATAATTGACACTAAGGTTTGCCCGGTTATGGAATATTTTGAAATTTTTCTTGAAAGAATGGTGTTATGCAAAAAATCCGCCGCATTTTTAGGTTGCGATTTTGAGCTTATTATTAACGATACGAGGTTGCTGTGATGTATAAATTAACGGATATCGGAACAGTCAAGGAGATTCTTGCCCGCCACGGATTTCATTTTTCAAAGTCGCTCGGTCAGAATTTTATCATCAATCCTTCTGTCTGTCCCCGTATGGCGGAAGAAAGCGGAATCGATGAAAACTGCGGCGTTATCGAAATCGGCGCAGGCATAGGCGTGCTTACCGCCGAGCTTGCCAAGAGGGCAAAGAAGGTTGTTGTTATTGAAATCGACACAAAACTTCTGCCGATTCTTGACGAAACGCTCAAAGATTTTGATAATATCGAAATAATTAATCAGGATGTGCTCAAAACAGACCTTGCCGCGCTCATCAAAGAGAAGTTTGACGGTATGCCCGTTTATGTGTGCGCAAATCTGCCGTATTATATTACTTCACCTGTTATAATGACATTGCTTGAAAGCAGATTGCCGATTGAAGCGATAACCGTTATGGTTCAGAAAGAGGCGGCGCAGAGGCTCTGCGCTCCTGTCGGAAGCAGACTTTCGGGTGCGGTAACGGTTGCGGTTGATTATTATGCTCGCGCAGAAAAACTGTTTGATGTTTCTTCGGGTTCGTTTATGCCTGCCCCGAAGGTAGACAGCAGCGTTATCCGTATGGATATCCGCAAGCAGCCCGAAATCGAAATAACAGACGAAAAACTGTTTTTCAGAATAGTTCACGCCGCTTTCGGTCAGCGCAGAAAAACCGCATCCAACGGCATCAGCGCAGGTGCGGGAATTCCCAAGGATATCGTTATCAGAGCTATCGAAGAATGCGGATTTGACCCTGCCGTGCGTGCGGAAGGTATGACTATGCAGGAATTGGCGGAACTCAGCGAGAAAATCGGAGAGTTGTGCAAATAATTCGCAATGCGCAATTCTCAATGCGCAATTAATGACGGGTTTCACCCGTACTCATTATATTCGTTGTGATTGTATTTTATAAAAATGGTCATAGGCGGAGCCTATCCTTCATTGCGAATTACGCATTACGAATTGCGAATTAATTTTGCTTTTTGTCGAAGTTATTTTCATCTTGACAAAAAATATAATATAAGTTAATATCAAAGAGATAGAGGTGCGAAAGTTAAGAGTAATCCTCATGCGCAGGGAAATCACGGAGGACGAAAGGAGCTTTTGCCGAAGCGGACAGCAGCTTGCCCGAGGCTGTGTTCGCTGGTGTGACGCAGAATATGCGGCGCACTGTCACGGTTGTGGAGCGCTATCAGATCTTTGATATTGAATTTTTTCATTGATTTTGCTCCGATATGCAGCCGTATATCGGAGCTTATTTTTTGGAGGTCAGATTATGACAAACAAGAGAAGGTTTGCGGCGATACTTTTTGTTATTGCCATTCTCGGCTCAATGTTCAGCATGACAGCATTCGGCATTGCAACCGAAGACGGTGCGGCTCCCGCAGCTGACGGCGAAGCTGTTGTTCTTATGGCTGCTGACGAAAGCATTGAAACAATCGGTGCGATTGTTGAAGATGCAGCAGAAGAGGTCGCCGAAGCTGTTGAAGAAGAAACTGCCGAGGAAGAATATGTCAGCAAGTTTGCAAACAGTTGGTGGGCATTGCTTCCTCCCGTTGTTGCTATCGTTCTTGCTCTTATCACCAAGGAAGTTTATTCCTCACTTTTCATCGGCATTCTTGTCGGCGGTCTGCTTTATGCGGAATTCGACTTTGAAACAACCATCGTTCACGTTTTCAGCGACGGTTTCGTTGCCAATGTTGCCGATTCATACAATATGGGTATCATCATCTTCCTTATTGTTCTCGGCGCAATGGTTTCAATGATGAATAAGGCCGGCGGCTCGGCTGCTTTCGGCAGATGGGCTTCGAAGAATATCAAGTCAAGAGTAGGCGCTCAGCTTGCATCTGTTCTTTTCGGCTGCATGATTTTCATTGATGACTATTTCAACTGCCTTACCGTCGGTTCGGTTATGAGACCCGTTACCGATAAGCAGAAGGTTTCAAGAGCAAAGCTTGCTTATCTTATTGATGCTACCGCAGCACCCATTTGCATTATTGCTCCCGTTTCATCCTGGGCAGCAGCTGTTGCAGGTTTCGTTGCAGAAGAAGAAGTAAGCGGTTTCCAGCTCTTCCTTAACGCCATTCCCTATAACTTCTACGCACTTCTTACCATCGTTATGATGGTTTCGCTTACTCTTATGAAGTTTGATTACGGTCCGATGAAGCTCCACGAAAGAAACGCTATGCTTAACGGTGATCTCTTTACTTCGGATGCAGAGAGCTTCAAGGATTCCGTTTCCGACGATAATGCCAACCCCAAGGGCAAGGTTATCGACCTTATCATTCCTGTTGTTGTGCTTATCATTGCCTGTGTTATCGGTATGATTTATTCGGGCGGATTCTTTGTTGAAGGCGATGCTGCATACCATAATTTCATCGAAGCGTTCTCCTGCTCCGATGCATCAATCGGTCTTCTTTACGGCTCATTTATTACAATGATTCTTTCCGTTGCATACTTTATGATCCGCCGTGTTATCTCCTTCAAGGACTGCATGGCATCTATCCCCGAAGGTTTCAAAGCAATGGTTCCCGCTATTATGATTCTTGCTTGCGCATGGACTCTCAAGGCTATGACAGACAGCCTCGGCGCAAAGGAATTCATTGCAGGCATCGTTGAATCAACAGCCGGCGGTTTTGCAAACTTCCTTCCCGCTATCGTCTTCCTTATTGCGGTTGGTCTTTCGTTTGCAACAGGCACATCATGGGGCACATTTGGCATTCTCATTCCTCTTGTGCTTAACGTATTCCCCTATGAATCAGGTCCCATTTCAGTTATTGCGATCTCCGCTTGTATGGCAGGTGCTGTTTGCGGTGACCACTGCTCACCCATTTCCGATACAACCATTATGGCATCGGCAGGCAGCCAGAGTAACCACATTAACCATGTTTCAACTCAGCTTCCCTATGCACTTACCGTTGCAGGTATATCGTTTGTAATGTATGTTATTGCAGGTTTTGTTCAGAGCTGGGTTATCACTCTTCCTCTCGGTATTGCAATCACAATCGTTACGCTTTCAATCATCAAAGCGGCAACAAAAGAAAAGGCATAATTTACTATGCGTTTATGAGAGCCATCCTTCGGGGTGGCTCTTGATTTTTTTTGGATTGAATGATATAATGCAAAATGGAATTATATCAATTCATTGAAAGCAAAGGTGACTTAAATGAGAAAAATAACCAACATCAATCAGGACTGGACTTTTATCAAAGACGGCGAAATGCAGCAGGTTTCTCTGCCCCACACATGGAATGCCGTTGACGGCATGGGCGGTGCAGATAATTATTACAGAGGCCGTTGCGTTTATGAAAAAACAATCCCCGCCTGCGAAGGCAAGGCTTATATTGAAATCACGGGTGCAAATACCGTGTGTGAAGTTTTCGTTAACGGTGTGTATATCGGCAGCCACGAAAACGGTTATTCGATGTTCCGCTTTGAAATCACAGATTTTCTTAACGAAGAAGAAAATAAAATCAGAATCATCGTTGATAACAGCGAAAATGAATATCTCTATCCCCAGATGGCTGACTTTACCTTCTACGGCGGTATCTACAGAGATGTGAATATCATCAGTGGTGTTTCCGAATCGCATTTTGCTCTGCTTGATATGAGCCTTTGCGGTATGTATATCACTCCAAAGGCAGACGGCAGAGTGTTTGTAAAGAGCACTATCGAAGGCAGCCCCATGGGTCTTACCAAGGAATTTGTCATCACCGATGCGGAAGGCAACGAAGTTGCAAAGGAAGAGATTCCTGCAGATAAGGAAGCTGCAAAGCTCATTATCGACAACCCCGTTTTCTGGAACGGCGTTGAGAACCCCTATCTTTACACAATGACCGCAAAGCTCAAGAAAGACGGCGAAGTTATCGACGAAGTGAGCGACAGATTCGGCGTTCGTGAGTTTTATTTCGACAGCGAAAAAGGCTTCTTCCTCAACGGCAAACCCGTCAAAATGAAGGGTGTTTCAAGACATCAGGACTGGGCGGAAAAGGGCAATGCACTCACAATTGAGGAGCATAAAAAGGATATCGAGCTTATCAAAGAAGTCGGTGCAAACTCAATCAGACTTGCTCACTATCAGCACGACGAAAAATTCTATGACCTCTGCGACGAGGCAGGTTTCCTTGTGTGGGCGGAAATTCCCGTTATTTCAAACTTCAGCAAGAAAAAGCAGAATCAGGCAAAGTTTATGCTTGAGGAGCTTATCAGACAGAATTATAATCACCCCTCAATCTACTGCTGGAGCGTTGCAAACGAAATCGGCATCAACAGCGCTGCTTCGGGTCTTGTAAGCGGTATCAGGGAGCTTAACGATATTGCTCACGCTCTCGACTCAACAAGACCTACAGTTACTGCTCAGGTAACAATGACCTCAATCAACTCAAAGCTCAACGAAATTCCCGATATTCTCGGCTACAACCACTATTTCGGCTGGTATATGCAGACAGTTGAGGGTATTGATAAGTGGCTCGATAAATTCCACGAAGCAAAGCCCCATATCAAGCTCTGCATCTCCGAATACGGTGCAGAAGGTATGCCCAATCTCCACGCCGCAAATCCCGTTCAGGGCGACTACACCGAGGATTATCAGGCATATTACCACGAGCATTATATCAAGGCTATCAACGAGCGTGAATGGCTCTGGGGTTCCTATGTCTGGAATATGTTTGACTTCGGCTCCGCTATCAGAAACGAAGGCGGCGTAAGAGGCAGAAACAACAAGGGCCTTGTTACCATTGACCGTAAAATCAAAAAGGATGCATTCTATGCATATAAAGCTTATTGGTCGGACGAAAAGTTCGTCCGTATCGCAGGCGAGAGATTTGTTGACAGACCCACAGGCGAGCAGAAAATCAAGGTTTATTCAAACTGCGACGAGGTAACTCTCACCGTTAACGGCGAGGAAACAACTCTTGCAGGCGAAAAGATTTTCCTCTTTGATGCAGTTATTGCAGAGGGCGAAAATGTTATCACCGCAAAGTCGGGCAAATGTACTCACGAAATCAAGGTTAACGGCACGGATATTCCCAACCCCGATTATGTGCTTCCCGAGGGATGCGAAAGCTTTGTTCGTAACTGGTTCAACGCAGGCGACGATATTAACCCCGACCGCCTTTCACTTAATGATAATGTCGGCGATATTCTCTTTAACAGCGAGGTTCAGCGTCTTGTGAAGAATCACGCAAAAATTGAGCTTGATGAGAATATGCCTCTCCTCAAGCCCGTCAAGAAGATTCCTCTCAAGCCTGTCAGCAAGATTGCAACAAAGCTCGGCGCGGGCGACATCATTTCGATGGCTAATCAGTTCTTGCAGACAATTGAGAAAGATAAGAAATAATTAAAAATTTAAAGGAACGGACTTCAAAATCCGTTCCTTTTTGTGTAACATATTTGGTTTCCCTGCCATAGTATGTGAATGTAAGCGGTTGAAAAACTGCTTTAAATCAAAACAGGGAGGTCAGATTATGGGTTGCGGATGCAATAACAACTGGTGCCTTTTCATCATCCTCATTCTTCTTTTCTGCAATAACGATTGCGGTTGCGGTAACTCCAACGGCTGCGGCTGTACATCAGTAAGAAGCAATGACTGCGGCTGTGGCTGTGGCTGCTAAAAACTAAATCCCGGCAATAATTTCCGCCGCCTCCTTCTGCGTTAAACCGCCGGGGGAGGCGGTGAAGTTACGGGGAATAACGCTCTGCCAGCGCAGGGCGTATTTTTCTGCCTCATCACGGGATATTTTTATTGAGCCGAGGTCTGTGAGTGAAGCGATAACCGATTTGACGGTTTCTATATCCTCTGTCATGGCAACAAAATCCGCAAATTTTTCGGGAGCAAATTCTGCGCATCGGTCGATATAAGGCGCAAAGAATGCGGCGCACGCCATACCGTGAGGTATTCCGTAGTTTTCTGTCAGCACATATCCGAGAGGATGCGGAAATGCAGTGCCGCAGTTGTTGATAACAAGGCCTGCGTAGATTGACGAATAATAAAGAGATTCACGGAGCTCCGGAGGAACAGTATCGGTCTGCGAGAGGTTTTTGAGGCAGGAATACAGCTCGGGGATGCACTTTTCTGCAAAAAGCCGCAGAATGCCTTCGCCTTTCGGCGTGAAGTAACCCTCAACAGCGTGCGCGAATGCGTCGAGTGCCGTTGAAACGGTTGCTTTATAGGGCAGAGATTGCGTGTATTTAGGGTCGCAGAATGAAATTGCCGCATAGCAGTCGGGACCCGAAATGCTTTTCTTAATGCCCGTTTCGTCGTTTGTCAATACTGCAACGGCAGTAACCTCGCTTCCCGTGCCTGCGGTTGTGCCGATGAGAGCGACAGGCAGGGGAGCGGAGCTGTATTCTCTTTTATAAATATCAATCGGTGAAAGCTCGGGATTTGATGCATAGATTGCAACGGCTTTTGCGGCATCAAGCACGGAACCGCCGCCGATTCCGAGAATGAACTCTGCATTTGCTTTTCTTGCGGCTTCGCCCGCTGAGTGGCAGGCGGAGATAAGCGGATTTTCTCCTATTCCGTCAAACACGGCGTAAGCTATTCCTTCTTTTTGGAATGATTCAATCGCATCATCGAGTGCACCGCTTTTCTTTGCAGATGACTTGCCCGTCAGAATAAGACAAGCCTTGCCGAGCTCTGTGAATGATGCGGAATTATCTTTTACGGCGTTGCTGCCCCAGAAGCACTTTGCGGGCATATATACAAAACCTGACATTTGAAATTCTCCTTTATAACTTTATAAGCAAATATTAACATATTTTTCAGCTTTTTTAAATATATATCGATAAAAAAGTAACAAATAATATTGAAATGTTTTCGGTTTAGGTGTATTATATATATTATTATAAAAATGGGTAGGTGTTTGGTCGGTGAAAAAAGCGGTGTCGGTTGTTGCCGTTGCTGTTACGTTTTTGCTTATTGCGTTTCTCGCATATGACGGCATTGCAAGTAAAGAAATAACCGATGACTTTTTTTCTATGAACACCTATGTTACCTCAAAAATCATCGGCGCAGATTCCCCCGAGTGTGCGAAGCAAATACGCAGCATTACCGAAAATCTTGACACAGGGGTTCTCTCAAGGACTAGTGCATCATCGGATGTTTTTAATCTGAATGCACAAGGTGGCGGAGAGGTTGATTCAAAGCTCAAAGGCTGGTTTGAGGTCTTGCTTGATGTTTGCGAGAAAAGTGAAGGCGCATTCGATTTTACCCTCGGTGCAGTCAGTGACCAGTGGAATTTCGGGTCATCTCCTTCGGTGCCCGATGAAAATGCACTCAGAGTCGCTCTTTCTCACAGTGGATACAAAAATATTCTTCTTGAAGAAAACACCGTTTCTTACGGCGACAGAGAGTTGATTGTTGATTTCGGTGCGGCGGGCAAGGGCATTGCCCTCGATGAAATAAAAGAAGCTCTTTCCGAAAAGAAAATCAGAAATGCCGTTGTTTCCGTCGGCGGAAGTGTTCTGCTTTACGGCGACAAAGAGTTCACCGTCGGTATCCGCGACCCTCACGGCAATTCGGGAAGTTATATCGCAAAGCTGAATCTTACGGAATGCTGTGTTTCAACCTCGGGCAGTTATGAACAGCAGTTTGAAAAAGACGGAGAAGTTTATCATCATATTCTCAATCCCGAAACAGGCTATCCTGCCGACAGCGGACTTCTGAGCGTAACGGTTATTTCCGACAGCGGGATTCTCAGCGATGCACTTTCAACAGCCTGCTTCGTGCTCGGATACGAAAAAGGCACTTTGCTTGCGAAGGAATTCGGTGCTCACGCAATTTTTGTTAACGAAAACAAAGAAATAATTGCGGAAGATTTTCTCGTTGATATTATAGAGATTACCGATGATTCATATACGTTGGTGACACGATGAACACAAGATTATTCAGAAAAGGTGACCTGATTGTTATTGCTGCAATTCTGGTTATTGCGGCGGCGTTTATGCTTTGGAGCAAATCAAATAGCGAAGCACCGCAGGCGGTTATAACGGTCAACGGCGAGACGTTTGAAACAGTTGACCTTCAATCGGTCAAAGAAAAAATAATCATAAAACCCGAAACAACACCCGAAGTTGTGATAGTTGCGGAAAACGGAGAAATCCGTTTTGAATCTGCAGGGTGTGAAGACAAGCTCTGCATTGCGTGCGGCAGTCTTTCAAAGCACGGTGACACAGCAGTTTGCCTGCCCGCAAAAACCGCAATTACGGTTATGGGAAGTGATGTTGATGCGGTTGTATATTAATTCGTAATTCTCAATGCGAATTGTTTTTTTGGATATTTAACGCTATGAAAAAGAATGTTGCTTATAAAACGGCGCTCTCGGGTATACTCTGTGCCCTGGCACTGGCGTTCGGCTTTCTTGAAAGTCTGCTTCCTTCCGTGCCTTGGCTTCCGCCCGGAGCGAAACCCGGTTTTTCAAATATAATAACCATGTTTGCGGCAGGCAATCTCGGATTGCCCTATGCACTGATGATTGCGGCGGCAAAAGGCTGTTTTGCTTTTATAACAAGAGGTTTTACTGCAGGAATTATGAGCCTTTCGGGAGGAATAATTTCGGCGGCGGTGATGTTTCTGCTTCTGCGTTTTGCGGATAAGCATCTCGGTCTGATAGGTATCTCCGTAATCAGCGCACTTTCCCATAATCTCGGTCAGTTGGCGGCGGCTGTTTTCATCACCGGAACTGCAAGCATTGCATATTATGCGCCTGCGCTTGCGGTTTTCGGCGTTGTAACCGGTGCGGTGACGGGCGTTTTGCTCAGAGCCGTTATGCCCGCTATAGATAAAGTGAAAAAATATTTCGTTTAGTATATATGATAGGAGGAAGATATTATGTCCAAGACCGTTGTTGACGGCGTATTGAGAGCTGTCAAAAAGGTCAGAGGCGGTGTAAAGGTTGACCATCATAAAAACACCGCAGAGCTGGAGATTGTAAGAATCCCCACTCCCTCAAAAGTTACCATTCCCATGCAGCAGCATATCGGTGCTCCCTGTGAGCCCGTTGTTAAGGTGGGGGATGAGGTTGCCGTAGGTCAGCTTATCGGTGATACCGATAAGTTCGTCAGCGCACCGATTCACGCTTCAGTTTCGGGTAAGGTTGTTGCCGTTGGCGATGTGAAACTTCCGAACGGCGTTATGTCAAAGGCTGTTACTATTGAATCCGACGGCGAAATGAGACTTTGGGAGGGTATTGAACCCCCGAAGGTTGAAACAAGAGAAGACCTCATCAAGGCTGTCCGCGCATCAGGTCTTGTCGGTCTCGGCGGTGCGGGTTTCCCCACCCATGTAAAGCTCAACTTCCCCGCAGATAAAAACATTGACACTCTTGTTATCAATGCCGCAGAATGCGAGCCCTACATAACAGTTGACTACCGTGAATGTATTGAAAATTCATGGGATATTCTTTCAAGTGTTTATATCCTTAAAGATCTTCTCGGCTTTAAGAAGGTTGTTATCGCTGTTGAAGATAACAAACCTGAGGCGTTCAAGGTTCTTAAGAATATCGCGGACCATAAGGAAGATATTGACGATACCGTAAAACTTATGACCCTTGAATCAAAGTATCCTCAGGGTGCTGAAAAAATGATGGTTCAGTCCGCAACAGGCAGAAGAGTTCCTCCCGGAAAGCTTCCTGCGGATGTCGGCTGTGTTGTTATGAACATCGCTTCTGTTGCGTTCATTGCTCGTTACCTCAAAACGGGTAAGCCTCTCGTAAGCCGATCGCTGACCGTTGACGGTTCGGCAATCGCAGAGCCAAAGAATGTTCGTGTTCCCGTAGGTACAAATATCAGCGATATCATTGATTTCTGCGGCGGTTTCAAGACTGAACCTGCAAAAATCATTACCGGCGGTCCTATGATGGGTCTTGCAATAGTCGGCACAGACCTTCCCGTGCTCAAGCAGAATAACGCTATTCTCGCTTTCTCGAAGGACGATGCTGTGCTCAAGCCTGAAACAGACTGTATTCGTTGCGGCAGATGCGCAATCGCCTGCCCGATGAGCCTTATGCCCACAAACATTGTCAGAGCCGCAAAAACAAAAGACGTTTCAACCCTCAAGGCAGCAGGCGTTAACGTCTGTATGGAATGCGGCAGCTGCGCATTTGCCTGCCCTGCAGGTAAACCCCTTGTTCAGCACATGAGACTGGCAAAGGCAATTCTCAGAGAGGAGGGCAACAAATAATGGTTAACGGCAAAAAACTGGTTGTGAGTGCTTCGCCCCACCTTCGCTCAACACAAACAACCACAAGAATTATGCTCGATGTTATAATTTCTCTTATTCCCGCCCTCATAGCATCGGT
>JAZNRG010000166.1:0-2408 GCA_045590575.1 Acutalibacteraceae bacterium | reverse complement strand
TATGAGTATGAAACGTATACTGAAGAGTATTACTATCTGACAGAGGTAAACTATCAGAAATTGCATCTTTCAGAAGAAAATAAAAAAGAATATCCCCGCCTTGCAAAAGCTCTTGATTCTTTTAATGTTGAAAAAACAGAGTTCTATAAGGATAAGGCAAAGGAACTTGATGAGTATGCATCGGAACAGCTCAATTATTATTACGAAGACGGTGAACAGCCTGCGGTTTACACCGCAAACAACGAATACTTTCTCCAAAGAGCAGATAACGTTGTTCTGAGTATCAGAAGCGATGCCGATGAGTTTTCGGGCGGTGCACATCCAAACTACGGCTACGGCGGATATAACTTCGATACCGTAACGGGTAAAGAGCTTGTTATAACCGATGTTATGACCGACATTTCATCTCTTCCCGCAATTCTTTCGGAAAAGATAAATTCAAAAGATGAATTTGCAGACGGATTTTTCGGAAATCTGGAAGAAGTTCTTTCGGAATACACGGCAGAACAGTTTAACTGGACAATCGGTTATCAGGGAGTAACCTTCTGTTTCAGTCCCTATGAAATCGCATCCTTTGCCGCAGGTCTTATTACCGCAACGGTTTATTTTGATGAATATCCCGAGCTTTTCAATAAGAAATATACAGTTGCCCCCGAATCCTATGCCGTAACACTTTCCGAATGGAACGACGTTGAGTTTGATATGAATCCGTCTGACGGTAAAAAAGATTCAGTCAGCGTCGGTCTTTCATATTACACGGAAGAAGGCTCATATAAAGATATCAGTCTTAATCTCAACGGTAACGAATTCACGGTTGAAGATGTTTATGCTTTCAGTGCCGAATATTATCTTGTCAATTCAAACGGCAGATATTTTGTTTATCTTGTGCCCCACGGCTATAACGATTACACAAACATTCTCGTTTATGACCTGAACGGCAATGAGATAAAAGAAGCAGGTGAACTTGACAGAACAGCTTTCGGCAGTCTGGTCTGGGAGGATGAAAACGGAGATACCCATCAGGCGAAGCTTCTTTTCAATAACCCCACACAGTTTGTTCTTGAAACAACCTTTGACATTCTCGGAACATACGCTGCCGATAAAACCTACACCGTGAATTCCGAAACAGGTATGCCCGAATCAACCGATGAATTCTATACGATAGATAAAAGTTTCCCGTTCGTTCTCACGTCAAAAGAAGCTTTCGACGTTAAAATTCTTCCCGATACGAAAACCGAGCTTATCAAAGCAGGTTCAGAGTTCACACTTCTGCGCACAGACGGCAAAACATACGTTGACGCAAAGCTCGGTGACGGCAGAGAATGCAGAATTTATGTTGAGAGAAACAGAACTGATTATCAGCTCTGTATAAACGGAACACCCGAATATGAGCTTTTTGAAGAGATTTATTACGCAGGATAAAAAGGAGATAATTTAAGATGATTAAAAAAATAACGGCAATTATGCTCGCTCTCATTACTGTTTTTGCAATGATGAGCATTTCAATGACTTCGGCATCAGCCGCAACAAAGGTTATTGAAATCAGCAAGTTCCCCTCAATCTATTACGGTGAAGAACTCAACAACTCAAATCTTAACTCTTGTTTCCCTTCACTTGACTACAATCAGCCGCCTTATTATTCGGAAGTTTTGTCAACGCATGTTCCTGATTGCGGCGGCGAGGTAGCTGACCCGCAAAAGGAATATTATGTGCTCACAACATTCTATATCGGCGGCTATGAGCTTCCCGCAGCTGATGAATTCAAGGTTGTATATGACGGCAAAGAAATACCCTGTTATAATTTCAATTCATATAAGCCCAGCGACAGTGCATATTTTCTTTATAAACATGGCAGTAACGGCAAAGCAATGTGTATTATCAGAATCAAACTCGGTGATTCTGCAACTCTCGGCACCGGTGTTACCGTTGAAAACGGCAAGGCTTCTGCTTCAAGTGCGGTTATCGGCAACGTTGTAACAATCACGGCAGATCAGATTGACGGCAAGGTTTTTTATTGTTGGAATATCACAGGCGCAACCCCCGAAGATTATTATGATTCCGAAACAACGTTCACAATGGGTGTTTTCAACGTTACTGCAGAAGCGGTTTACAAAGATTGTGAATGCAAATGCCATAAAGGCGGAATTGAAGGTTTCTTTTATAAAATTGTTCTTTTCTTCCAGAAACTTTTCGGTCAGAACAAAGTCTGCGCTTGCGGTATGAATCACTAATTGGATAAATCATTTTGACGGCAGAGAAATCTGCCATCTTTTTTAAAAAATTCAAAAAAGCATGATGAAAAACCGAAAATATATGATATAATTATATTTGTAAAAATCGGCAAACGGATGTGATGTTATGAAAGATTTCAGTAAAGTAAAATTCAAATGGACATTCCGTGATTATCA
>JAZNRG010000165.1:0-9338 GCA_045590575.1 Acutalibacteraceae bacterium | reverse complement strand
CCCCTTGCAATCAAAATTATGGGAAAAAGAAATCTTCTCATAACCGCAAACTCAATCAACATAGCTGTTCTTATTGTTCTTTATTTCACCTACCGTAATCTAATTCTGATTTGTGTTCTCTGGTATTTCAATACATTCATAAACACATTCTGGAATATCGTTCAGCACCAGATAAGTGCCGATATGCGTGACTATCACCAGTGGAAAACGGGTGTCAGAGTTGACGGCTTATTCGGACCTCTCGGTATGATCGGCACCGTTATCGGTTTCTTTACCGGAATGGTTTATCCCGCAATTTATGAAAAAATGGGTCTGCTTGAGGATTATAATGTTCTTTATGACGATACCGTAAGAAACAATCTGTTTGAAGTGCTGATTCTCTGTTCTGCCTTGGGCGCTTTATTGAATCTTATTCCGTTCTGTTTCTATGACCTTACGGAAAATAAGCACAGAGCCTATGTTTCCGTTCTCAGAATCCGTGCAATGTTCGAAAACTATTCTCTCGGCGTTCTTGAAGATGAAGAGCTTGCCGACACTATGGAAATTATTAACGAAGCAAAGATTAATTACGGTAAAGAAAAGATAAAAGCAGATAAGAATGCTTCAAAAGCAGAAAAGAAGGCAATGAAAGAAACCAACCTTGCTATCGAAAGAGCCGAGATTATCATGCAGGACCTCAATAAATTCTCGGGCGAAGCAGGTGCGGCAAGATTGGCGCAGGCAAGAGTTGACTATGCAAACGGAATGATGTATTTCTATGAAGAAGCAGACACGGAACTGAAAAATGCCAAAAAGCTTCCCAAGTCAACAGAAGCCGAAAAAGAAATCCGTTCCGATGCAATCAAGAATGCAAGAACAAAGAAAGAAGCCGCTTCTCTTATTAAAAAATACGGAATCGATAATATTGTTGCTCCTGATGAATCTGTAAAAGAGGAACTTCAGAACAGAGAAACAAACAGCTTTGCTGAAAGCATAAAGGTAAGAAAAGAACTCAGAGCATATCTTAAGGCGGTTTCAATCTACGAAAGAGCCGTGAAGCCGTATACCAATGCAAAAAATCTTATTGAACAGGCTGAAAATTACACTCATTACGAAGAGCTTGAAGAGAGATATGCGGCAATTTCGGCAGAGTAATCGGGGAAAGGAATAAATGATATGGCTATTCTTATAAAGCAAATAGTTTCGTTTTTTACATCCCTTGCACTTGTTGTTGCTAATTTTTTTGGCATAAACTCACTTCCTTTTATTGAAAAGGTTGACGATTTCAAGGTTACAACATATATCAGAGGCGAATATGTTCAGTCCGAAGACAGTCTTTATCCCGAAGATTTTGATATTGTAACGGATGTTATTCTTTTTGAATGTGCTTCATTCAACAGCAAGGGTGAGGTTATCTGTAACGAACCTTTGCTTGAAACCGCACTTGCCAATATCCGCAAAGTAATCGGCGACAGAGATATCAGCATCACTCTCAATTTTCTCGGACCGAGCGGCAAAACCGATTCGGATGCATGGGAAGAACAGATGGAAGCGCAAAGCAATGAACACAACAAGGCTTTCACAAGCGGTGTTCTTGAAGACAATATTATTGCCGTGCTTGAAAAATATGATTTTGACGGAGTTCATTTTGACTATGAATATCCACTTTCAGACAATGCGTGGAAGTATTATAACGACTTCCTTGTTTCTCTTGATAAGAAGCTCGGCGACTACACCCTCGGAGTAGCAGGCAACTACTGGAACATTTATTTTACCCGTGAAGCCCTTAATGCAATTGATACTTTTGAGCTTATGATTTACGACATGGTAGACGGTGAAGGCAGACACGCCACTTATGAGGACACAGTAGCAGCTGTTCAGAGGCTTGGTTTTGACGGTATGCCTTTTGAGAAGGTCAATATCGGACTTCCATTCTATTCACGACCCACAGATATGTCAGCCTATTGGTATGGATATAACGGCTGTTACGAGGGGATTGACGAAAACGGCTGGTATCATTGTGACAACACAAACAAAGATTTCTGGTTCAACACTCCCGAAGTTATAGAAGCAAAAACAGAGTACGCAATCAACAACGGTTTCGGCGGAGTTATGATATGGCATTATAACTGCGACCTTCCCTCTACGCATCGGGATTCGCTTCTCAGAGCGGTAGGAACGGCTGTTGATAACAGTTATTAAAACGAAAAAGCTGTCCTCACGGACAGCTTTTTAATGCTTTATTGAGATTGTTTTATTCTGGAACGTCGGTTGAAATAATAAATGATAACCGATAGAACGGTGCAGGTTAACCAGCCGATAATCCATGACCACCATATTCCGCTCGGGCCGTAAACAGGGGAGAGTACATATGCAAAAATAACCCTGAGAATAAGGTCGAGGAAGGTTGTGACCATGAACGCTTTCATCCATCCGGTTCCGCGGAGAATGCCGTCGGCAATGATTTTGAAAGCTATCGGGCAGTAAAACGGTGAAACCGTTTTCAGAAAATCAATGCCTACCGCAAGAGCTTCTGCGTTGCTTTCTTCAAGGAAGAGCATAACAAACGGCTTGCCCGCATAAAAATATATGATTGAAAACGGGATTGTTATAAACAGCGACATAACGAGGCTTGCGGCAAAGCCCTTGTCTATTCGTGTCAGCTTCTTTGCACCCACATTCTGTGCGGTAAAGCCCGAAATGCCGTTGCCGAGGGTGATGATGCCCGTCAGGCAGAAGGTGTTGAGCTTGACTGCGGAGGAATAGCCCGCAATAACAGATGAACCGAAGCCGTTTATGAGCTTCTGAACAAAAAGATTGCCAACAGAAACAAAGCTCTGCTGAAGAATGCTCGGAATTGCAACCCTGCAGATTTCGCTTAATGTTTCAAAAGAAAACTTTGCGTATTTTTCCGTGACTTTTATTTCCTTAATCCTTGAGGAAACCGTAATGAGAGCAAGGATGCAGGCGGCACCCTGAGCAATAAAGGTTGCCCACGCAACACCTGCGACGCCCCAATGAAAGAATCTGACGAAAACATAGTCAAGAATAATGTTTCCTATTGAAGAACAGATAAGAAAAACAAGCGGTGTTTTTGAATCGCCTACCGAAACAAAAACGGCATTGGCAATATTATAAAGGAAAAGAAAAACAAAACCGCCGATATAAATTCTCAGATAAAGTGATGAATCCGAAAAAATATTTTCGGGAGTATCGAGAAGTCTGAGCACGGGGTTGCTGATGAAAAATCCCGTTAAGGTCAGTACCGCAGAGGCAACAACGGCAGAAATAACCGTTGTTGATATTGCGGTTCTTGTTTTGATATAATCCCTTGAACCGAATATTCTTGCAACAACAACCGAGCAGCCGATGTTGCAGCCGACGGCTATGGAGTTGAAAACCATCGTAACGGGGTATGATGCGCCAACCGCTGCAAGAGCTTCTTCGCCCGCAAATCTGCCGGCGATTATTGAGTCAGCCATATTGTAAAGCTGCTGGAAGATAACGCTGAGGAACATCGGTATTGTGTAGCTCCATATTACTTTTGAGGGTTTACCCGTGGTCAGATCTTTAATCACTGCTTGTTCTCTCCGCTCTTTTTATTTCTGAATCTGAAAAGACCTATATAGATTGAAAGCTGGCAAAGAATTTCCGTAACCGTGCCCGAAACCGAGCCGCAGATGATGTTGTAGATGAGCCACATCAGAGAGGTCGGAATGGTGAGCGCGCGAAGCTCCTGAGTGCGGGGGTTCCAGATAACAAACGATGAAATCATCATCGCCGCCATAGGCAGAAGGGAAACGGGGCTTGTATAAGTAAGCAGACCGCCTGCGCCTGCGAGGATTGAAAAGATTATCGGGCATATAATGCTGTCGGCGAATTTTGATTTGCCTCTGAAACAGTAGACGATGCTTCTTACGAATCCTACTATATTGCCGACCATTCCTTCATATGCACCGAGAAGAAAATACTGCGTTGCAAAAAGCAGACCCGAACAGAACTGCATAACAACTATTCTTCTGTGAGTTTTTTGCTGAAACGAAAGAAGAAGAAGCGCAGCGGCAACAAAGCCTATTACTTGCGAGATAATAAAAGTTATATCCTTGTCTGCAAAATAGTTTGAAATAATATCCATAAAATATCCTCTGATAAAATTTAATGTTTAAATTATATATTTTTTAGCTTGGTATAACAATACTCAAAACGAAGAAATCCCCGCTCAGAGAGCAGGGATTTTTGTGTTAACATAACAAAAATCTGTTTTATTTTTTCTTGCATACCGAGCAGATATATCCGTCTTTGATGTTTACAAAGGAGCATTCGTAATTTGCATCGGAGCATATGATTTTATCGCCGACAATATTGAAATATACAGATTTTATATCGCTCCCGAGACCTGAGCCTATGCATTTGAAATATGCTTCTTTAAGAGTCCATATCTCAAAAAAACCGTTTTCGTGAGAGCTTATGTATTCAAGCTCATCGTGGCAGGCGAATCTTCCTGCAGCTTTCGGATTTACGGGTTTTATCTTTTCGATATCAATTCCGATTACTTTATCCGAAACGGCGCATACAACAATGCCCGCACTGTGGCTTAAATTGAAGTGAACATCAAGAGCTGTCGCATAGGGCTTGCCTTTCTCCGAAACGCCGAATTCAATATCCTGAGGATTAACTCCGCAATACTCCGAAAGTGCCTTCCTTTTAAGGTGGTCGGCAGCTATCCGTTCATTACGCTTTTTCTCAATCTTGATTGAGTTAATCTCCTTCTGCTTTTCCGGCGATGCTTCATTCAGCCATTTTTCAAGCTCGGAAGAAGAAACCTCATTAATATCCGAAATAGTGATGAACATTTTCAACAAACTCAAAAAGCTTGATGTCAGCTTCATAAATGCCGACTACTTCCATCATAAACAACGCAACGGTTGCGCCTACGATAAAGCCGCCGATAATTTCGGGGATTGTGTGACCTTCAACTTTCTTTACTTCCTGAATCTCGTTGCCGCAGACCTTACCCTGAAGTCTGTTGAAGGCATCGGTAAGGCGGCTGATGGGAAGTCTTACTTTGAAAGCATCAAACATTGTTATAAATGCAAAAACGCCGGAAACCGCAAAAATATCCGAGCCGAATCCGTTGCGAAGGCCTACGCACACGGCAAGTGAAATAACTGTAGCTGTATGTGAGCTGGGCATACCGCCGAGTTTGAAGAATGTTTCAAGGGTAACCTTCTTTCTTGCACGACCCTTGTGTTTATTGTAAAAATATTTAACTGTATTAATGATTACCTTGATTATCTGCGCAATAAACCATGCGGTAAGGCAAACAAGAATTATTCTCATATCTTTTTCTCCTTAGTCAGATTAAAATGACTCTGAAATCATATTCCAGTTAATTCTACAATATTGACTGACAAAAAGCAAGCCTTTTTTTATTGAAAAAACCAGTCAAATGTGATAATATATCGTCGCAAAAGGTTATAAACGATAAAATAATTATAGAATTATAGGAGATCCGAAATGAAAAACAAAGCAGTTGGCTTGGTTTCCCCCGAATTCGAAACCGTTAAGGAAATCGTTGTCAAGGGTGTAAAAAATGGCGGCGACAAGCGTCAGTATGTATTCCTTGACCAGCACACAAAGGAAGAATGCGAAAGAAGCTTCAATCAGACCTGGGCGGAAATCCGTGCCATCGGCTCTCTCTTTTTCAAAAGAGGTCTTAACGGCGGCAAGAAGATTGCAATCATCGGCGAAAACTGCTTTGAGTGGATGATTGTTTATTATGCAACTCTCGTCGGCGGCAATGTAACCGTTCCTATGGACTGCAAGCTCCCCGCAGAAGACCTTGCAGATCAGATTATCCGCTGCGACTGTGACGCACTTGTTTACACAAAGAAGTTTGCGTCAATGGCAGAGGATTTCAAAAACGATTCTTCAATCCCTGAAATGCAGTATTTCGATATCAGCAAAGATTACGGTGAATTATTAAAAGAAGGTAATGAAGTCATCGCGAGCGGCGACCTCTCTTTTGAGAATGCCGAAGTGAAGCCCGAAGATCTTGCATGTATTGCATACACATCGGGCACAACCGCAAAGAGCAAGGGTGTTATGCTTACTCATAAGAATATTGCAAGCAACTGCTCATCGGCATGCCGAGCACATACCGGCAGGCACGCAATCGGATTCCTTCCTCTTAACCATACATATGCTTGGGTTAGTGCTCTTTTCTCATCATATATTCTTACCGAGTGGGGTTATCTCTGCGACGGTATCGGCAACATTCAGGGCGACCTCAAGAAATATCAGCCTTATAATTTTTCGGGTGTTCCTCTTGTTGTTGAAACAATTTACGACCGTATCTGGAAAACCGCAAAAAAGACCGGCAGAGAAGATATTCTCAAAAAAGGTCTTAAAATCAGCAACACTCTCATGAAGCTCGGTATCGACAAACGCCGTAAGATTTTCAAAACAATTATTGATAATCTCGGCGGCAATCTCAATATGATTGTCTGTGGCGGCGCAAACCTTGACCCCAAATACGAAAAAGGCATGCACGATTTCGGCATTGAAATTTACAACGGTTACGGTATGACCGAGTGCTCACCCGCAATCACCTGCAACAGACCGGGTAAAACAAAGTTCGGCAGCGTAGGTGTACCTCTTGATTGCTGCGAAATAAAAATCAACAATCCCGACGAAGAAGGTGTCGGCGAAATCTATGTCAAAGGCACCAGCGTTATGGTCGGTTATTATAACGACCCCGAAGCAACCGCTGCCGCATTTGACGGCGAATGGTTCAAAACGGGTGACCACGGCAGAATCGACGAAGACGGTTTCCTCTTTATTGTCGGCAGAAAGAAGAATCTTATCTGCCTTTCAAACGGCAAGAATGTTTCTCCCGAAGAGCTTGAAGATAAGCTCTCAAGAATCGACTATGTAAAAGAGGTTCTTGTTTACGAAGAGAATAAGAAAATTGTTGCCGAATTCTTCCTTAACGAAGAGGATTATCCCGATGCAAGAGCAAAGCTTAAGGGTGATGTTGATAATTTCAACAGGAATATGCCCATCTTCAAGAATATCAACAAAATCAAAATCCGCGACGATGAGTTCCCCAAAACAACAACTCTCAAAATCGCAAGAAACTACAACTGATAACACAAGGGACATACCGTTTTGGTATGTCCCTTTAAAATTTATATTTCAATGTATATAGGTTCAATTCCGAGATGCGGAAGCAGTTTTTCTTTTATATCTTTAGTTTTGATTTTTAAAGTTGCCGTGTTGTCACAAGGATGGCAGCAGATATATTCATCGGAAGCAACATCCTTATCTATGGCAAGTGCAACTGTTTTACTGCTGTCAAACATAAGGCTTGTAATACTCAGTGACCCGGGCTGAGTGTTCAGAATATCCCTCATCTCTTCGCCGCTTGCAAATGAAAGTCTGGATGAACCGAGTCTTTTTGAAATATCCTTTGTCACGAATTTTTTGCTTCCGTCCATCATCAACAGAAATCTTGAATTGCCTGAGGAGGTTCTTAGAAAAAGATTTTTGCATATTTTGCCTTTTATGATTTTTTCAATCTCAATACATTCCTCAATGGTGAAGGCGGGGGAGTGAGTGACATATTCAAATTCAATTTCAAGTTCTTTCAAAAAAGTGCAAACCTCATTTGCTTTTGCGCTTAAGTTTTCCATATATGCTCCAAATAATAAGCTGCATCACACAAAGGTCTGATGCAGCTTGACATTAATTAAAATAAAATGCGGATTCATAATTCTTTGCATCTATGCGGATTGATTTCCACGGACCGCTGCTGCAATCCTCGTGAGTAAGTATTCCGTCCCTGAATGTATGGATATCAGAAAACTGAGATTTACCCCTTGAAAGCACCCAATGCTCGTCGCTTGTTTTTTTGGGAGAGGGAAATATGCTTTCTTCTTCGGTGAATGTTCCGTTTCTGAGGGTTCCGCTACAGAATTCAATGATATTGCCTTCCTCGTCAAACTCTGCAAAGAAACGTTCGTTAAGACTTTGAATAACATATCCGCCGTTTTTAATTTTTGAAAACTCGAGGAATTCTTCCAGCGTTTCCGCTTCGGTGTTTTCAGACCTCACCGTGTATCTGAAGCTGTCCGATTTTTTGTTGTATTCAGCGGAATAAACACGGGTTGATTCTTCCGTAACAAATCTGAGAGTGAAAACCGTTTCGCCGTCCGATTCGTAGAAAATATCGCTGCCTGACGCATACGGGCTGAAGAAAGTTTTTGCTGTTTCTTCGTTCATTTCGGCATTGAAGCTGTTGAAAATATTGCGGCTTGCAAGCAGAAACGGGTCGAATGCGGTGTGGATATAGTCTGTATCCAGAAAATATTCTGCCGGATTTTCGATTTTTATTGCTCTGTTGTGCTCGGCTTCAAGAATGCTGATTTTGGATTTTACCGCATCAAGAACATTATTCATTCTTTCAAGGCATCCGGGAAGCGTTTTATCGGTGTTTGTTATGCTGAGCATATCGGGCGTTTTGTGAATCTCGGGCTCATTTCCCGAGCATGAACACAGAAGCAGAAGCAGAACAACAATCAATGATAAGAACTTTTTCATCGGATTATTTCTCGCTGAGAATCTTTGCAAGCTCGTCCATAAATGTGTTGATATCCTTGAACTGTCTGTAAACAGATGCAAAACGCACATATGCAACCTCGTCAAGCTCTCTGAGCTTATCCATTGCAAGCTCGCCGATATAAACAGAAGTGATTTCTCTGTCGAGAGAATTCTGGAGGGTTGCTTCAATTTCGTTGACTGCGCTTTCAAGCTTTTCAAGTGAAACAGGTCTCTTTTCGCAGGCTCTGAGCATACCGTTGAAGAGCTTGTTGCGGTCGAAAACTTCTCTTGATTTATCTTTCTTAACAACGATTACGGGAACCGTTTCAATGATTTCATATGTAGTAAAACGCTTCTGACAGCTTATGCATTCTCTGCGGCGGCGTATACGCTCGCCCTCGTCGGTAGGTCTTGAATCGATAACCTTGCTTTCTTCGCATCCGCAAAACGGGCATTTCATAGGCTTTGAACTCCTTTGAATTTTTATTATTCTCTTTGTAGATAACCAAAGTTATAAATATTATATTACAAATACTTTTAAATTGCAAGTGATAAAAGCAATTATAATTCTTTAACATAATCAAGAGCTTTTCTCAGTTCATATGGCTCTGTGAAATTGCTGCGGTAAAGCTCAATGATGTATTTGCCTGCGTAATCCGCCGAGTTCATAATGTCAATCAGCCTTCTGAAATTGAATTCGCCGCATCCGGGCGGCAGGCAGTCAAAGCCTTCTTTGTTGTCGCTTATATGCAGGTGAA
>JAZNRG010000164.1:0-14688 GCA_045590575.1 Acutalibacteraceae bacterium | reverse complement strand
GCACCTACGAGCATTGAGTTTTGCACAATGGGACTTCCGCTCATCCCTTGCACAATACCTCCTGTTTTTTCGAGAAGCACGGGATCTGTTACTTTGATTATCATATTTCTTGTAGATAAATCCGAAGACGGATAAATCTTGGTTATTTCGATATCATAATACTGAGGTCCGTTTTCGTCAATTGTAGTGATAATTTTTGCTTCTCCGAGCCTGACCTCGCTCTCGAGAGCAACCGGCATTGTTTTTGCACCCGAAGGCTGAAGGAGCTCTCCGTAAACACCGGTTTCGCCGTTAACCCGAAGGTTGCCGAGTGCAATGTCCGAAAAAACGCCGCAAAGCTCACCCGGGTTTCCCGCAGTGCTTTTATAGAAGCCGTTAATCTTTGCTCTGACTGCTTCTCCGTTGTTAAGCGGCATTATCTTGCCTGTGTCAACATCGCAGACTCCGTGACCCAATCCGCCGAATATCCTTGCATCGTCATCGTAAAACGTGACGGTGCCGATACCTGCCGAGCTGTCCCTGACCCATATGCCGGCTTTATAGTTGCCGTTAACGGATAATTCGGGTCTGAGATTCAGCTCCAGTTTTTCTCCGTTGCGGTCAACGGTCAGTTTCAGCGTTTTGCCGTCAGACCGCTCAACAGCCTGAGTCATCTGCGCTGAGTTTACTGCGTTTTTGCCGTTGATATGCGTTATGATATCTCCGCATTTGAGTCCCGCTTCAACAGCAGGGTCCTTTGTGCCGCTTTTTGTTGTTACCGAATCAATGCTCACAACGATAACACCTTTCGTATAAAGCTTGATTCCGAACACATCGCCGCCTATTCCGACATATCTGCGCTTGGTTATATTGACGGTTATATTTTTAACCGGAATAACCTTTAAAGCGTTGACAGTTGACCTGAAGGCAATTGTGTTGCCCGTGCCTGCCGCCAGAGCAGGCTCATCTTCGGATGAAAAAACGGGTCCGAAATCGAACGTATCGCCCTCGGTCATCACAATTTCATCGGGCAATGTGCCCGAACCGTAGGCGATAACAGAAAAAATCAAAACGGAAAAAACAGTCGCCGCTGCACACAAAGCTTTGAAAAATCGCTTCATCCTTCACCTCCGTGTTTAATTTTTGCTCCGCATTTTGCGAAGCACTAATAATTTGCTCCGACTCGATAAAATTAAACAGAGGTTATTTAATCCGTAAAACTTTTTCTGCAATTCTAATATTTTCGTTCGACAAACTACGGTTTATAAAATGTATTAATAAAAAGAATAAAAAGTCAAATCTGATTATTAAAAATTATACTGTCGCATAATGCGATTTTTTTATAGTTTTCGGGAAATGGAAATTATTGACATTTTTGCCATTTTATGGTAATATCCCGCTGTACTAAATCACACGGAGGTAAAACTATGAGAAAAATGTTGAAAGCAATTATAACAGAGGACGGCTCGGAAACGTCGCATGAGCTTGCGGCGATTCTCCGTTCAAACGGTTTTGAAGTTTCAACCGTCATCAAAGACGGTTTGCAGATAACCGATAAACTCAAAGCCGGAGAAAGACCCGATGTCCTTCTGATGGACGGCTTTATGCCGAGAATGGATGCACTCGGAGTGCTACGCGAAATCGACACGATGCGCCTTGATAAAAGACCCGTTGTAATGGTTCTTTCAAGCACCGATAACCCCAGATTTGAGAGCGAAGTGCTTAAGGCGGGTGCGGATTATTATTTCCTCAAGCCCTATAATCCCGAAATGCTTGCGGAAAGAATCATTCAGTTTTCGAGCCTTCATAATGCATCAGTAAATCAGAGTGGAGTCAAAGACCTTGATGTTGTTGTGTCGCAGATAATGCATCAGATAGGAGTGCCTGCTCATATCAGAGGTTATCAGTATCTTCGTGAGGCGATTATTCTTTCAATCAACAACAGCGAAATGATAAGCTCAGTTACCAAAATTCTCTATCCCACGGTCGCGAAGACATTCAAAACAACTCCGTCAAGAGTTGAGAGAGCTATCCGCCACGCAATTGAGGTTGCATGGGACAGAGGCGATGTTGATGTGCTCAGCTCCTATTTCGGCTACACAATCCAAAACGAAAGAGGTAAGCCAACGAATAGCGAATTTATCGCAATGATAAGCGATAACCTTAAACTCAGAATGAAAACGGTATAATAAACTGTAGGGGTCGATGCCTTCATCGACCCTTAAAATACTAAATCGGCTTACAGAGGAATATTACCTCCGCAAGCCGATTTGTTGTTTTATTCTCATTCTTTTGACCAGATCAAAACGCCTTCATCAAGCATTTTATTTCTCATTAATTCAATGTCAACCACCTCATCAGGGGTCCATCCGTCTTCGAGATAATACACATAATCAAGCTCTTTTGAGAATCCGTAGTCGCCGCCTTCTTCAAGAGATCTGCGGTTTTTGCCCGAGGTGATGTACTTTGAAGAAATGTTTTCAAGGAAACGGATACAGTAGCATTCTTTTTCTTCGCCGTCAACGGTTATCGTGATGTTTCCGATTCCCTCGAGTTTTGCATAATCCCTGCCGTTGTATTTTATTGCAACCATATCGTCGCCGTAGTCTGCAAGCGTGAAATCATCCTCGCTGTATTTGATTCCCCACTCGGGCACAACGCACAGAGTGTATATCCCGAAAACTATTCCGACCGATACAGCAACGGAAACAACGGCAATAATGATTTTTTTGATTAATAGTTTGTTTTTGATGTCTTTCATAAATCTCACCTTATTCTCCTCATCGTCTGTGTTTATAACCGGGCAAAGGGAGTTGGCTGTAAGATTCTTGAAAACCTCGGTGCATCCGCCGCATTCCTCAATATGCTCTTCGACCGCATTTTTGCTTGCATCGCTGCAAACTCCGTCGCAGTAGAGCGGAAGCAGGTCTTTGATAATATCACAGTTATGTTTCATCTTGCTTGTCCTCCATTTTAAGTTTTGCCCGATAGTAGGTTACTCTTGCCCAGCTTTCGGTTTTGCCGAACAGCTCGGCGATTTGTGCAAAGGAAAGTTCGCCGAAAATCCGCAGAGAAAACACTTCTTTATATGGCTCGGGCAGGCTGTGAAGCCTTTTATGAAGCTCAAAAACCGCTTCTCTTTTTATAACATCGTCTTCAACGCTGAATGAAATATCTTCTTCGATATGCTCCGACCTGTGCTTTTCTTTCGCACAGTAAGAATAATAAGTATTCTTTGCAATCTGGCAGAGCCACACGCTGATTTTGCATTCGCCCTTGAATTTATCGATGCTTTTGAGAGCCTTGAAAAATGTTTCCTGCGTTATTTCCTCGGCAACATCGGGATTGCGTGAAATGGCAAGCACATATTTGTAAACATCTTTCATATAAAGATTATAGATTTCGCCGAAATCCGTCACGCAATCACTTCCTTTCATATATATGACATTCAAAAACAAAAAACGTTACAAAAAACCGCTATGATTTTTCATAGCGGTTAAGTCAGAGTTATTTTACTCTGAATTCAGATAACAAATGTCGAGCCGAGGAGCGAAATGAAAAGGCCCTGAAGTATGGGAGTTACATCAATAGCAAGCACGGGCACTTCAAAAAGTTCATCGCTTGCGTTGAATTCAATGCCGTCAAAATAAGTGTACTGAACGGATTTAGTTTTTGAGTTCTCAACCTTAAGCATTCTGAGTTCATCGCCGATGTAGTAGAATTTGCTTGTTACAAACTCTCTGTCGTTGTATTCCTCAACATAATATTCGGTTTCTTCAAATGTTTCGTTATAGCTGTCAACAAACTGAATAAAGCCCTGGGTGAGGTTTGATGTTTTTTCAAGCAGATCTTTAATGTCTGTTATTGCGAGGATTTTACTGTCGAGTTTAACATAGATAAAGGGGAATGAGGGGATGTAAGCATAAACGCCCGCTTTGTTGGCAACAACACGGATTACGATAAAGCCGTTATCGATTTCATATGAAATCTCGTTGTTTTTAACCGCAATCTGATTTGAGGGGTTCTTGCCGAGAAAACTGAAAATTGTTGACTGACCAGAGGTGAAGCTGACGCAGAGCTCGTCTTCAGTTTCGAGTTTGTCGAGCAATGCATCGGTTTTGGGTGATTCCGTTGCAAACGCCGTAAGAGAGAATGCGGATGTGATAAGTATAACTGCAAGAATAATGCTGATTATTTTCTTCATAGCACAAAGCCTCCTTTTAAACTATTTTATCATACATTAATAAAAATTTCAATATCCGAGAAGTTCGCATATAACGGTGTTTGAAATCAGAAATCCGTTAACGGTCAGAGAGATGTTTTTATCCGTAACTTTTATAAGACCGTGTTTTTTAAGCTCCTCCGCTTTTTTTATTATATCCTGCGATAATTCTTTGGCGAATCTGTTTTTGTAATTTTCAAAAATCAGACCTTCGGAAAGACGGAGTGCGAGCATAATATATTCTTCCTCGTCGCCGCCTTCGCCGTCATTTATAGGCGGAGTTCCGTTTATGAATCTGTCTGTACTTCGTTCATAATAAAATCTTTTTCCGTCAACAAACGAATGTGCCGATGCGCCGATTCCGAGGTATTCCTCACACCGCCAGTATTTGAGGTTGTGGCGGCTTTCGTATCCTTTGAGTGAAAAATTTGAGATTTCATATTGCTCAAAGCCTGCTTTTTTCAGCTCTTCAACTGTAAGCAGATATAAATCGCAGGTTTCGTCTTCATCGGGCAGAAGCATAGAATCCTTTTTCTTGAAAAACGGAGTGCCTTCCTCAATTTTGAGGATATATGCGCTCACGTGTTTCGCTCCCGAATTCTTGCAGAATTCAACCGATTTCTTAAGGCTTTCCGCAGACTGATTCGGTATGCCGAGCATAAGGTCGAGCGAGATATTTTCAATACCTGCCGCTTTTGCTCTTTGGATTGCACGCTCAACATCTTCGCAGCCGCCCCGTCTGCCGAGCTCTTTTCTTTCGCTGTCATTTGCACTCTGCAAACCCATTGAAATTCTGTTTACTCCGCTTTCGGCAACAACGGAAAAATCAAATATCGAATCGACTGCGCCAGTGTCTGACGGATTGCATTCAAGAGTAACCTCGCAGTCGGGGATGAGGTTTATGTGAGAAAGAATTTTTGCTATGTTGTCTGACCCGATGAGTGACGGCGTACCGCCGCCGAAATACACCGAGTCATAAACACCGCCCGTTTCATCAAGCTTTCTGCACAGAGCATCAACATATTCCGTTATTTTGTTTACGCAGGGCGTGACCGAATAGAAATCGCAGTATGGGCACTTGCCGTTGCAGAACGGAATGTGAATATATAAACCTATGGGTTTCATTTTATCACCTGCAAAAAATGGCGGCAATTCGCCGCCACTTTTGTTAATCGTTATCATCAAGCTTGAGAACCGCCATAAATGCTTCCTGCGGAACTTCAACGGTACCGAAGTGACGCATTCTCTTCTTGCCTTCCTTCTGCTTTTCAAGCAGCTTTTTCTTTCGTGTGATGTCACCGCCGTAGCACTTTGCAAGAACATCCTTGCGCATTGCCTTAACGGTTTCTCTTGCGATAATCTTACCGCCGATGCCAATCTGAATGGGGATTTCAAACATCTGTCTGGGAATGTTATCCTTGAGCTTTTCGGCAATCTTTCTTGCTTTTGAATATGCCTTATCCTGATGGATGATAAAAGAAAGGGCGTCAACGATATCGCCGTTGAGAAGAACATCGAGTTTAACAAGGTTTGACTTGCGGTAATCCTTGATTTCATAGTCGAAGGATGCATAGCCCCTTGTTCTCGATTTGAGCGAATCAAAGAAATCGTAGATGATTTCGTTGAGGGGGAGTTCGTAATGAATATCAACTCTGTCGGGAGTGATATAGTCCATGTTCTTGAAAATGCCGCGTCTGTCCTGGCAAAGGTCCATAATGGTGCCGACATACTCCGTGGGGGAATATATGTGAGCATCGGTGAAAGGCTCTTCGCAGGATGCGATTGTTGCGGGGTCGGGATAATGGGTGGGGTTATCGATTTCAACCAGAGAGCCGTCACTGAGATTTATTTTATAAACAACGCTCGGAACTGTGGTCACAAGGTCAAGATCATATTCTCTTTCAAGGCGTTCCTGAATAATTTCAAGATGAAGAAGACCAAGGAAACCGCAACGAAAACCGAAGCCGAGTGCGCCTGATGTTTCAGGCTCGAAGGTGAGCGCCGCATCGTTGAGCTGGAGCTTTTCGAGAGCGTCACGAAGATTTTCGTAGTCTGCACCGTCGGCAGGATAAACGCCGCAGAAAACCATCGGATTAACCTTTCTGTAGCCGGGCAGAGGCTCGGATGCGGGGTTCTCAACGGTTGTTACCGTGTCACCGACTCTTGCATCGCCTACGGTTTTGATTGATGCCGTGATATATCCTACTTCGCCTGCGGTGAGTTCGCTGCACGGTTCGGGAATGGTTGCCCTCATATAGCCTGTTTCAACAACGGTGAATTCTGCTCCCGTTGCCATCATTCTCATTGTATCGCCGGGCTTGATTTTGCCTTCCTTGACTCTGACATAAACGATAACGCCCTTGTAGCTGTCATATACCGAGTCAAAGATAAGGGCACGCAGGGGAGCATCGTCAACCGCTTTGGGAGCCGGAATTTCCTTAACGATTTTCTCGAGAACCTGCTCAATGTTAACGCCTGTTTTTGCCGAGACTCTCGGTGCCTCAGAGCAGTCAAGACCGATAACATCCTCAACCTCTGCGGAAACTCTGTCGGGGTCTGCGGAAGGAAGATCAATCTTATTGATTACGGGTACGATTTCGAGATCGTGGTCGAGTGCAAGGTATGTGTTTGCAAGGGTCCGTGCTTCAACACCCTGAGATGCATCGATGATAAGTACGGCGCCTTCGCAGGCTGCAAGTGAACGGGAAACCTCGTAGTTGAAGTCAACGTGACCCGGAGTATCGATAAGATTAAGCACATATTCTTCGCCGTCTTCGGCAAGATAGTTGAGCTTAACGGCGTGAGCCTTGATGGTGATGCCTCTTTCTCTTTCGAGGTCCATTTTATCAAGAAGCTGAGCTGTCATATCGCGCAGAGCAACAGACTTCGTTTTTTCGAGAAGTCTGTCCGCAAGGGTGGACTTGCCGTGGTCAATATGAGCGATAATGCAAAAATTTCTGATTTTATCTTTTGAAACTGCCAATTTGATTTCTCCTGATGATAGATTTATATTATATGTTTGCGAGCTCTTCGAGCTTTCTATCGATGTTGCCTGACTGACCTATCCACATATCTTCCCACTTGTGACCTGCAATCTGCTCAAGGCGTTTTCTGTCGCCGACGGAGATTTCGCAGGTGCCGTTTTCGTGCTTCTGAGCGATAACGGATTGAATAACTTCATGGTCTCTTTTCTTCATTTTAAATGTGAAGAGAAGAATAAGGGATGTGATCGCAAAAATAACGGGAAGCCAGCTCACGATGAGTCTTAAACCGAATTCTGTTGAGTTGCTGAGAGCTGCATATTCAATCTTATCAAGGTTTGTTGTGTCGTAACCGATAAACTGAAGGAAGAATCCTAGGAAACCTGTAACGAAGCTGTTGATGGTTTTTCTTACGAATGAATAGAATGTTGTGATAACACCTTCACGTCTTCTGCCGGTGATGAGCTCGTCAACGTCGGTAACGTCGGGCTGAATGGTGTTGATAACAAAGCCGGGTCCCGAGAAACCGAAGTTATAAAGAATTGCGGCGATGTAAAGAACGAATGCGGGTGTGTTGGGAGTAACGAAACCGTTGATGAGCAGACCTGCAATCATAAGAGGAGCCATAACGATACCGCAGGTGCGCTTGTCAAGATATCTTGTGAGGAAATAGTTGAAGGGACCGCCTGCGATTTCGGCTGCGCCTCCGACAGTGTTGAGCATACTGAAATGGCTGTATTTATCCGCAATGCTTCGGATATAGAACTGGTCTGCATAGCTGTAGAAGCTTTTTGAGAATCCGTAGAAAAGGTTGATGAGGAAATACTGTCTGAATGCTTTGTTTCTGAAAACCTGAATGTATTCCTTGATGAAATATTTGTAGTCAATCGGGGGATTGACAAGGTCAACAGAGCTTTTTTCTTTTGTTGTAAAGAAAGTGACGAGCGGAGCCCAGCAGAAATAGATAACAAAGATAATACCGCAGAGCAGGTATTTCGGTCTGTCGGCAGGTGATGGGTTGACCATATTTGTGCCACCGAGAACAACGCTCATAAAAATGAACGAGGGGAACATACCGAACATATTGAAAATATATTCAACTATTTTGTACTGCGATCTCTGGAAATACTTCGGTGCAACGGCGGGAAGCATTGCAACATGAGGGATATTGATCATCGTATAGCCTGCACTGTAAATAAGCGAAGCCATAAGGTAATAAACAAAAAGAGCGGTTGCATTGCCTGTTCCCGAAATGCCGAATGAATACCATTTCATAAAGTAACCGATAAGAAGCACAGGCAAACCTGCGATAAGCCAGACTCTGTGTTTACCGAAGCGGGATTTTGTTCTGTCTGTGATGAAACCCATAGCAAGGTCGGTAACGGCATCGATAACGCCGCCGATTGTGCTGATAAGACCCGACATACCCGTGCTCATTCCTTCAACAAAGTTGAGGAACTGTTGATGGTACATTCCGATGGGGTTTGTAACGCCGCCTGTGGTGATGCAGGCAGTGTTGTAGCCGATAATGGGTCTTATGTATTCCCAGGTATTGCCTTCAATACCCACGGCATCCTTGATTTTATTACCTATGCCCATAGATAGCACTCCTAATAATTTTATTATAATAATATATAATACCAAATAATAATGGCAAGGTCAAGATTTTTAAAATAAAAAACGGATGCTTATGTAAAGAAGCATCCGCAGGAATGTTTGTGTTAATACTTTTTTGTTTTGTTTATATTTTTCAGTCCGTATTTTTTCTTTACGGACGGAAACGCAAACGAATAAAAAACAACCGAAACAAAGGTTTTACCCGCGTTAAGAACATTGCTCACAGAGTTTTTGAGGTTACCTTCCGCAAAATGTTTAAGAGTGTCCAATGCTTTTTTGAAGAACATATTTTTTTCGGCGGATTCCTTTTTCTTTCTCGTGAAAGTCAGCCAGTCAAACCAGCTTTTGACAACCTTTAAATCTCTGTCGGGGATTTCGGAATAATTTCGGGTTAAATTCTGAATCTGGTGAGATGAACGCGACTGTCTGAAAGTTTCTTCAATGCTGATTTTTCCGTCGGCAATCATTTCGTCGCACATAGGTGTTTTCGGTATAACGATGTAATAGTTAAACAGAAACGCATCAAGATTAAGTGTTAAAGCGAATTCTGCGGTTGCTCTGAGATCTTCGGTTGTTTCGTTGGGGAAACCGACAATGAATGAGCCGAAGGTCGATATGCCGACTTGAGTACACACATCAACAAACTCTCTTATAGTGTCGTGATCCATCGGCTTGTTGATGCGTTCTCTCGTTGCGTTGCTTCCCGTTTCTATTCCGAGAAGTAACCATCTGCACCCCGCATCGTACATTTTTTTCAAAGTTTCAATGTCGCTGTAAACATCCGCCCTCGTTTCTCCGCCCCAAAAAAATTTCAGATTGTTTTCTTTTCTGAAATCGGCTATTTCCCGTATTTCTTCGTTACTCAGCAGAAGAAGCTCATCTGAAAAATTAACGCCGTCAAGTCCGTGATTCTGTTCAAGATATTTTATTTCCTTAAGTACATAATGAAGCGGACGTTTTCTGTGAACGGAATTGTAAAACATGGTGTTATAGCAATATGTGCACTTGAACGGGCAGCCTCTTGAAGTGTACATATACAGCATTTTATTGCAGTGAGGAAACTGACGGAAGCATTTTTCAACATCGATAAGCTCCCAATCGATTTCGGGAATACTGTCAAGATTTGTTATGTTTTCGTTTTTTGTTGAAACGGGAATGCCGTTCTGCATAAATGTAAGACCGGGTACAGCCGAATAATTTTTTGTTCCCCTATATTCTTCAATCAGCATTTTCAGCTTTGCTTCTGTTTCGCCTGTTATAATGAAATCTGCATAGCCGTTTGACACAATGTGCTCTGCGAGAGCGGCAGCAACCACTTCGCACCAAACAACAAATGCTTTGTGCTTTTTTGAAAGTTCAGATAAATAAACGGCATCTTTTACGGAAGCTGTAGGCGGCACATAAACAACGACTGCCCCGGGTGAAAATTCATCAAAAACCTTTTCTGCTTTTGTGAAATCGATGCATCTGTCAAAAACTCTTACTTCGTGACCGAGCGATTTCATATATGATGAAGTTGTCATAATGCTTCGGCAAACGGGATATGTTGTGCCCCTCATAAGGAAACCCGCAGAAGGCTGAATAAACAGTATTTTCATAATTATCTCCTTTTGAGTTTTTTGCCGATATCAACGGCACCGTTGGGGCAGACTTCGTCGCAGCAAAGGCATCCGATGCATTTGCTTTTTTCGAGAGAAATCTTCTTGTTCTCAATTTTTAAAGCTTTTTTGGGGCAGGTCAACACGCATTTGCCGCAGAGAATGCATTTATCATTCATCTTCGGATAGCTTGAAAAAACACAGTCCTCCGCCTTTTTGATAAGTGTTCGGATTCTTGCGGTTACTTTGCCGCCTGCTGTTTTTGCGGTGGAAAGCTCAGAAAGGAGTATCGGTCTGTCGGGAGTAAAATCCGTATCGCCGACACTTTCAACCGAAACTGAAATTAATCCTTTTTCTTTTGAGGCACAGACTGTGGGAACGGATTCTGCGGGAATACCGAGCTTTTCAATAATGATTTTATCAAGGTCGAAAACATTCTTTGAAGAAAAAGTGACCCCGAGGTGCATTTTCTTTCCGTTGGTGGGCCCGTTGCCTTCCATAATATCAACGGCATCAACGATTGTGAAATCGGGTTTTACCGTTGCGGCAAGTTCAACAAGCATATTTGCAAAATCTTTGGTGCCCGGATATTTTGCGTGAAAAGCAGGCTTCTGCAATCCCGGTATGCATCCGAAAAGATTTTTTACTCCTGCGGTTATGCAGGTGATATTGTGTGTTTTGAATTTGGGAATATTGATAACGTAATCCGCATTTTTTATCACATTGATTATATTGAAAGACCGATTTGAAAAATCGGCTGACCCGTGAATATTGCTGCTTTCAAAATCGGTATTCAGTTTCGCATATTCCGAAATGAAAGAATATCCCGTCTTTTTGTAAACATCAATCATATTTGAATAGAGCAGAAGTGCGCCTCCGGGGCAATCGGCAACCGTGATATCATACTGACCGATGCTGTTAAGGTATCTGATAACCGCAAAAACGAACTGCGGATTCGTTGCAACGGGAAAGGCAGGATCTTTGTCTGCAACAAGATTCGGTTTTATCAATATATGTGCATCGGCGGGGATTTCGTCTTTGATGCCGTGTGCCTCAAAATGTTTGGCAACAACGGTAAAAAGCTCATCGTCTGAATATCCGCTTGTTTTGAAAATTGCAACTTTGCTCATTGGTTTATCTCCCGAAATATATTAAATAAATTATAGGATATACAAAACAATAAGTCAAGACTTGCAAAACGGTGCTTTATTCCAAAGTTTTAACAACTTGTTTACAATTGAATTGTTGACAAATTCTGTTAATTGGGTTATAGTAATAACAGTTGTTAGCACTCTTTTGCTTTGAGTGCTAAAATTAGCACTCAAGGAAGAAGGTGTGGCAGGTGAGCGAACTCAGCGAGAGAAAAAAGCTGATTCTGGCGGCGGTTGTTGACCAGTATATCAAAACGGGTGAACCCGTCGGCTCAAAAGAACTTCTTGCACTCACGGGAATGGCGGTTTCCTCCGCAACCGTGCGTAACGAGATGAGCGACCTTGCCGCAATGGGTTATCTTGAGCAGCCGCATACTTCGGCAGGCAGAGTGCCTTCCCAGAAGGGCTACAGATATTATGTTGATAATCTGATGAAACCCAGAGAGATAGATGAACTCAACCGCAGAATGATTGAAGCGGGCATTTCCTCTGCAGCGGGTGACCCCGAAAGACTTATCGCTCAGGCAGGCGAAGTGCTTGCGGATTTAACAAAATGTGCCTGTGTTTCAACTGCTCCCGGCGGCGATGCGATGATTATCCGCAGAATTGAGCTTGTTCCCGTAGGTGTGCATTCGGCAATGCTTGTTTTGCTTACCTCAAACGGTATTCTCAAAAGCAGACTTTGCAGGCTCGACTGCGAGCTTACCGCAAAAATTATTGAGCAGTTTTATAACATTGTGAAATCCTGCATCATCGGCAAGCCTGCATCCGATATCAGCGTTGCGGATATGCAGACCGTTGCCGCAACGATAGACGGCGATGTTTTTGCAATGCTCCCGCTTATGGCGGCGGTGTGCGAGCTTGCACGAAGCACCGCAAGTTCAAAAATGGTGCTCGGCGGCAGTTCTAATCTTTTCTCCCATAAGGAGTACGGCAGAGATGCTCTTGAACTTCTTGATTTCCTTAACAAAAAAGAACCTCTGACCGCAGTTTTCAACGAAAATAAAGAACCACTTAATGTTAAAATAGGCAGAGAGAATTTTTACAGACAGCTTGAAAATTCAAGCGTTATTATTGCAAAATATTCCGTCGGCGGCGATAACTCGGGAACAATCGGTCTTATCGGTCCCACCCGAATGGATTATGAAAATATTATCCCCAGCATAAAATATTTAACCGACCTTGTCGGCAGCCTCATAACGCAGGCTATCGAAGAATAGAAAGGACAGCATAATGAAGAAAGATAAGACAAAGCCTGAATCAACCGAAGAGGTTAAGGAAGAAACCGCAGAGGTTGTTGAGTCAAAAGAGGAGCAGCTCCAAAAGGCTCTTGATGAAAAGAATGAGCAGTTCCTGAGAATCTGTGCGGAATATGATAATTTCCGTAAGCGTTCCGTTAAGGAAAAGCAGGATGCTTATATATTATCAAAGTCCGACGTTATTAAAGAGCTTCTTCCCGTTCTGGATAATTTTGACAGAGCGGCAAACAATAAAGAAAGCAATTTTGAGGACTATAAAAAAGGAATTGACCTTATTTTCACTCAGTTCGGCGAAATCCTCAAAAAGCTCGGCGTTGAAGCCTACGGCGAAAGAGGCGAGGACTTTGACCCGAATATCCATAATGCGGTTATGACCGTTGAGGATAACGAACTCGGCGAGAATCAGATTGCCGCAGTTTTTTCAAAAGGCTATAAAATGGGCGACAGAATAATCAGAGAAGCTGTTGTTCAGGTTGCAAATTCATAAATAATTAATCAGGTTTATAATTTTCATTTAATTATAGGAGGAAACAAATTATGGCAAAGATTATCGGTATCGACTTAGGTACAACAAACTCATGTGTAGCGGTTATTGAAGGCGGCGAGCCCGTAGTTATCGCAAACGCAGAAGGCGCAAGAACAACTCCCTCTGTTGTTGCATTCGGCAAGACCGGCGAAAGAATGGTTGGTCAGGTTGCAAAGAGACAGGCTATCACCAACCCCGACAGAACCATCTCCTCAATCAAAAGACAGATGGGTACTGATTACAAGGTAGCTGTTGACGATAAGAAGTACACTCCGCAGGAAATTTCCGCAATGATTCTTCAGAAGCTCAAGACAGATGCGGAAAGCTATCTCGGCGACAAGGTAACAGAAGCTGTTATTACCGTTCCCGCATACTTCACCGACGCACAGCGCCAGGCAACAAAGGACGCAGGCAAGATTGCAGGTCTTGAAGTAAAGAGAATCATCAACGAGCCCACAGCAGCGGCTCTTGCTTACGGTATTGACAAGGAAAATGACCAGAAGGTTATGGTTTATGACCTCGGCGGCGGTACCTTCGACGTTTCAATTATCGAAATGGGCGACGGCGTTCAGGAAGTTCTTGCAACCGCAGGTAACAACAAGCTCGGCGGCGACGACTTTGACCAGAGAGTTATCAACTGGCTTGCGGACACCTTCAAGGCAGAGCAGGGCATCGACCTTCGCGGCGACAAGATGGCTATGCAGCGTCTTAAGGAAGCTGCAGAAAAGGCAAAGATTGAGCTTTCAGGTGTAACAACCTCAAACATCTCTCTTCCCTTCATCACAGCCGATGCAACAGGTCCCAAGCACCTTGAAACAACTCTCACAAGAGCAAAGTTCAATGAGCTTACAGCAGACCTCGTTGAAGCAACAATGGGTCCTGTTCGCCAGGCAATGAGCGACTCGGGTCTCAAGACAAGCGAAATCAACAAGGTTCTCATGGTCGGCGGTTCTTCAAGAATTCCCGCTGTTCAGGAAGCTGTCAAGAAATTCATGGGAACAGAACCCTTCAAGGGCATCAATCCCGATGAATGCGTTGCAGTAGGTGCAGCCCTTCAGGCAGGCGTTCTCGGCGGCGAAGTTCAGGGTCTTCTTCTCCTTGACGTTACTCCGCTTTCACTCGGTATCGAAACAATGGGCGGTATCAACACAAAGATTATCGACAGAAACACAACAATTCCCGTAAAGAAGAGCCAGATTTTCTCAACTGCTGCTGATAATCAGCCCTCTGTTGAAGTTCACGTTCTTCAGGGTGAAAGAGAATTTGCAAGAGATAACAAGACTCTCGGCGTATTCCACCTTGACGGCATTATGCCCGCAAGACGAGGCGTTCCTCAGATTGAAGTTACTTTTGAT